>NZ_JAJSRO010000012.1:0-180769 GCF_021283425.1 Pseudomonas sp. NMI542_15 | reverse complement strand
AGCTGGCCCCGCACAAGGTGATCCCGGGCAACCGCCCTAGCAACACCCTGGTAGTGGAGCGCATCAGCCCTCGCCGCCTCGGCGCGCTGGTGGCGATGTATGAGCACAAGGTGTTCGTGCAGAGCGTCATCTGGGGGATCAACGCCTTTGACCAGTGGGGCGTGGAGCTGGGCAAAGAGCTGGGCAAGGGGGTGTACCAACGCCTGGTTGGCACCCTGGAAGACAGCGCCGAAGACGGCTCCACCCAAGGCCTGATCAACTACTTCCGCGGCCGTCACCGCGGGTGATCTAACGCCTGCACGGGGCTATTCGCGGGTAAACCCGCTCCCACAGGTACTGCACAAGTTCCACGCATCGTGCGGTCCCTGTGGGAGCGGGTTCACCCGCGAAGAGGCCAGCACAGGTTGAACACCGCTCCCAGCTACACTGTCCTATCGAATAGCCGTTGCAGTCCATCGCCCCTTACAAGAGCAGGACCACCCGCCATGTTCGATATCCGCAATTACCCCCAGGCCCTGGCCGTCAGCCAGTCTGCCACCCTCACCCCCGACGACTACCGCCGCCTCTACCGCCAGTCAGTCGACGACCCTGACACCTTCTGGGCCGAACAGGCCAAGCGCCTTGACTGGGTCAAGCCCTGGTCAAGCGTGCAGCAATGCGACTTGAACACCGGCAAGGCTCGCTGGTTCGATGGCGCTCAGCTCAACGTCAGCTACAACTGCATCGACCGTCACCTGGCCCAGCGCGCAGAGCAAACCGCGCTGCTGTGGGAAGGCGACGATCCCCACGACGCCAAGGCCATCACCTACCGCGAACTGCACCGCCAGGTCTGCCGCCTGGCCAATGCGATGAAGGCCCGCGGCGTGAAAAAAGGCGACCGGGTATGCATCTACATGCCGATGATCCCCGAAGCCGCCTTCGCCATGCTCGCCTGCACCCGCATCGGTGCCATCCACTCGGTGGTGTTCGGCGGTTTCTCCCCCGACGCCCTGCGTGACCGCATCCTCGACGCCGATTGCCGCACTGTGATCACCGCCGATGAAGGCGTGCGCGGTGGCAAGCGCATCCCGCTGAAGCAGAACGTCGACAAGGCCCTGGCCAGCTGCCCCGCGGTCAGCAGCGTGTTCGTGGTACGCCGCACCGGCAGCGATGTGAGCTGGGCCGAAGGCCGCGACGTCTGGTACCACGAGGTGACCGACAAAGCCGGCGACGACTGCCCACCCGAGCCGATGGAGGCCGAAGACCCGCTGTTCATCCTCTACACCTCCGGCAGCACCGGCAAACCCAAAGGCGTGCTGCACACCACCGGCGGCTACCTGCTGCAGGCGACGATGACCTTCAAGGTAGTGTTCGATTACCGCGACGGCGAGGTGTTCTGGTGCACCGCCGACGTAGGCTGGGTTACCGGCCACAGCTACATCGTCTATGGCCCGCTGGCCAATGGCGCGATCTCGCTGATGTTCGAAGGCGTGCCCAACTACCCGGACACCTCGCGCTTCTGGCAAGTGGTGGACAAGCATCAGGTGAACATCTTCTACACCGCACCGACCGCCCTGCGCGCACTGATGCGCGAGGGGTCCGCACCGCTGCAGGGCACTTCGCGCAAAAGCCTGCGCCTGCTGGGCAGCGTCGGCGAGCCGATCAACCCCGAAGCATGGGAATGGTATTTCGAGGAAGTGGGGCAAAAACGCTGCCCCATCGTCGATACCTGGTGGCAGACCGAAACTGGCGGCATCATGCTCACCCCGCTTCCCGGCTCGCAATCGCTCAAGCCCGGCTGCGCCACTCAGCCCATGTTCGGCGTGCAACCGGCACTGCTGGACGAAAAAGGCCAGCTGATCGAAGGCCCCGGCGCTGGCCTGCTGGTCATCAAGGCCAGCTGGCCTGGCCAGATCCGCAGCGTCTATGGCGACCACCAGCGCATGGTCGACACTTACTTCAAGCCCATGCCCGGCTATTACTTCACCGGCGACGGAGCCCGCCGCGATGCCGATGGCGACTACTGGATCACCGGGCGCATCGACGATGTGATCAACGTGTCCGGGCACCGCATCGGCACCGCTGAAGTGGAAAGCGCGCTGGTGCTGCATGACCGCGTCGCCGAGGCAGCGGTGGTCGGTTACCCTCACGACCTGAAGGGCCAGGGCGTGTACGCCTTCGTCACGCCCATGAATGGCGTGACCCCGGACGATGCGCTCAAGGCCGAACTGCTGGCCCTGGTCAGCAAGGAAATCGGCAGTTTCGCCAAGCCCGAGCTGATTCAGTGGGCGCCCGCATTGCCCAAGACCCGCTCAGGCAAGATCATGCGGCGTATACTGCGCAAAATCGCCTGCAACGAGCTGGACAACCTTGGCGATACCTCGACCCTGGCCGACCCCAGCGTGGTACAAGGCCTGATCGATAAACGCCTCAACCAGTAACCGGCGGCCACTGTCCATGGCCGCCCTGAACCTCAGGTCGCCATGGAAGCCCTTCGTCGCCGCATCGAAACCCAGGTCATGAGCCTCACCGGGCTGGCCCTCGGCCAGCTCGACCTGGAATCGCCCAAGGGCGACCCGGGCCTGTTCGGCCCGCACAGCATCAGCTGGCAGGTACATGGCGACTTCCCCAGCATGCTGGTCGGTGGCATCAGCGCGCTGATGCTGCAGCTGCTGCATCCGCTGGCCCTGGCCGGCGTGTGGGACCACTCCAATTTCCGTGAAGACCTGCTCGGCCGCCTGCGCCGCACCAGCCAGTTCATTTCCGGTACCACCTTTGGTGCCACCGGCGATGCCGAATGGCTGATCGACAAGGTGCGCACCATTCACCTGCAGGTCACCGGCACGGCACCGGACGGCCGCCCCTACGCAGCCAGCGATCCGGACCTGCTGACCTGGGTGCATGTGGCGGAGGTCAGCAGTTTCCTCGCCGCCCACCTGCGTTATCGCAACCCGCACCTGCCGCGCACCGAGCAGGATGCCTATTACAACGAAATCGCCCTGATCGCCGAGCGCCTTGGCGCCCGTGACGTGCCACGTTCGTGTCAGCAGATCGAAGACTACCTGCAACGCATGCGCCCGCAGCTGCATTGCGATACGCGCAGCCATGAAGTCATACAGATCCTGCTCGACGCCCCTGCCCCCAGCCGCCTGGCACAGCCAGTTGGCAAGCTGATGCTGCACGCCGGTATCGACCTGCTGCCGGGCTGGGCACAGGCCATGCTCGGCCTGCAGCACGGAGCCTTGCAACAGCGCCTGATTCGCCTGGGCCTGCAACGCACCGCACCGGTACTGCGCTGGGCCATGCGCGACGGCTCGGCGCATCGGGCCAAACGGCGCATGGGCATCGAATGAGGCCAAGTGGTCGCGCCTGCGGAACTGATTTAACGTGCCATACTCCAAGCACTCCTGCTTAGACAGACGAAGCGACACATGTACAAAGGACTGACTCGCGCCGCCGGCGCAATCGTGGCCCTGGTAGCCCTCTATAGCCTGCTCGGCTTCCTCATTCTTCCTGGTGTCGCGCTGCGCGTCGCCAACCAGCAGTTGGCCCAGTACGCCACCGTGCCGGCCCACCTCGAACGGATCGAACTCAACCCCTTCAGCCTTGAGCTGACGCTGTGGGGCCTGCAGATCGGCGAGCCGGGCAAGGAGCAGGTCGGTTTCGAGCGTCTGTACGCTAACGTTTCGCTCGACAGCCTGTGGACCAAAGCCCTGCATGTGCAAGCGGTGGAGCTGGACAAACCACGCAACGAGGTGCTGTTCGCCAAGGACGGTGCCCTCAACCTCACCGGGTTGTTCAAGCTGCCAGCCAGTGAGGCCAAACCCGACGAGCCGCCCAGCGACCCGTTCCCGCTACGCATTGGCAGCATCAAGCTGGTCGATGGCTACCTGCACTTCGAGGACCTGCGCCCCAGCGAGCCAATCGAGTTTCTCTACGACAACATGAACCTGGAGCTGAAAAACCTCAGCACGCTGCCCAACGACAATGCCGACATGACGCTGGTGGCCAACGGCCCCAATGGTGGCCGGATCGACTGGAAAGGTACCCTGAGCCTGTCGCCGATCGCTTCCGAAGGCACACTGAAGGTTACCGACGCCAAGATGAAGCTGTTCTGGCCCTACGTGCGCGATGCCGTGCCACTGGTGCTGGAAGATGGCGTGCTCAGCCTTGATGCGCATTACACGCTCAACCTCGCCAAACAGACCGAGCTGCTGCTGGATGACGTGTCGGTGCGCATCGCGCCGTTCGCCATCAAGGCACCGGATGGCCGCCCGTTGGCGCGCCTGGCCAGGCTGGACGTGAGCGAAACCTCCGTCGACTTGGTCAAGCAACGGGTCAGTGTCGGCAAGATCCGCAGCGAAAAACTGGAAACCTGGGCGGCGCTGGAAAAAGACGGCCAGCTCGACTGGCAGAAGCTGTTCGCCAGCCAACCGGCCAAGGCCACGCCAAAGGAAAAAGCCGAGCCCGCTGCCGCCGAGCCTACGCCTGACGAGAAAGCTGCCAAGGAGCCAGGCAAACCATGGCAAGTGCTGCTCAAGGACGTGCAACTGCGCAACTACCTGGTGCACCTGGCAGACCGCAGCCAGAAAGAACCGGTAGCCTTGGACATTGGCCCGCTCAACGCCGACCTGCAAGGTTTCGACAGCCTCAACCAGTCACCCTTCACGCTTAAGCTCGACACCGGCGTAGGCAGGCAAGGTAAGCTGCAGGCGGCCGGCCAGGTCAACCTGGCGCCGATATGGGCCAAGCTGGATGTGAGCACCCGCGACATCGACCTGCGTGTGGCACAGGCCTATATCAACCCGTTCATCCTGCTGGAGCTGCGCAGCGGCATGCTCGCCAGCGGCCTCAAGGTCGACCTGAAGAACACCGCGCCACTGGCTTTCACTATTACCGGCAAAGCGCAGGTCAACCAGTTGCATACCCTGGACACCATCAAGAGCCGCGACTTCGTTAAATGGCAGCAGGTGAATGTCGACGGCTTGTCCTACGTGCACGGCGATGCGCTGTCGATCGACAAGGTCACCCTGCTGCAGCCGTATGCGCGTTTCATCATCAACGAAGACCGCACCACCAACGTCAATGACCTGCTGGTCCCGCAACCGGCCGGCGCCCCGGCGAGCAGCCATGCCAAGCCGGCCTCGGCCAGCAACGAAAAGCCCCTGGGCATCCACATCGGCCAGATCGACATCAATGATGGCTCGGCCAACTTCGCAGACCTGTCGCTCACCCCGAACTTCGCCACCGCCGTTCAACAGCTCAACGGCCAGATCGGCACCATCGACAACCGCAAGCCGCTGCCGGCCAAGGTTGACGTCAAGGGCAAGGTCGACCGTTACGCACCGGTGACCATCAAGGGCGCACTCAACCCGTTCAACCCATTGGCGAGCCTGGACATCGCCACCAGCTTCAAACGGGTCGAGCTGACCACGTTGACGCCCTATTCCGGCAAGTTTGCCGGCTTCCGCATCCGCAAGGGCCGGCTCAACCTCGACCTGCACTACCTGATTACCAACGGCCAGCTCAAGGCCGAGAACAAGGTAGTGGTGGAGCAGCTGCAACTGGGCGAAAAAGTCGACAGCCCGGACGCCGTAGACCTGCCGATCCGCCTGGCAGTGGCACTGCTGAAGGATACCGAGGGCAAGATCTCGATCGAGCTGCCGGTGACGGGTGACCTCAACAACCCGCAATTCAGCGTAATGCCGATTGTGTGGCAAACACTGCGCAACCTGGTACTGCGCGCGGCGCAGGCACCGTTCAAGTTCATTGGTGGGCTGATTACCGGCGGGGGCTCGCAAGACCTGGGTAACGTGGCGTTTGCCCCAGGCTCCAGCGAACTCTCTGGCGATGCCCAGTCGTCACTGGACAAGCTGGCTGCGGCGCTGAAAGAGCGCCCCGAACTGCGCCTGGAAATCGAAGGCACCAGCGCCCAGGCCAGCGACGGCCCGCTGATCGCCCAGCAACGCCTGGAGCGCGAGTACCAGTCCACCTGGTACAAGATCCTGCAGCGCCGCGGTGACAAAGTGCCGGCCAATGCTTCGATGCTGGTGGTCGACGACAGCGACAAACCGGCAATGCTTGAAGGCATCTACCGCACCCGTCTGAAACAGCAGCCGCCTGCCGAATGGGAGCAACTGGGCCGCGAAGAACGCACCACCAGGCTACGCGAGGCAGTGATCAAGTCGTGGGCCGAAAGCACCGCCCTGCTGCGCACACTGGGCCAGGAGCGGGCCAGCAGCATCAAGGATTACCTGGTGGACAAGGGCAAGCTGGAAGATGACCGGGTGTATTTCATCGATACCAGCCTGGGCCAGCCTGAAAGCGATGGGCGGGTGGTGACGCCGATGCATCTGGATGCCGAGTAAACCCCTCTAGCAGGCTTGGCCGCTTCGCGGGCGCGCCCGCGAAGAGGCCGGCACTGGCTTCAGACCAACCGCTGCCCCGACACCGCCGGGTGGTACAGCGGCTGCACCTTGTTCCCCGCCGGGTCCAGCAAGTGGAAGCTGCGCGCCCCGTCACCATGGTTGAACGGCCGGTCGAGCAAGGTTACGCCATGGGCCTTGAAGTATTGGTACCACGCTTCCAGCTCCTCCACGCTGTCCACAATGAACCCATAGTGATCCAGAGTCTGCAGCCCATTGGCCGCCCCCGCCCCACGCCCCAACGAAAGGTTGTCGTTGCCGCAGGTGAGGTACACCAGGTCTTCATTGGCGCGGTTCAGTACTTCCATCCCCAGCACATCGACGTAGAAGCGCTCGCATTCCTCCAGGTTGGGTACCAGCAAGGCGATATGGCGCAGGCCATTCAGGCGGCCAGGACGTGCGGGCAATTCAGACATTGGCGGAGCTCCATTTTTGTATACAATTCATAATTGAATTTAAAACAAAAGGAGCGACTTGTGTATAGCCTGTTCATCAAGACCCGTGTAAAGCCTGGTTGCGCGGAGGCCTTTCTGGCAGCGATCAAGGTCAATGCCGCCGCTTCCGTCGCCAGCGAGCCAGGCTGCCTGGTGTTCGATGTGTCGCAGGACCGGTTCGACCCAGAGCTTATTTACCTGTACGAAATCTATCGCGACGATGCCGCGTATGAAGCCCATACCCAGACCGCGCACTTTCGCGACAGCCGCCCACTGGTAGAACCGCTGATCGCCGAGCAGGAATGCTTCGAAAGCGATGTGATCGCACGCAACCCGGTGTACTAGCAGGTATGAAAAAGCCCCGGCTCACGCCGGGGCTTTATGTGTAAGTGGCCAAATCCGTTTGGCCGACGGGACAATCCTTATTCGGCTTTCAGGCCATCGGCCGAAACGGCCTTCACGCCTTTGATTTTCTTGGTGATAGCAATCGCCATATCTTTCTGCGATTCGGTCACGGCGGTGGTCGACGACAGCGACACGACGCCTTTGTTGGTTTCAACCTTGATGTCGGAACCCGGGATGCCTTTCTCAGTCAGCAGGTCCGATTTGACCTTGGTGGTGATCCAGGTATCGGAAGTGGCTTCCTTGGCTTTGGTCACCTCACCGGCCGCAAGCGTCATCGGGGCCTGGGTGGACTGTTGGGCGAATGCCGCGTTAGCCATGGTCAGGGTCAGAGCGGTAGCAGTAGCGGCAGCAATGGCGAACTTCTTCATGTGGGTCACTCCTGTTTTTCGAAAGGTCTGCGCCGTATGTCCTGGCGGCAGGTATGAAGGTAGTTGCATGGGCTGTGCCAGCTTTCCCGCTTCGCTTGTTCCCTTTAAAATCAACAAGTTAGCTAATTGCTATCAAGCTCAATGTCGTGCATTTTGCAATCAGCGCGGTAAACCTGCATGCAAGATGCAAGTCCGCAAAAGGTTCCCGTACCCCATGAAAAAAGGGCCCCGAAGGGCCCTTTCTGTGTAGCGTGGCAGTCGCTTAGACGCCCGAGGCCTTGGCCGCGGCAACGTCTTTGATCGATAGCTTGATACGGCCGCGGTTGTCCACGTCCAATACCAGTACTTCGACTTCCTGGCCTTCTTTCAGGATGTCGGTGACTTTCTCGACGCGAGCATCGCTCAGCATGGAGATGTGCACCAGGCCGTCCTTGCCAGGCAGGATGTTGACGAAGGCGCCGAAGTCGACGATACGCTCAACCTTGCCCACGTAGATCTTGCCGATTTCGGCCTCGGCGGTGATGCCCAGGATGCGCTGCTTGGCAGCCTCTGCCGCTTCCTTGGTTTCGCCAAAGATCTTGATCGAGCCGTCGTCTTCGATGTCGATCGAAGCCTTGGTCTCTTCACAGATGGCACGAATGGTGGCGCCGCCTTTACCGATGACGTCACGGATCTTGTCGGTGTCGATCTTCATCGCGATCATGGTCGGGGCGTTGGCCGACAGCTCGGTACGCGACTGACCAATGATCTGGTTCATCTGGCCGAGGATGTTCAGGCGCGCTTCCAGGGCCTGGCCCAGGGCGATTTCCATGATCTCTTCGGTGATGCCGTTGATCTTGATGTCCATCTGCAGCGCGGTCACGCCTTTGGCGGTACCGGCTACCTTGAAGTCCATGTCGCCCAGGTGGTCTTCATCACCCAGGATGTCGGTCAGAACGGCGAACTTCTCACCTTCCTTGACCAGGCCCATGGCGATACCGGCAACCGGTGCCTTCATCGGCACACCCGCGTCCATCAGCGCCAGGGAAGCGCCACAGACCGACGCCATGGAGCTGGAACCGTTGGACTCGGTGATTTCCGAAACGACGCGAATGGTGTACGGGAACACGTCAGCGGCCGGCAGCATGGCCTGCACCGAACGACGAGCCAGACGACCGTGACCAATTTCGCGACGGCCAGCACCACCCATACGGCCACACTCACCTACCGAGAACGGCGGGAAGTTGTAGTGCAGCATGAACGGGTCTTTTTTCTCGCCTTCGAGGGTATCCAGCAGCTGTGCGTCACGGGCAGTACCCAGGGTCGCAACGACCAGTGCCTGAGTCTCGCCACGGGTGAACAGCGCCGAACCGTGGGTCTTCGGCAGAACACCTACTTCGATGTTCAGCGGACGAACGGTCTTGGTGTCGCGGCCATCGATACGCGGTTTGCCGTTAACGATGTTTTCGCGAACGGTGCGGTATTCGATTTCGCCGAAGATTTCTTTTACTTCGGCAGCCGAAGGCTGGCCTTCTTCACCGGAGAACTTGGCGATGGCCTGATCACGCAGCTCGCCCAGGCGCGCATAGCGGTCAGCCTTGACGGTGATGGTGTAGCCCTGCGAAACCGCTTCGCCGAACTCGGCGCGGATAGCGTTGAACAGCTCGGTGTTGGCAACGGCAGGTTTCCAGTCCCAGGTTGGCTTGCCAGCTTCGGCAGCCAGCTCTTTGACAGCCTGGATAACAGCCTGGAATTCGTCGTGGGCGAACAGTACGGCACCCAGCATCTGGTCTTCGGTCAGCTCTTGAGCTTCCGATTCAACCATCAGTACGGCGTCGGAGGTACCGGCAACGACCATGTCCAGGCTCGAGGCAGCCAGTTGCTCGTAGGTCGGGTTCAGCAGGTAGCCGGTGCTCTCGTGGAAGGCAACGCGGGCGGCGCCGATCGGGCCTTCGAACGGAATACCGGAAATGGCCAAGGCAGCCGAGGTACCGATCATCGCGGCGATGTCCGGGTCGGTCTTCTTGCTGGTGGAAACCACGGTGCAGACGACCTGCACTTCGTTCATGAAGCCTTCCGGGAACAGCGGACGGATCGGACGGTCGATCAGGCGCGAGGTCAGGGTCTCTTTCTCGGAAGGACGGCCTTCACGCTTGAAGAAGCCACCCGGGATCTTGCCGGCGGCGTAGGTCTTTTCCTGGTAGTGAACCGACAGCGGGAAGAAACCCTTGCCTGGATCAGCCTGTTTGGCACCTACCACGGTCACCAGCACGGTGACGTCGTTGTCGACGGTAACCAGCACGGCGCCGGTTGCCTGACGGGCAATACGGCCCGTTTCGAGAGTAACGGTCGACTGACCGAACTGGAATGTCTTGATTACCGGGTTCACGGTTTCCTACCTTTTTCAGTGGCTCTTGGGGGAACTGGTTTCTTGCGAATGTGTGGGCAGAACGGGGAATCGGCCCCATTGACCGTCCAGATACAACACGAGGCTGGGAGCCTGGTTGAAGAGCGCAAAGCGCTCCACTTCACCAGGCTGCCAACCTCGGAGATACGCATGGCATGCCCATAGACAACGCTGCCAGGCAGCGCTGCCAATGCATGAGACACGCCATGCACACCACTGACCAGGCCGCTATTAGCGACGCAGGCCCAGGCGACCGATCAGGGCGCTGTAACGAGTGGTGTCTTTGCCCTTCAGGTAGTCCAGCAGCTTACGACGCTGGTTTACCATGCGGATCAGGCCACGACGCGAGTGGTGGTCTTTACCGTTGGCCTTGAAGTGGCCTTGCAGCTTGTTGATGTTCGCGGTCAGCAGAGCAACCTGAACTTCCGGGCTACCAGTGTCGCCAGCAGCTTGCTGGTAGTCGGTAACGATTTGAGCTTTTTCTTCAACGCTGAGGGCCATTTGGCTTCTCCTGATAACGGATCCCGCAAGCGGGGTCCAATAGGCCAGGGACAAATCCCTGTATTAATAAGAAAGGTGTGACCGTGCCTACTGACAGCCACCCTTGATTCCGTAGGGCTCGGCCGAAGCCTCACCCCGCGGTTTCGGTCATTCCGACCGAATCAGCCGACGCGGCGCAATACGCCCGTCTTCGCTCACTTCACCGATACCGATGAAGCGCGCATTGTGATCCTGTACCCGGACCATGCCAAACTGTGGCGCGTCGGGCGCGCGTACTGCCTGCCCATGCAGCCAGTAGAACGCACTGTGCTCGGACAGGCACACCATGGGCCAGTCCTGCAGACCGCTGTCCGAGGGCATCAGGAAGCGATCGAGCGCTTCGTTGCCACCTTCGGCATGGGCCTGTTCGAGCGCTTCGAGCGTGACCGTCTGTGCCAGCGCAAAGGGCCCGGCCTGGGTCCTGCGCAGTTCGGCGACATAGGCGCCGCAACCAAGGGCCTCGCCGATATCCTCCACCAGGGTGCGGATATAGGTGCCTTTGCTGCATCCTACGCTCAGCCGTGCACGGGTGCCTTCACACTCCAGCAACTCCAAGCGGTTAATAGTAACAGAACGCGCCTCGCGCTCCACTACCTCTCCTGCACGTGCCAGCTTGTAAAGTGGCTGGCCGTCACGCTTGAGCGCCGAGTACATCGGCGGTATCTGGCTGATAGGGCCACGAAATCGTGGCAGTACTGCCTCGATGTCGGCACGACCAACGGTCACCTCGCGGGTCTGCAGCACCTCACCTTCGGCATCGCCGGTGTTGGTAGTCTGCCCCATCTGCATGACGGTTTCGTAGCCCTTGTCGGAATCGAGCAGGTACTGCGAAAACTTGGTCGCCTCGCCAAAGCACAGTGGCAGCACGCCGGTTGCCAGCGGGTCGAGGCTGCCAGTATGGCCGGCCTTTTCCGCGTTGAGCAGCCAGCGCACCTTTTGCAGGGCGGCGTTGGACGTAAAGCCCAAAGGCTTGTCGAGCAGGATGATGCCGCTGACATTGCGGCGGATACGTTTGACCTGGGCCACCGCTTACTCCTTGGTGTCCAGCTCGTCGGTATCCTTGTGCAGGCGGTCTTCGGCCACTGCACGCTCGATCAGCGCCGACAGGTGCACACCGCGGCTGACGCTTTCATCGAAGTGGAAGTGCAGCTGCGGCACGCTGCGCAGCTGCATCGAGCGGCCAAGGTGCAGACGCAGGAAGCTGGCAGCACTGTTCAGTGCCTTCAACGACTGCTTCACGGCATCTGGCGTTTCCTCGCCCATGACGGTGATGAACACCTTGGCATGGCCCAGGTCACGGCTGACGTCCACGGCGGTGATGGTAACCAGACCGACACGTGGATCCTTGACTTCGCGACGGATCAGCTCGGCCAGCTCGCGCTGCATCTGATCGCCGATACGTTGGGTACGGCTGTATTCTTTGGCCATTTTTGCTACCTGTAACTTAAAGCGGCAAACGCCCGGTCAGACCAATGCCTGACCGGGCGCTACCTGAAGAGGTGCCGCAAACCGCCCTGTAGCGGAGGTTTGCGGCTTGCTCGCCCTTAAAGGGTACGAGCCACCTGGACTTTCTCGAAGACTTCGATCTTGTCACCGACCTTGACGTCGTTGTAGCTCTTGACGCCAATACCGCACTCCATGCCGTTACGCACTTCGGCGGCGTCGTCCTTGAAGCGACGCAGCGATTCCAGCTCGCCTTCGAAGATAACCACGTCTTCGCGCAGAACGCGGATCGGACGGTTACGGTACACGGTACCTTCGATGACCATACAGCCAGCGATGGCGCCGAACTTCGGCGAACGGAACACGTCACGCACTTCGGCGACACCCAGGATGTTCTCGCGAACATCGCTGCCGAGCATGCCGGTCAGGGCCTTCTTGACGTCTTCGATGATGTCGTAGATCACGTTGTAGTAACGCATATCCAGACCTTCCTGCTCGACGATCTTGCGCGCGCCGGCATCGGCACGCACGTTGAAGCCGAACAGTACTGCATTCGAAGCCAGCGCCAGGTTGGCGTCGCTTTCGGTGATACCACCAACACCACCACCGATCACGCGCACCTGGACTTCGTCGTTGCCCAGGCCGGCGAGCGACCCGTTCAACGCTTCCAGGGAACCACGCACATCGGTCTTGAGGACGATGTTGAGGGTCTTCTTCTCTTCCTGACCCATGGTCTCGAAGATGTTTTCCAGCTTGCCAGCATGAGCACGGGCCAGCTTGACCTCACGGTATTTGCCTTGACGGAACATGGCAACTTCGCGGGCTTTCTTCTCGTCAGCAACCACGGACAGCTCGTCACCGGCTTCCGGAGTACCGTCCAGGCCGAGGATCTCGACCGGGATAGACGGGCCGGCTTCCTTCACAGGCTTGCCGTTCTCGTCCAGCATGGCACGCACGCGGCCATAGTTGGAGCCGCACAGCACCATGTCGCCCTGACGCAGGGTACCGTCCTGAACCAGGATGGTGGCCACTGGGCCACGGCCCTTGTCCAGGCGCGATTCGACGACCACGCCACGACCTGGAGCGGTCGGGGTTGCGGTCAGCTCGAGGATCTCGGCCTGCAGCAGGACGGCTTCGAGCAGTTCGTCGACGCCGGTACCCATCTTCGCCGAAACCTTGACGAATGGAGTGTCACCACCCCAGTCCTCGGAAGTAACACCTTCGACGGACAGTTCGTTGCGGATGCGATCGAGGTCAGCACCTGGCTTGTCGATCTTGTTCACCGCAACTACCAACGGAACGCCAGCTGCCTTGGCATGCTGAACGGCTTCGCGGGTTTGTGGCATCACGCCGTCGTCCGCTGCCACCACCAGGATGACGATGTCGGTCGCCTTGGCACCGCGTGCACGCATCTGGGTGAAAGCTGCGTGGCCCGGGGTGTCGAGGAAGGTGACCATGCCACGATCGGTTTCCACGTGGTAGGCACCGATGTGCTGGGTGATACCACCGGCTTCGCCAGCGGCAACCTTGGCACGACGGATGTAGTCGAGCAGCGAGGTCTTACCATGGTCAACGTGACCCATGACAGTGACCACCGGCGCACGCGACTCGGTCTGGCCTTCGAATTTCAGCGATTCGGCCAGGGAGTCTTCCAGGGCGGTATCGCTGACCAGGGTGACCTTGTGACCCAGCTCTTCTGCGATCAGCTGAGCGGTTTCCTGGTCAAGCACCTGGTTGATGGTAACCGGGGTGCCCATCTTGAACATGAACTTGACGACTTCAGCGCCCTTGACGGACATCTGGTTGGCCAGTTCGGAAACCGTGATGGTCTCGCCGATGGTCACGTCACGGATGACGGGGCCGGTCGGGTTCTGGAAACCATGCTGGTTACGCTTCTTCAGCTTGCCCTTGCCACCACGGCCGCGACGAGCGCCATCGCTCTCTTCGTCGGTGGTACGCGGAGCAGCACGGGGAGTCGGCGCCTTTTCCTTTTCCTTGACCTTGACCTTGATCGACACACGAGGCGCCTCGCCACGACGACGATCGTCATCACGGGTGCGGCTTTCGTTGCGACGGGTCTCGTCCTTCTTGCGCTCGGCAGCACGGGCTGCAGCGTCTTCGGAGGCCGGGGCGTCGGCGACTACCGGGGCCGGGGCAGCGGCAGGTGCCGGCTCTGGCTTGGCGGCAGGCGCAGGGGCGGCTACAGCAGAGTTGGCTGCCTGACGGCGAGCCTGATCTTCGTTGCGCTGGCGAACATCGGCGTCAACCTTGTCGCGAGCGGCGTTTTCAGCCGCGCGGCGCTCTTCCACTTCACGCTTCTGCTCAGCCTGGATTTCTTCCGGGCTGCGCTGCACGAATACTTTCTTCTTGCGTACTTCTACGCTGATGCTCTTGCTACCGGCGACACGCAGGGTGCTGGTGGTTTTGCGCTGCAAGGTAATCTTGCGCGGTTCTTCCGCCTTGCTCTTGTGGCTGCTCTTCAAATGAGTCAACAGGGTCTGCTTCTCATTGTCGGTCACTACCTGACCGGCGTCGGTGTGCGGCAGACCTGCCTCACGCATCTGCTGCAGCAGGCGCTCTACCGGTGCCTCGACCTCTTGGGCCAGTTCTTTCACCGTGACTTGCGTCATGCACTTCTCTCCTCAGGCCGCGCCTAATTACTCGAACCAATGGGCTCGGGCGGCCATGATCAACTTGCCGGCACGCTCTTCGTCGATGCCGTCGATGTCGAGCAGATCGTCGATCGACTGCTCGGCCAGGTCTTCGCGGTTAACCACGCCGCGCACCGCCAGTTCAGCCGCCAGGTCTTTGTCCATACCCTCAAGAGAGAGCAGGTCTTCGGCCGGGTGGGCGTCTGCCAGTTTTTCTTCGGTAGCGATGGCCTTGGTCAACAAACGGTCCTTGGCTCGAGCGCGGAGCTCATTGACGATATCTTCGTCAAAGCCATCGATGTTGAGCATTTCTTCCAACGGTACGTAGGCAATTTCTTCGAGGCTGGTAAAGCCTTCGTCGACCAGCACTTGGGCCAGCTCCTCGTCGACTTCCAGCTCATCAATGAAATTGCGCAGGATGTCACCGGTTTCGGCCTGCTGCTTGGCCTGAATGTCCTTCTCGGTCATCACGTTCAGCGTCCAGCCGGTCAACTGACTGGCAAGACGAACGTTCTGACCGCCACGACCAATGGCCTGGGCCAGGTTATCCTCGGCGACGGCGATGTCCATGGCATGGGCATCTTCATCAACGATGATCGCCGCGACTTCAGCCGGCGACATGGCGTTGATGACGAACTGCGCCGGGTTATCGTCCCAGAGGACGATATCCACACGCTCACCACCCAACTCCCCGGATACAGCTTGGACGCGCGAACCACGCATGCCGATACAGGCGCCTTGCGGGTCGATGCGCTTGTCCTTGGAGCGGACGGCGATCTTGGCTCGCGAACCCGGATCACGGGAGGCAGCCATGACTTCAATGAGGCCCTCGGCAATTTCCGGCACTTCAATGCGGAAAAGCTCGATCAGCATCTGTGGCGCGGTGCGCGACAGGATCAGCTGAGGACCACGGTTTTCAGTGCGAATTTCCTTGAGCAGTGCACGCAGGCGCACACCCACACGGAAGGTTTCGCGCGGAATGATATCTTCGCGGGCCAGCAAGGCCTCGGCGTTGTTGCCCAGGTCAACGATGACGTTGTCGCGGGTAACCTTTTTGACGGTACCGGAAATGATCTCGCCTACGCGTTCGCGGTAGGCATCGACCACCTGGGCACGCTCGGCCTCACGGACCTTCTGCACGATGACCTGCTTGGCGGTCTGGGCGGCGATACGACCGAACTCGATGGACTCGATCTTCTCCTCGATCACGTCACCAATCTTGGCTTCCGGATGAGTGTCCTTGATCTTGTCCAACCAGGTTTCGATCGCCGGGTCATCAAGATCGGCTTCGTCGACCACGGTCCAGCGACGGAAGGTCTCGTAGCTACCGGTGTGGCGGTTGATTTCCACACGCAGATCAACTTCGTCTTCAAAACGTTTTTTGGTCGCAGTGGCCAGGGCCACCTCCAGCGCTTCGAAAATGACGCCGGGCGGTACACCTTTTTCGTTGGATACCGATTCAACAACCAGCAGTACTTCTTTGCTCATCGTACGCCTCGCCTTGCGCAAGCCATTGGGCCCGGATAGTCCGCCGGGCCCGGCACGTCTCAGTCAAAACTGGGAATAATATTGGCCTTGTCGATCGAGTCGATCGGCAACAGGAACTCCTGATTGTCCACCTGGACAACCACATCCTGCTCCTCCACACCGCGGAGAAGGCCCTGGAAGTTACGACGACCCTCGAAGGGTGAGCGCAGCTTGATCTTCACTTGTTCGCCGGCATGCGAGGCAAACTGTTCCAGAGTGAACAGTGGGCGATCCATGCCTGGAGAAGACACCTCGAGGGTGTACTCACTGCTGATTGGATCTTCCACATCGAGAATGGCGCTGGCCTGACGACTGACCGCTTCGCAGTCCTCCACCAGGATGCCGCCGTCTTTGTCGATGTAGATGCGCAGTACCGAATGCTTACCCTGGGAAACGAATTCGATCCCCCAGCACTGATAGCCCAGACCCTCGACAACCGGGGCCAACAAGGCCTGCAACTGTTCTAGCTTGCTCGACACCTGAACCCCCTCGTGCATGCTGTGCAAATAAAAAATGGGCAAAGCGCCCATCCCTGAAAGCGCCGTTGGACAACGACGCCGAAAACTGTTCGGTTAGCAAAAAGCCCCTGAAAAGGGGCTCCGCTGAAGCTGGTTGCGGGGGCTGGATTTGAACCAACGACCTTCGGGTTATGAGCCCGACGAGCTACCAAGCTGCTCCACCCCGCGACAAAGCTGGGGCGAAAGTATAAGACCGAACCCTGTTAAGGGTCAAATCCAAACGTTCACCTACAAGAAAGCCCGCTAAAGCGGGCTCTCAAGCTTCAATTGGTACCGAGAAGGGGACTCGAACCCCTACACCCTATGGGCACAACCACCTCAAGGTTGCGTGTCTACCAATTCCACCACCTCGGCAATATTACTACTTGAAACCCGTTACTTCTGCTCTTGAGCCGGAGGAGGTACATCACCAGTGTTATTGGTGGTTTCGCTCTTCTGCTGTTGGAGCACCGGTACATCATCATTAACTGCCGATTTTTGCGGCTCTTTCACTTCTAGCACTGCTGGATCTGGAAGACCTGCTTGGCTAAGCTGGTGAGCTTGTTGCTTCGCGAAGTATCCTAACCCAAGTGCTGTCAAAAAGAAAGTGGCAGCGAGTATAGCAGTGAATTTACTTAGGAACGTTGCAGAGCCTTGGCTCCCGAACACGGTGTTTGAAGCACCCGCGCCGAAAGATGCACCTGCTTCCGCACCCTTACCCTGTTGCAACAGAACCAGCACTACAAGCGACAGCGCTGCCAACAGATGAAAAACAACGATGACTGTTTCCAGCATTTGTTCAGTTTCCTGCGGCGCGACAAATTGCACCGAATTCGTCTGCGTTCAGGGAAGCCCCACCAATGAGACCCCCATCGATATCCGGCATGCCGAACAGTTCGGCCGCATTGGCCGCCTTCACGCTGCCGCCGTAGAGCAACTGCACCTTCGCAGCTACTTCAGCATCTTCTGCCGCCAGCTGGCTACGGATGGCGGCGTGCACATCCTGGGCCTGCTGTGGCGTGGCCGTGAGGCCGGTGCCGATGGCCCATACAGGCTCATAGGCAATTACTGCATTGGCAAAAGCCTTAACACCGAATGCCTCGATGATACTGCTTAGTTGACGCCCGACAACTTCAAGCGTTTTGCCAGCCTCGCGCTCTTCAAGGGTTTCCCCTATGCAAAGCACTGGCTTCAAACCTTTGGCCTGGGCCGCTGCAAACTTGCGATTGAGCACTTCGTCGGTTTCACCAATGATCTGGCGACGCTCCGAATGGCCAACCAACACCAACTTGCAACCTGCCTCGACCAGCTGCTCCGGAGCAACTTCCCCGGTCAGCGCACCCTGTTCGGGTTGTACAGCAGAATTCTGTGCACCGACAGTAATTTCTTTACCCGCCAGGCCATCGATCACTTGATTGATGAACAGGGCCGATGGAAACACTGCGACTTCCACTTCGCTCGGCAAGGCGAGATTGCTCAAGCCTTCGGTCAGCTCAGCGACGCTAGCGCGGGTACCGTGCATCTTCCAGTTACCAGCTACCATAGGGCGACGCATGCTTTACCTCGTCGGTCAAAGTGGGCGCAGATCTTACCCAACCAGATCTGCGCTGGCAAGCGCCTTCAGGCACAAACTTCGCCGACCAGTTTGGCCAACGCTTCAGCGTGCGTGCGCACCTGGCTTTCGTCTTCGCCTTCGACCATAACCCGCACCAGCGGCTCTGTACCCGACTTGCGCAACAGAACACGGCCGCGCCCCGCCAGGGCCTCGGTCACCTTGGCACTGGCTTCCTTGACTGCCGGGTGCTCCAGCGGGTCGACCTTGCTGGCGCCGAAGCGCACGTTGATCAGTACCTGCGGGCACTTGCGCAGGGCCTGACGGGCCTGTGCCAGGGTTTCGCCACGGCGCTTGAGCGCCATCAGCACCTGCAGCGCGGCAATGATCGCGTCACCGGTGGTGGTGTGGTTGCAGCACACGACGTGCCCGGAGTTTTCACCACCGATCAGCCACTCACGCTCCAGCAGCTCGGCCATGACGTAGCGGTCGCCGACCTTGGCCCGTACGAACGGAATATCCAGGTCCTTCAGCGCAAGCTCCAGGCCGAGGTTGCTCATCAGCGTACCCACCACCCCGCCCTGCAGCTTGCCACGATCGTGCAGGTCGCGGGCAATGATGAACAGCAGCTCGTCACCGTCGACGATGGCGCCAGTATGGTCGACCATCAACACGCGATCGCCGTCACCGTCGAAGGCAATGCCGAGGTCGGCATGGCCAACCAGCACGGCGGCCTGCAGCGATTCGATGTGGGTCGAGCCGCAACCTTCGTTGATGTTCAGGCCGTCTGGCTGCGCATGCAGCACGGTCACATCGGCGCCCAGCTCACGGAACACGCTCGGCGCCACCTTGTAGGTTGCACCGTGGGCGCAATCGACCACCAGCTTGAGGCCGTCGAAGCTGGTGCTGCTAGGCACGCTGCTCTTGCAGAACTCGATGTAGCGGCCGGCAGCATCGTTGATGCGCGACACCTTGCCCAGCTTGCCCGAGTCGACAACCGTCATCGGCTGATCGAGCAGCTCTTCGATCATCAGCTCGACTTCGTCCGGCAGTTTGGTGCCTTGGCCCGAGAAAAACTTGATGCCGTTGTCTTCGTGTGGGTTGTGCGAGGCACTGATGACAATGCCCGCCTGCGCATGGAAGGTACGGGTCAGGTAGGCGATGGCCGGTGTAGGCATTGGCCCCAGCAGCATGACGTCAGCACCTGCCGCAGCCAGGCCGGCTTCGAGTGCAGACTCGAACATGTAGCCGGAAATACGCGTGTCCTTGCCCACCAACACCCGGCAATGGCCCTGCTTGCGGAACGCCATGCCGGCCGCCCAGCCAAGCTTCAGCATGAAGTCAGGCGTGATCGGGAATTCGCCGACGCGGCCACGAATGCCGTCGGTACCAAAGTATTTTCTGCTCATAGGGACTCCAATGTTCTTATTCGGCGTTTTGCACCGCAGCAATCATGCGTACCACATCGACAGTTTCAGCCACATCATGGACTCGAAGGATGCTCGCCCCTTTAGTCATGGCCAACGCCGCCAGCGCAAGGCTGCCGTACAAGCGCTCGCCGACCGGACGTTCCAGCGTCAGGCCGATCATGCTCTTTCGTGATACGCCCACCAGTAGCGGGCGCCCAAGGCGATAGAGCGCTTCCATGTGCTTGAACAGGCTCAGGTTGTGCGCCAGTGTCTTGGCGAAACCAAAGCCCGGGTCAAGGATGATTCTGCTCGCATCAATGCCCGCCGAAGCGCAGGCAGCCATCCGCTGCTCTAGATAACGCGTGACGTCAGCGGTCACATCATCGTAGTGCGGGTCGTCCTGCATGTTACCCGGCTCGCCGCGCATGTGCATGAGGCACACCGGCAGGCCGGTATCCGCAGCGGCGTCCAGGGCGCCATCGCGCTCCAGGGCACGTACGTCGTTGATCAACCCGGCACCGAGGCGCGCCGATTCACGCATGACGGCAGGCGTCGAGGTATCGACCGAGATGACGACATCGAGGCGACCGTTGATGGCCTCCACCATCGGCGCCACACGCTCCAGCTCCTCGGTCACCGATACCGCTCGCGCGCCGGGGCGCGTGGACTCACCGCCGATGTCGATCAGCGTGGCGCCGGCCGCAACCATCGCTTCGGCATGGCGCAGGGCCTCGTCGCGCTGACTGAAGCGCCCGCCATCGGAGAAGGAATCGGGGGTGATATTGAGAATACCCATGACATGGGTACGCGACAAATCAAGAACCCGGTTGCCGCAAGGCAACCGGGTCGGGTACTGCACTGAGCTCATAAACGCCCTTAGTGTTGAGCTGCCGGACCGCCAATTGGCGATTCAGGGCGATCATCCTGGGCAGCAGGGGTGCCCGAATGCTTGTCGTCGTCCCAATCACGCGGTTCGCGTGGCGTACGGCCAGCCATGATGTCATCGATCTGATCGGCATCAATGGTCTCATACTTCATCAGCGCTTCAGTCATCGCCTCGAGCTTGTCGCGATTTTCAATCAGCAGCTGCTTGGCGGTGGCGTAGCACTGGTCGATGATGCTGCGCACTTCAGAGTCGATCAGCTTGGCAGTCTCGCCAGAAACACTGGCGTGCTGGCTGCCCGCGCTACGACCCAGGAACACCTCACCCTCTTCTTCTGCATACATCAACGGGCCGAGTTTTTCCGACAAGCCCCACTTCGTCACCATGTTGCGAGCGAGCTGGCTGGCCCGCATGATGTCGTTGGAAGCGCCCGTGGTGACGCCATCGAAGCCCAGGGTCATTTCCTCAGCGATACGGCCACCGTACAGCGAGCAGATCTGGCTGATCAGCGCACGCTTGGACAGGCTGTAGCGGTCTTCTTCCGGCAGGAACATGGTCACGCCCAGGGCGCGACCGCGCGGAATGATCGAAACCTTGTAGACCGGGTCGTGCTCAGGCACCAGGCGACCAACGATGGCATGACCCGCCTCGTGGTACGCAGTGTTCCTCTTTTCTTTCTCGGACATGACCATGGTCTTGCGCTCGGCGCCCATCATGATCTTGTCTTTGGACAGTTCGAACTCTTTCATTTCGACCAGGCGCTTGTTGGAACGGGCAGCAAACAGCGAGGCCTCGTTGACCAGGTTGGCCAGGTCGGCACCGGAGAAGCCGGGGGTACCACGGGCAATGACCGCCGGGTTGACGTTTTCGCCAATCGGGACCTTGCGCATGTGCACCTTGAGGATCTGTTCGCGACCACGGATGTCTGGCAGGCCTACCACCACCTGACGGTCGAAGCGGCCAGGGCGCAGCAGCGCCGGGTCGAGTACGTCAGGGCGGTTGGTAGCGGCAATGACGATGATGCCATCGTTCATTTCGAAGCCATCCATCTCTACCAGCAACTGGTTGAGGGTTTGCTCACGCTCGTCGTGACCGCCACCCATGCCGGCGCCACGGTGGCGACCAACGGCGTCGATCTCGTCAATGAAAATGATGCACGGGGCGTGCTTCTTGGCCTGCTCGAACATGTCGCGCACGCGGCTGGCACCGACACCGACGAACATTTCAACGAAGTCCGAACCGGAAATGGTGAAGAACGGTACTTTCGCCTCGCCCGCAATGGCCTTTGCCAGCAGGGTCTTACCGGTACCGGGCGGGCCGACCATCAGCACGCCGCGGGGGATACGACCGCCCAGGCGCTGGAACTTGCCCGGATCGCGCAGGAACTCGACCAGCTCGCCCACTTCTTCCTTGGCTTCGTCGCAACCTGCAACGTCGGCCAATGTGGTCTTGACCTGGTCTTCGGACAGCAGGCGCGCCTTGCTCTTGCCGAAGCTCATCGGCCCGCCCTTGCCACCCGCGCCGCCTTGCATCTGGCGCATGAAGAACATGAACACCGCGATGATCACCAGGATCGGGAAGCTGGCGACCAGCAACTGCGTCCAGATGCTCTGCTGTTCTGGCTGCTTGCCTTCGACAACCACGTGGTTGTCAACCAGGTCACCGATCAGGCCATTGTCGGTAATGGCCGGGCGCACGGTCTTGAAGCTGTCGCCGTCGGCGCGCTTGCCGGTAATGATGTAGCCGTCGACGGTCACACGCTCGACCTTGCCATCCTTGACCTGCTGGATAAAGTCGGAATAGTTGAGGGTCTGCGGCTCGTTAGGGCTGGAGAAGTTGTTCATCACTGTCACCAGGACAGCTGCGATGATCAACCACAGGATCAGATTCTTTGCCATGTCGTTCAATTCGCTACCCTCTGAGGCCGGCGCACGACGCAGCCGTGCCTCGCATGATATTCATCGCCCTAACTTACTACATTACCTACGCAGCCGCAGGCACCGTCTGTAACCCTTTGTGAAAGCTAGACTACACGAAGTTCGGACGATCCTGACGCAGTGGCCGATTGGAATTAACTATCGGCCACCCCGCTTCACACCTTTCATGCCCCTTTGAAGCCCCTGCCCAACAGGTATTGCTCACGGGAACGGTCCCGCGACGACGATGGCTTGCGCATCTGCACCTTGTCGAACTTGCTACGCACGTCCTTCAGGTACACGTCAAAACCTTCGCCCTGGAAAATCTTGATCAGGAAATCGCCGCCAGGCTTGAGTACGCGGGTTGCCAGATCGAGCGCCAACTCGCAGAGGAACATGGCCCGTGGAATATCTACCGCGGGCGTACCACTCATATTGGGGGCCATGTCGGAAATCACAAGGTCCACGTGCGAATCGCCGACCGCTTCGAGAATGCGCTGCAGCACTTCGTCATGGGTGAAGTCACCCTGAATGAAGGTCACATCCGCGATCGAGTCCATTTCCAGAATGTCGGAAGCAATCAGGCGCCCCTGGCCACCAATCAGACGACTGGTCACCTGCGACCAGCCACCAGGCGCCGCGCCGAGGTCGATAACACTCATGCCCGGGCGGATCAGCCGGTCCTTTTCCTGAATCTCCAGCAGTTTGTAGCTCGCACGCGAGCGGTAGCCATCCTTCTGCGCCTGTTTGACGAAAGGGTCGTTAAAATGCTCTCGCAGCCAGTTTGCGCTGCTTTTGGAACGTTGTACCACGGGGCACCTCGATGATATGCGTCGTGATTGACTGGGCGGAGCCGGTGGCCCTCGGGTAAAATGCCCGTCAATTTTACAGAATCAGACGGAAAGGGTCAGATTATGCCGCTCAATAACGAGCAGAAGAAGCAATACAAGTCCATTGGTCATGACCTGAAGCCGGTCCTGATCGTTGCCGGGAACGGTCTGAATGAAGGCGTAGTCGCCGAACTGGAGCGTGCGCTGGTCGACCATGAGCTGATCAAGGTCGAGATTCGTTCGGAAGACCGCGAAGAACGTGCAGCAACCATCGCCGAGCTGTGCAAGGCCGGCCGTGCCGAGCTGGTGCAGACCATCGGCAAAAAAGCGCTGATTTACCGCAAGAACCCACAGCCGAACAAGCAGCTGTCCAATATCCACCGCTACAAGTAACGGTGGCTCCGGTCAGTGGCGCGATGAGCGCGCCCTGACCGGCACCGGCTGGGCCACCAGCACGATGCCGGAAAAGCCCAGGACCAGGAAGCAGAACATCTGCCAGCGCTCGCCCACGGAAATACCGTAGCGCAAGGTGTAATACCCCACGCAGGCACTGAAGCCGAGCAACAGCATCTGGCCACGGAACTGCCGCCACCAGGCCGCCAGGCCGTCCACCCTTGCCAGCACTGCCAGCTGGGTCAACAAGCCAAGCAACGCCACGCCGATCAACCAGCGGTCGATCTGCCCGGCGATATCCTGCACCAGCAGCGGGGCCAGGCCACTGACCTTGAGCGCAGGCACCAGCCCCACATGGAACACCCATAAGCCACCGACCCAGAAAACCTGGGCCAGTTGCCAGAGGATCCCCTCGAGGGATGGCGCCCGCAGGCGCCGGTCAGATGTGCTTGACTTCGACAATCTCGTACTCGACCGTGCCGCTAGGCGTCTTGACGACGACAGTATCACCTTCTTCCTTGCCGATGATGGCACGGGCAATCGGCGCACCGCTCGAGAGTTTGCCCTGTTTCACGTCGGCTTCATCCTCGCCGACGATCTGGTAGGTCACTTCTTCATCGGTTTCAGTGTTGGCCAGTACCACGGTGGTACCGAAAATCACCTTGCCGGTGTGGGGGATCGTGGTCACGTCGATCACGACCGAGTTCTGCAAACGGCCTTCGATATCGCGGATACGCGCCTCGACCATGCCCTGTTCTTCACGGGCGGCATGGTATTCGGCGTTTTCCTTGAGGTCGCCCAGTTCGCGTGCCTCACCAATCGCCTGGCTCAGGCGCGGGCGTTCGGTCTTGCTCAGGAACAGGTGCTCCTCTTCCAGGGCGCGAGCGCCCTGGACGGTCATCGGGTACTTGGTAATGCTCATGCTTTCAGTCCTGCATGCAGATCTTGCAGGCGACGAACGGTCTTTTCCGGACCAAATTTCAGCGCCTCGCAGATGGCTTCACCGGCCGCAATGGTAGTGGTGCAGTAAATCTTGTGCTGCAGCGCATTGCGACGAATCGAGTAGGAATCGGCAATCGACTGGCGGCCTTCGGTGGTGTTGATGATCAGCGACACTTCGTCGTTCTTGATCATGTCGACCACGTGCGGGCGGCCTTCGGTCACCTTGTTCACACGGCGCACTTTCAGGCCTGCCGCTTCGATCACCTTGGCAGTACCAGCAGTTGCAACCACTTCGAAGCCCAGGGCGATCAGGTCGCGGGCAACGCCAGCCACTTGCGGCTTGTCGTCGTCACGCACGCTGATGAACGCGGTACCACCGGTCGGCAGCACTTCGCTGGCACCCATCTGGGCTTTGGCGAACGCTTCACCGAAGGTGTCACCGACACCCATGACTTCACCGGTCGATTTCATCTCAGGGCCGAGGATCGGGTCAACCCCTGGGAACTTGGCGAACGGGAAGACGGCTTCCTTGACGCTGTAGAAGTTCGGGATGATTTCCTGGGTAAAGCCCAGCTCTTTCAAGGTTTTGCCGGCCATTACGCGGGCGGCGATCATGGCCAGGGAAGTGCCGATGCACTTGGACACGAACGGCACGGTACGCGAGGCGCGCGGGTTGACTTCGATCACGTAGATCTTGTCGCCCTGCAGGGCCAGCTGCACGTTCATCAGGCCGACAACGCCGAGCTCCAGGGCCATTTTGGCGACCTGTACGCGGACTTCGTCCTGCACTTCCTTGCTCAGCGAGTAAGGTGGCAGCGAGCACGCCGAGTCACCGGAGTGAACGCCGGCCTGCTCAATGTGCTGCATGATGGCGCCGATCACCACGTCGGTGCCGTCGCACACCGCATCCACGTCCATCTCGATGGCGCAGTTGAGGAAGTGGTCGAGCAGTACCGGGCTGTCGTTGGACACTTGCACGGCTTCACGCAGGTAGCGCTTGAGCTCGTCCAGTTCGTAGACGATCTCCATGGCGCGGCCGCCCAGTACGTACGACGGGCGCACCACCAGCGGGTAACCGATGCTGCCAGCAGCGCGGATAGCTTCTTCTTCGCTGCGCACGGTGGCGTTTGGCGGCTGCAGCAGGTTCAGGCGCTGAACCATCTGCTGGAAGCGCTCACGGTCTTCGGCGCGGTCGATGGCGTCCGGGCTGGTACCGATGATCGGTACGCCGGCTTCTTCCAGGGCGCGGGCCAGTTTCAGCGGGGTCTGGCCGCCGTAATGGACGATCACGCCTTTTGGCTTCTCGACGCGGCACACTTCCAGCACGTCTTCCAGCGTCAGCGGCTCGAAGTACAGGCGGTCAGAAGTGTCGTAGTCGGTGGAGACGGTTTCCGGGTTGCAGTTGACCATGATGGTCTCGTAACCGTCGTCACGCAGCGCCAGGGCGGCGTGTACGCAGCAGTAGTCGAACTCGATGCCTTGGCCGATACGGTTCGGGCCGCCACCCAGGATCATGATCTTGTCGCGAGTCGACGGGTTGGCCTCGCACTCTTCCTCGTAGGTGGAGTACAGGTAGGCAGTGTCGGTGGCGAACTCGGCAGCGCAGGTGTCGACGCGCTTGTACACCGGGAAGACTTCGAGCTTGTGACGGTGACGGCGCAGGTTCTTGTCGGTGATACCCAGCAGCACAGCCAGGCGCTGGTCCGAGAAACCTTTGCGCTTGAGGCGCAGCATCAGGCTCTTGTCGATCGACGACAGGGCCAGGGTCTTGACCTTCTCTTCTTCCTTGATCAGATCTTCCATCTGCACCAGGAACCACATGTCGATGCCGGTCAGGGCAAAGATCTCTTCGCAGGTCATGCCCGAACGCATGGCGTCAGCCACGTACCAGATACGCTCGGCGCCCGGCACGGTCAGCTCGCGCTTGAGGATGCCGGCAGCTTCCGGGCTGGCCAGGTCGACTTTCGGGTCCAGGCCACAGGCGCCCACTTCCAGGCCGCGCAGGGCTTTCTGCAGGGACTCCTGGAAGGTACGGCCGATGGCCATGACTTCACCCACGGATTTCATCTGGGTGGTCAGGCGGGCGTCGGCTTTCGGGAATTTCTCGAAGGCAAAGCGCGGCAGCTTGGTGACGACGTAGTCGATCGACGGCTCGAAGGAAGCCGGGGTGCGGCCGCCGGTGATGTCGTTCTGCAGTTCGTCGAGGGTGTAACCGATGGCCAGCTTGGCGGCGATCTTGGCGATCGGGAAGCCGGTAGCCTTCGAAGCCAGGGCGGACGAACGCGATACCCGCGGGTTCATCTCGATGACGACCATGCGGCCGGTGTTCGGGCAGATACCGAACTGCACGTTGGAACCGCCGGTTTCAACACCGATTTCACGCAGCACCGCCAGCGAGGCGTTGCGCATGATCTGGTATTCCTTGTCGGTCAGGGTCTGCGCGGGAGCAACGGTGATCGAGTCACCGGTGTGCACGCCCATCGGGTCAAAGTTTTCGATCGAGCAAACGATGATGCAGTTGTCCTTTTTGTCGCGGACCACTTCCATCTCGTACTCTTTCCAGCCGATCAGCGATTCGTCGATCAGCAGCTCTTTGGTCGGCGACAGGTCCAGACCGCGGGTGCAGATTTCTTCGAATTCTTCACGGTTGTAAGCGATACCACCGCCAGTGCCACCCATGGTGAACGACGGGCGAATGATGCACGGGAAGCCAAGCTTCTCGAGGACCGCATAGGCCTCTTCCATGCTGTGGGCGATACCGGAGCGCGGGCACTCCAGGCCGATGTCCTTCATCGCCTTGTCGAAGCGCGAGCGGTCTTCAGCCTTGTCGATGGTGTCGGCGTTGGCACCGATCATCTCTACGCCGAACTTCTCCAGAACGCCGTGGCGCTCCAGGTCCAGGGCGCAGTTCAGTGCGGTCTGGCCGCCCATGGTCGGCAAGACGGCGTCCGGGCGTTCTTTCTCGATGATCTTGGCCACCGATTGCCACTTGATCGGCTCAATGTAGGTGGCGTCGGCCATGGCCGGGTCGGTCATGATGGTGGCTGGGTTGGAGTTCACCAGGATGACGCGGAAACCTTCCTCGCGCAGGGCCTTGCAGGCCTGGGCGCCGGAGTAGTCGAATTCACAGGCCTGGCCGATCACGATCGGGCCGGCACCGAGAATCAGGATGCTTTTGATGTCTGTACGTTTTGGCATGGTGGTCACTCAAATCCGGGGTCAGTCGGCAAGCCGCTTTGAACAATCTGGGTCAGGCGCTTCCGGGCGTGGCGCGAGCCGGCCCGGGGCCTTGAAGCAGGATGCTCAGCGGCGCTTGGCCATGGCATCGGTGAAACGATCGAACAGTGGCGCGACGTCGGTCGGGCCAGGGCTCGCTTCAGGGTGGCCCTGGAAGCTGAACGCGCTCTTGTCGGTGCGCTCGATACCCTGCAGGGTGCCGTCGAACAGCGACTTGTGGATGGCGCGAACGTTGCCCGGCAGGGTGGCTTCGTCAACAGCAAAACCGTGGTTCTGGCTGGTGATCATGACCACGCCGGTATCCAGGTCCTGGACCGGGTGGTTGGCGCCGTGGTGACCGTGGCCCATTTTCACGGTCTTGGCACCGGACGCCAGGGCCAGCAGTTGGTGGCCGAGGCAAATGCCGAATACCGGAATCTCGGTTTCGAGAATTTCCTTGATCGCCTGAATGGCATAGTCGCACGGCTCGGGGTCACCAGGGCCGTTGGACAGGAACACACCGTCCGGGTTGAGTGCCAGCACTTCGCTGGCCGGGGTCTGGGCCGGCACCACAGTCACGCGGCAGCCACGGGCAACCAGCATGCGCAGGATGTTCAGCTTGACGCCGTAGTCGAAGGCGACCACGTGGTACGGCAGGTCGGCAGCTTCGATGGTCGGGTGGCTGTCGGTTTTCAGCTCCCACACACTGGAGCGCCACTCGTAACGCTCCTTGGTGGAAACGACCTTGGCCAGGTCCATGCCCTTCAGGCCAGGGAAGCCACGGGCGGCGGCGATGGCTGCCTCTTCGCTGATGTTGTCACCGGCGAGGATGCAACCGTTCTGAGCGCCTTTTTCACGCAGGATACGGGTCAGGCGACGGGTGTCGATGCCGGCGATGGCAACAACGTTGTTGGCCTTGAGGTACTCAGGCAGCGACTGGGTGTTGCGCCAGTTGCTGGCCAGCAGCGGCAGGTCACGGATGACCAGGCCAGCGGACCAGACGCGGTTCGACTCGGCATCTTCCGGCGTAGTGCCGGTGTTGCCGATGTGCGGATAGGTCAGGGTAACGATTTGCTGCGCGTAGGAAGGGTCTGTAAGGATTTCCTGGTAGCCGGTCATAGCGGTGTTGAACACCACCTCACCAACGGTCTGACCGTCGGCACCGATGGCTTCACCGCGAAAAATACTGCCGTCGGCAAGGGCGAGTATGGCTGGCTTTGTCAAGAAGACCTCCCGTAAATCAAGCATGAAAGGGCGATCGCAGGTTGCAAAAAAGCGGAGTGACGTATGGACACGTCACCCCGCTTTCATGTGCTGAATTCAATTCGCTGCGCGCTTTTAGTGGACACACTAAAGCTGTAGCTTACAGAAAAGTGCGTTTTCGGTCTACCGCATATGTGTCTCTAAAACACATCAATGCGACAGACTGACATCGGCGGGGGCTTCTTCGCGGGCTCGCCCGCTCCCACAGGAACACCACAGACCCCAAGACCTGCGCAATGCCTGTGGGAGCAGGCAAGCCCGTGAAGAAGCCAACACCACTCGAACGGCTTAGCGCAGCTCGAGCACATCCTGCATGTCGTACAGGCCAGGCGCGCGCCCATCCAGCCACAGCGCCGCACGCACGGCGCCCTTGGCGAAGGTCATGCGACTGGAAGCCTTGTGGGTAATTTCCAGGCGCTCGCCTTCGGCAGCGAACAGCACGGTGTGGTCACCCACCACATCACCAGCCCGCACAGTCGCGAAACCGATGGTCTTGCGATCACGCGCGCCGGTCTGCCCCTCACGACCATACACGGCCACTTCCTGCAGGTCTCGGCCCAGCGCATTGGCAACGACCTCACCCATGCGCAGCGCAGTGCCCGAAGGTGCATCGACCTTGTGCCGGTGGTGCGCCTCGATGATCTCGATGTCGACATCATCGCCCAGCACCCGCGCTGCCATGTCCAGCAGCTTCAGGCTAAGGTTTACACCCACGCTGAAGTTGGCGGCGAACACGATTGGAATGTCCTTGCCGGCCTCGGCCAACAGCTGCTTCTCTTCAGCTGTAAAACCGGTGGTGCCAATGATCATCGCCTTGCCGTGCTTGCGGCAAAACGCCAGGTTTTTCAGGGTGACCGAGGGGTGAGTGAAGTCGATGAGCACATCGAATTCATCGGCGACCTTGGCCAGATCATCGGACAACAGCACGCCAATCCGGCCAAGTGCCGCCAGCTCACCGGCGTCAGCCCCGACCAGCGAACTATCAGGACGATCGATCGCCGCCGTCAACCCGGCACCCGGGGTTTGCTGCACGGCTTCGATAAGGGTCTTGCCCATCCGCCCTGCCGCACCCATCACTGCAATACGTCGCATAGCCTGTTCCTTGTCAGAGATCGCCGAAGAAGCGCTTCACGCCATCGAACCAGCCACTGGCCTTGGGCGAGTGGGAGCTGTCGCCTTCCAGCGAGTCACGCAGCTCTTCGAGCAGCTCGCGCTGACGGCGGCTGAGGTTGACCGGGGTTTCCACCGCCACCCGGCACAGCAGGTCACCGGCACCACCACCGCGGACCGGCGCCACGCCCTTGCCACGCAGGCGGAACTGCTTGCCCGTCTGGGTACCTTCCGGAATTTTCAGTTTCACGCGGCCATCGAGGGTGGGCACTTCCAGCTCGCCACCCAGGGCGGCATCGGTGAAGCTGATTGGCACTTCGCAGTACAAGTGCTTGCCATCGCGCTGGAAGATCTCGTGCTCACGCACACTGATCACCACGTACAGGTCGCCAGTGGGGCCACCATGGGCCCCGGCCTCGCCCTCGCCCGACAGGCGGATGCGGTCACCGGTATCGACACCTGCCGGCACCTTGACCGACAGCGTCTTGTATTCCTCGACACGGCCTTCGCCGTGGCACGAGGCGCACGGGTCGGTGATGATCTTGCCTTGGCCATGGCAGCGCGGGCAGGTCTGCTGCACCGAGAAGAAGCCTTGCTGCATGCGCACCTGGCCGATGCCACCACAAGTCGGGCAGGTGGACGGGGTCGAACCCTTCTTGGCGCCAGAGCCATCGCAAGGCTGGCAGTTGACCAGGGTAGGCACACGGATGCTGACCGTGGTGCCACGCACTGCTTCTTCCAGGTTCAGCTCCAGGGTGTAGCGCAGGTCGCTGCCGCGCTGGGCACCGCCACGGCCGCCACCGCGGCCGCCACCGAAGAAGTCGCTGAACACATCACCGAAGATATCGGAGAAGTTGGCGCCACCGAAGCCGGCACCACCACCGCCCATGCTTGGGTCGACACCTGCGTGGCCATACTGGTCGAACGCCGCGCGCTTGCTGGCATCAGACAGCACTTCGTAGGCCTCGTTGGCCTCCTTGAACTTGTCTTCAGACTCTTTGTCACCCGGGTTGCGGTCCGGGTGGTACTTCATCGCCAAACGGCGGTAAGCCTTTTTGAGGTCAGACTCACTGGCGCCGCGCTCGACGCCCAGAACCTCATAATAATCACGCTTGGACATAGGTCATTTGCACCTTGTTGGGCGTCTGGCATCTGCGCCGCGCCATCAGCACCTGCCTGCGCCTCCAAAGGTGGCTGACAGATGCTGTAAAAATTCTCGAATTCCAGATACGCCAACGCGGGAGCAAGCCCCCGCGCGGCGACATCCTACCAGCTCACCGCCAAACGGCGGTGAGCTGGCCGACAACATGCAGGGATTACTGCTTGTTGTTGTCTTTCACTTCTTCGAACTCGGCGTCAACCACGTCATCGTGCTTGGCTTCCGGCTCGGCCTGCTGCGCGCCACCCTGAGGCTGTTCAGCCGACTGCTCGGCGTACATTTTCTGGGCAACCGGGGCAGAGACCTTGGACAGCTCCTCGACCTTGGCATCGATGGCAGCCTTGTCGTCGCCTTTGACGGCGGCTTCCAGGGCAACCACAGCCGCTTCGATGGCAGTTTTCTCTTCAGCGGTGACCTTGTCACCCGCGTCAGCGACCATCTTGCGGGTCGAGTGAACCAGTGCATCACCCTGGTTACGGGCCGCGGCCAGCTCTTCGAACTTGCGGTCTTCCTCGGCGTTGGCCTCGGCGTCACGCACCATGCGCTCGATCTCTTCGTCCGACAGGCCGGAGTTGGCCTTGATCACGATCGACTGAGTCTTGCCGGTAGCCTTGTCTTTCGCGCCTACGTGCAGGATGCCGTTGGCGTCGATGTCGAAGGTTACTTCGATTTGTGGAACGCCACGCGGTGCTGGCGGAATGTCAGCCAGGTCGAACTTGCCCAGCGACTTGTTCTGCGCAGCCTGCTTACGCTCGCCTTGCAGTACGTGAATGGTCACGGCGCCCTGGTTGTCATCGGCAGTGGAGAACACCTGCGACTTCTTGGTCGGGATGGTGGTGTTCTTCTCGATCAGCGCAGTCATCACGCCGCCCATGGTTTCGATACCCAGGGTCAGCGGGCTGACGTCCAGCAGCAGTACGTCTTTCACGTCACCGGCCAGAACAGCACCCTGGATGGCAGCGCCCATGGCAACGGCTTCGTCCGGGTTGACGTCCTTGCGGGCTTCTTTACCGAAGAAGTCGGCTACTTCTTTCTGCACCAGCGGCATACGGGTCTGACCGCCGACCAGGATCACGTCGTCGATCTTGCTGGCGTCGATGCCGGCGTCTTTCAGGGCGATGCGGCAAGGCTCGATGGTACGCTTGACCAGGTCTTCGACCAGCGACTCCAGCTTGGCGCGGGAGATCTTCACGTTCAGGTGCTTAGGACCGGTGGCATCTGCAGTGATGTACGGCAGGTTGACGTCGGTCGACTGAGCGGACGACAGTTCGATCTTGGCTTTTTCTGCGGCTTCTTTCAGGCGCTGCAGGGCCAGAGGATCGTTCTTCAGGTCCATGCCCGACTCTTTCTTGAACTCGTCGACGAGGTAGTCGATCAGGCGCATGTCGAAGTCTTCGCCACCCAGGAAGGTGTCGCCGTTGGTAGCCAGTACTTCGAACTGGTGCTCACCGTCGACTTCGGCGATTTCGATGACCGAAACGTCGAAGGTACCACCACCCAGGTCATAAACGATGACGGTGTGGTCGCCCTTGGCCTTGTCCATGCCGTACGCCAGTGCAGCGGCGGTCGGCTCGTTGATGATGCGCTTTACGTCCAGGCCAGCGATACGACCGGCGTCTTTGGTAGCCTGACGCTGGCTGTCGTTGAAGTAGGCCGGAACGGTGATGACCGCTTCGGTCACTGGCTCGCCGAGGTAGTCTTCGGCGGTCTTCTTCATTTTCTTCAGGACTTCGGCGCTGATTTGCGGCGGAGCCATTTCCTTGCCAGCCGCTTCGACCCAGGCGTCACCGTTGTTCGCCTTGACGATCTTGTACGGCACCAGCTTGATGTCTTTTTGCACGACATCTTCTTCGAAGCGGCGGCCAATCAGGCGCTTCACTGCGAACAGGGTGTTGTGCGGGTTGGTCACAGCCTGGCGCTTGGCCGACTGACCTACCAGGATTTCGCCATCGTTGGCGTAGGCCACGATCGAAGGGGTAGTACGCGCACCTTCGGCGTTTTCGATGACCTTGACGTTACCGTTTTCCAGAATGGAGACGCACGAGTTGGTGGTCCCCAGGTCGATACCGATGATTTTACCCATGTTAACTCTCCCGAAACTTGAATTTGGTAGCAGCGACTACTTTGGCCAACTGCGGTAATACTTGAAGGCTTGACACCTAGATGGGGATGCCCCGATGGATTTCAAGCCTTTTCATTGATCGAGGGTTGCGCCGCGCTCGGCGCCTTGCTGACCACCACCATGGCGGGGCGCAGCAGGCGGCCGTTCAGCAGGTAACCCTTCTGGAACACATTCAGCACGCTGTTTGGCTCGACTTCGCCGTTTTCCTGCATGGCCATGGCCTGGTGGTGCTCAGGGTTGAACGGCTGGCCGTGCGGGTCGACCGCTTCGAGGTTGTAGCGCTTGAGGGTGTCCTGGAACATCTTCAGGGTCAGCTCGACGCCTTCGCGGATCTGCTTGACGTGCTCGTCCTCTGCGCTGGAGTGGGCCAGGGCCAGCTCCAGGCTGTCGATCACCGGCAGCAGGTCGCTGGAGAACTTCTCCAGGGCAAACTTGTGGGCTTTCTCCACATCCTGCTCGGCACGACGGCGCACGTTCTGCACGTCGGCAACGGCGCGCAGCGCCTGGTCCTTGGCTGCGGCCAGCTGTTCCTCGAGCTCCAGAACACGGGTGTCAGCTGCAGTGCCTGCACCGGTTTCTTCCACGTTAAGGTCTTTCTCGTTCAGCTGTTCATCAGCCATGGGGTCTCTCCTGCGCAATTTTGTGGACTGCGAGCCAGGCTCGCCTGTGATGTCGGCTATATGGGGCCGGAAAAACCAGCTTCAAGGGGGCAAGGTGCTTTTCCCGACTGCAACAGATTCTGTGAAGGGCATTGGCAGGCCCGAAAAAAGTACTGTATAAATAACCAGACCTGACTTTCGGGAGCCGCCCCCATGCTGGTGCACCTGTCCATTCACAACTACGCCATCGTCGAGCACCTCGACCTCGAAATTGCCCGCGGCATGTCCGTCATCACGGGTGAGACCGGCGCTGGCAAATCGATCATGCTCGACGCCCTCGGCCTGGCCCTGGGCGATCGGGCCGACAGTGGCGTGGTGCGCCCTGGCACCGACAAGGCGGACATCCTCGCCACCTTCGACCTGGTAGACATCCCCGAGGCCCACGCCTGGCTGGCCGAACGCGACCTGGACAACGACGGCCTGTGCATCCTGCGCCGGGTAATCACCGCTGAAGGCCGCAGCCGCGGCTACATCAATGGCACGCCGTGCCCGCTGGGCGACCTCAAGGCGCTGGGCGAGCTGCTGATCGATATCCACAGCCAGCACGAGCACCAATCGCTGCTCAAGACCGACACCCACCGCCGCCTGCTCGACGAGTACGCCGGCGCCGTCGACCTGGCCCGCCAGGTGCATCTGGCCGCCAAGCGCTGGAACCAGACCCGTCTGGAGCTGGAACGGCTGTCCAATTCGGGTGACGAGCAGCGTGCCCGCCATCAACTGCTCAGCTACCAGCTGGAAGAGCTGGACAACCTTGGCCTGGGTGAGCACGAACTGGAGCAACTGGAACAGGAACACAAGAACCTGACCAGCGCCGAAGCCCTGTTCGGCATTTGCCGCCAGGTGATCGACCAGTGCAGTGAAAGCGATTCGGGCAACGTGCTCAGCGCCCTCACCTCCAGCCTGAACCGCCTGGGTGCCGCTACCCACTCGCCCAAGGCACTCAGCGAAGCAGCCAACCTGATCGCCAGCGCACAGATTCAGGTCGAGGAAGCCGTGGGCGAACTCAATCGCTTCCTCGACAATTTCGACGCCGACCCGATGCGCTTGCAAGCACTGGAAGAGCGCCTGGACACCATTTATACGCTGGCACGCAAACACCGCGTGCACCCCACTGAACTGCCTCACCTGCAACAACAGTTGATGGAAGAGATCGAAGGCCTGAACGCCAGTGATGAGTCGATCGAGCGCCTAGGCGAAGAACTGGCCGCTTTCGCACACCACTATAAAGAGCGGGCTCGCGAGCTCAGCGCCCTGCGCCAGCAAGCCGCGCAGCAACTGGCGGGCGCCGTCGAGCAGGAAATCCAGCGCCTGGGCATGCCCGGCGGGCGGTTCCGTATCGAGCTCACTCCCACCGAGGGCGCAGACCTGTCACCGCATGGCCTGGAGCAGATCGAACTGTTGGTCAGCGCCAACCCCGGCCAACCGCTCAAGGGCCTGGCAAAGGTGGCCTCAGGTGGCGAACTGTCGCGTATCAGCCTGGCGATCCAGGTGATTACCGCGCAGACATCACGCATACCTACCCTGGTGTTCGACGAAGTCGACGTGGGCATCGGCGGCCCTACGGCCGAAATTGTCGGCCAGTTGTTGCGCCGCCTGGGCGAGCGCGGCCAGGTACTGACGGTGACCCACTTGCCACAGGTCGCCGCGCAAGGGCATCACCACCTGTTTGTGCACAAGGTGCGCAACAGCGACACCACCCACACCGCCGTGGCCAGCCTGGGCAAGCGTGAGCGGGTCGAGGAAGTGGCGCGAATGCTGGGCGGCATTGACCTGACCAAGGAATCCCTGGCGCATGCGCGCAAGATGGTGGTTTCTGGCAAGGCCTGATGCTACCTGTACTGGCCCTATCGCCGGCAGCAAATTAATCTGCCCGAAGCAGGAAGCACAAAGGCGACCCGAAGGTCGCCTTTGTCATTTGTAACGATAAAAAATCGTTACTTCTTCTTACGCACATACAGGACCAGATTGTGGTCCACCAGCTCAAAGCCATGCTCGGCTACGATTTCGCGCTGGCGCTTCTCGATTTCGGCATCCATGAACTCGATGACTTCACTGGTATCCACGTTCACCATATGGTCGTGGTGACCGCCATCGGCCAGCTCGAACACTGCATGGCCGCCGTCGAAGTTGTGGCGAACCACCAGCCCCGCCGCTTCGAACTGGGTCAGTACGCGATAGACGGTGGCCAGGCCTACGTCCTCGCCTGCTTCCATCAGTGCCTTGTAAACATCCTCGGCACTCATGTGACGCTGCTCGGTGGAATCGAGCATCTGAAGGATCTTGACTCGAGGCAGGGTCACCTTGAGACCGGCTTTGCGCAATTCGCTATTTTCAACCATGGTCAGCTTTCTCGCCGATGCTGCTTCGCAGCTTCTCTTAATACGGGTATGATCGGGGTTTACGTTGTCCAGCCAAGATAGTGGAAGTCGCCCACCGATGCAAAACACCAAGCTCTTGCTAACCAGCCTCACCCTAGTGGGACTGCTCGCACTCGCCGGTTGCTCGTTTCCCGGGGTTTACAAAATCGACATCCAGCAGGGCAATGTCGTCACGCAGGACATGATAGACCAATTACGCCCGGGAATGACCCGCCGGCAAGTAAGGTTTATCATGGGCAACCCGCTGATCCAGGACACCTTCCACACCAACCGTTGGGATTACCTGTACAGCCTGCAGCCGGGTGGTGGTAAACGCCAGCAAGAGCGCATGAGCATCTTCTTCAACGAAAGCGACCAACTGGTCAGCTTGTCGGGCGACTTCATGCCAGGCGTCAGCCGCGACCAGGAAATCCTCGGTGGCAGCAGCGACACCACCGTCAGCCCGGCCACCGAGCCAGGCCAGACCGAACAGCCAGCAGCGCAGCCTGAAGAAAAACCAGCCAAGCCTGGTTCAACTGAAGAGGCCATTCAGCGCGAAATCGACACCATCGAGACCACCCCGGTCCCGACCCCGGCACCGCTGGAAACCCGTTAACCGGGAACAGCAGATGCAAAAAAGCCCGGACCTGGTCCGGGCTTTTTGTTTGCAGCTTATGCGTCAGCCATTCAATTGCTTGGCACGCTGGCAGAACGCATCGACCAGTGTGTTGGCCGCCTGATTGAACAGCGGGCCCAACGTGGCGCGCACAATCGGCCCGGCATAATCGAAGGACAGGTCCAGGCTGATCTTGCAGGCCTTTTCGCCCAACGGCTTGAACACCCACACGCCATGCAGCTGCGTGAACGGCCCCTCTTCAAGGTTCATCTCGATCGACTGCCCCGGCACCAGCACATTACGCGTGACGAAGTACTGGCTCATGCCGCCCTTGGCCACCTCCAGCTTGGCATGCATGTGCGTATCACTGGCATCGATCACCGTCGAGGCCGAGCACCACGGCAGAAACTCTGGGTAGCTGGCCACATCGTTGACCAGATCGTAGAGCGCCTGGGCGGGGTATGGCAGCAGGGCGGAGCGTTGAATATGGGTAGTCATCCAGGCGTCACTTCCAAGGCTGGGTGGCTTCGCTTCGCAGCGTGCCGAAAACAGGTTCTGTGCGTATGACAGGGTTTGTATTGTCCGGTATTCATTCCGGTGGCTCAAGCACACCGAAATCCCATAGCGAACGACGCGCGGCTTTGCCTATAATGCCGCCCCTATGGCTAAGCAAAAAAAACATCCGACCGGGACCATCGCGCAGAATAAAAAAGCGCGACACGATTACTTCATCGAACACAAGTTCGAGGCCGGGCTGGTCCTGTCCGGCTGGGAAGTAAAAAGCCTGCGAGCTGGCAAGGCGCACCTCGTTGACAGTTACGTGCTGCTCAAGGACGGTGAGGCCTGGCTGTTCGGCAGCCACATCACCCCGCTGACCACTGCCAGCACCCACGTCATCGCCGACCCCATCCGCACCCGCAAGCTGCTGCTGAACAAGCGTGAGCTCGAGCGGCTGGAAGCGGCTGTAGCGCAAAAAGGCTACACCTGCGTGGCGTTGTCGCTGTACTGGAGCAAGCACCTGATCAAGTGCGAAATCGCACTGGGCAAGGGCAAGAAGGAATTCGACAAGCGCGACACCGTGCGCGAACGCGATTCCAACCGCGAGCTGCAGCGGGTTGTGCGGAACAAGGGCAAGGAAGACTAATCGGTCTTTAGCCTGTTCCGGCCTCTTCGCGGGGCAAGCCCGCCCCCATATGGCCTTCACAGCCATTGAACGCTGTGGGGGGCCTGTGGGAGCGGGCTTGCCCCGCGAAGAGGCCAGCACTGCCTATACAAACCTCAGCGCCCGCTGCGCCGCTCCGCGCGCGCCACGCGCTGCGCCTCTTCATGCGCTTCTTCCAGCACCTCCTGCACATACAGAATGTGCCGGCTGGACACTTCCCGCGCATCTTCCGCCCTGCCCTCGACAATCGCCAGGTACAGCTCCCGGTGCTGACTGATCAGCATGTCCCGGGTTTCGGTGCGCTGCTGATACATGCCGCCAATGTTGGTCACCACGTTGCGCTTGAGCAGGTCGAACAAGCCCCGAATGGTGTGCAGCAAGACCGCGTTATGGCTGGCCTCGGCAATCGCCAGGTGAAAGCGTGCATCCGCCGCGCCCTCCTCCGCCCGGGTCACTTCATCGACCCGGGTGTAGCAGTCTTGCAACGCATCGAAGGCCGCCTTCAAACGCGCCCGGTCCGGGTCGGTGGCGCGCTGGGCGGCGTAGTAGGCACACGACGCCTCCAGGGTATGGCGAAATTCGAGCAGGTCGCGCTGCGCCTCGGCACTGTGCTCAAGCAACTGCAGCAGTGGGTCGCTGAAGGTAGAGCCCAGTGATTCGGCAACAAAATTGCCCCCGCCCTGGCGGCTGACCAGCAGCCCTTTGGCCACCAGCTTCTGGATCGCCTCACGCAGTGACGGGCGGGACACGCCGAACTGCTCGGCAAGGGCGCGTTCGGCCGGCAGCCGCTGCCCCGAGGTCAGCGTGCCTTCCAGAATCATCCCTTCCAACCGATCGACGATGTCGTCGGACAGGCGCCGTTGGCGGACCTGATCAAAAACCATCACATGCTCTCCACAAACCCCCGGCAAATTTCAGGGGCGCCTATTCTCGCCGATCCCGGCCGCGCAAACACCCATCAAGCCGCGATTTTGCCAGCGCATCAGGCGCCCGCTCATCGGCACGCGACCAAAGTTTTGCACAGGACAAATTGACACACCCACGACAGCGCTTTTAACCTAGCGACCAGCCATTGTAAATTGGTCTTACCAATTATCCAATGCCAGTGCTGACCAACAACAATTAGGGGCCACCCCATATGCAAACCTGGCAACAACTCTATAGCCCGCTTGGTAGTCTTGGCCTGTCCGCACTGGCGGCAGTCATCCCTATCGTGTTCTTCTTCCTTGCCCTCGCCGTGTTCCGCCTGAAAGGCCACGTAGCGGGCAGCATCACCCTTGCCCTGTCGATCCTGGTGGCGATCTTCGCCTTCCAGATGCCTGTCGACATGGCCCTCGCCGCCGCGGGTTACGGCTTCCTCTACGGCCTCTGGCCGATTGCCTGGATCATCGTTGCCGCGGTGTTCCTGTACAAACTCACGGTCAAGAGCGGCCAGTTCGAAGTGATCCGCAGCTCGGTGCTGTCGATTACCGACGACCAGCGCTTGCAAGTGCTGCTGATCGGCTTCTGCTTCGGTGCCTTCCTCGAAGGCGCGGCGGGCTTCGGCGCCCCTGTGGCAATCACTGCCGCACTGCTGGTGGGCCTGGGCTTCAACCCGTTGTACGCCGCCGGCCTGTGCCTGATCGCCAACACCGCCCCCGTGGCCTTCGGCGCCCTGGGCATCCCGATCATCGTGGCCGGCCAGGTCACCGGCATCGACGCCTTCCACATCGGCGCCATGACTGGCCGCCAGCTGCCGCTGCTGTCGCTGTTCGTGCCGTTCTGGCTGGTGTTCATGATGGACGGCCTACGTGGCGTGAAAGAAACCTGGCCTGCCGCCCTGGTGGCCGGCCTGAGCTTCGCCGTCACCCAGTACTTCACCTCGAACTTCATCGGCCCTGAACTGCCCGACATCACCTCGGCGCTGGCCAGCCTGATCTGCCTCACCCTGTTCCTGAAAGTCTGGCAGCCAAAGCGTTCGTTCAGCGAAGCCAAAGGCAGCGTCGGCGCAGCCGTTGTGCAGCCAAGCGGCAGCCAGCCTAGCCCTTACAGCTTTGGCGAAATCTTCAAGGCCTGGTCGCCGTTCCTGATCCTGACCGTACTGGTCACCATCTGGACCCTGAAGCCGTTCAAGGCAGCGTTCGCCCCGGGCGGCGCGATGTACAACTTCGTGTTCAACTTCGCCATCCCGCACCTCGACCAACTGGTGATCAAGACCGCACCGATCGTTGCCGCGCCCACTGCCATGCCAGCAGTGTTCAAGCTCGACCCGATCTCCGCCACCGGCACCGCGATCTTCCTCTCGGCGCTGATCTCCATGGCAGTGCTGAAGATAAACTTCAAAACTGGTCTGACCACTTTCAAGGAGACCTTCTGGGAGCTGCGCTGGCCCATCCTGTCGATCGGCATGGTGCTGGCCTTCGCCTTCGTCACCAACTACTCGGGCATGTCCTCGACCATGGCCCTGGTACTGGCCGGCACCGGCGCCGCGTTCCCGTTCTTCTCGCCGTTCCTTGGCTGGCTGGGTGTGTTCCTGACCGGTTCGGACACCTCGTCCAACGCCCTGTTCAGCTCGCTGCAGGCCACCACCGCACACCAGATCGGCGTCAACGACACCTTGCTGGTAGCGGCCAACACCAGCGGCGGCGTGACCGGCAAGATGATCTCGCCCCAGTCCATTGCCGTGGCCTGCGCCGCCACCGGCCTGGTGGGCAAGGAGTCCGACCTGTTCCGCTTCACCGTCAAGCACAGCCTGTTCTTTGCCACCATCGTGGGCCTGATCACCTTGGTGCAGGCTTACTGGCTGACCGGCATGCTGGTTCATCACTAAAGTGAAAGGGGCCGGGCGCCATCGCGTGCCCGGCACTCCCCACAAGCAACGCTGCGAGAATCCATGATCATTTCTGCCTCTACCGACTATCGCGCCGCGGCCCAACGCAAGCTGCCTCCTTTCCTGTTCCACTACGCCGACGGCGGCGCCTACGCCGAGCACACCCTGCGCCACAACGTGTCGGACCTGGCCGGTATTGCGCTGCGCCAGCGCGTGCTGAACAACATGTCCGAGCTCAGCCTGGAAACCAAGCTGTTCGACGAAACCCTGAGCATGCCGGTGGCCCTGGCCCCGGTCGGCCTCACCGGCATGTACGCCCGCCGGGGCGAAGTGCAGGCGGCGCGTGCAGCGGCCGCCCACGGCATCCCGTTCACGATGTCTACCGTGTCGGTGTGCCCGATCGAAGAAGTGGCCCCGGCCATCGACCGGCCGATGTGGTTCCAGCTGTACGTGCTGAAGGACCGCGGCTTCATGCGCAATGCCCTGGAGCGGGCCAAGGCCGCCGGGGTCAAAACCCTGGTGTTCACCGTCGACATGCCGGTACCCGGCGCCCGCTACCGCGATGCCCACTCGGGCATGAGCGGCCGCAACGGCCCGCTGCGCCGCGTGCTGCAAGCCATGACCCACCCCGAGTGGGCGTGGGATGTGGGGGTGATGGGCCGCCCGCACGACCTGGGCAACATCTCCAAGTACCGCGGCAACCCCACCGGCCTGGCCGACTATATCGGCTGGCTGGGTAACAACTTCGACCCGTCCATCTCCTGGAAAGACCTGGAGTGGATCCGCGAGTACTGGGACGGCCCGATGATCATCAAGGGCATTCTGGATGCCGATGACGCCCGCGATGCGGTCAAGTTCGGCGCCGACGGCATCGTGGTGTCCAACCACGGTGGCCGCCAGCTCGATGGCGTGCTGTCCAGCGCCCGCGCCCTGCCGGCCATTGCCGACGCCGTCAAAGGTGACCTGAAGATTCTGGCCGACTCCGGCATCCGCAGTGGCCTCGACGTGGTGCGCATGATCGCCCTGGGCGCCGACACCGTACTGATCGGCCGCGCCTTCCTCTACGCCCTTGCCGTGCATGGCCAGGCCGGGGTGAAGAACCTGCTTGAGCTGTTCGAGAAGGAAATGCGCGTGGCCATGGTGCTGACCGGCGCCAAGTCGATCAGCGAGATCACCCGTGACTCGCTGGTACGCGAACTGGGCGCCTGACCGCCTGCAAGAAACACCGCCTGATTGACCCGGGGCATGTGGCGCACAGACGCCACAGCCCCGCGAGGAGACTGCATGAGCTTGCCCGCCGCGTTCCTGCGTGATGCCGAGCGCCTGATACCCGCCGAACGCCGCTTCGACGACCCCACGTCCACCCTGGCCTTTGGCACCGACGCCAGCTTCTACCGGCTGATCCCCAGGCTGGTGGTGCGCGTCGAGTCCGAGGACGAAGTGGTCGGCCTGATCAAACTGGCCCAGCGCGAGCGGGTGCCGGTCACCTTCCGCGCAGCCGGCACCAGCCTGTCTGGCCAGGCCATCACCGACTCGGTGCTGATTGTGCTCGGCGATAACTGGAACGGCCGCGAAATCCGTGGCCAGGGCGAGCAGATCCGCCTGCAACCCGGCGTGATCGGCGCCCAGGCCAACGCCTGGCTGGCCCCCTTCGGGCGCAAGATCGGCCCCGACCCGGCCTCGATCAACGCCTGCAAAATTGGCGGCATCGTTGCCAACAACGCCAGCGGCATGTGCTGTGGCACCGCGCAGAATACCTACCACACCCTGGCCGGCCTGCGCCTGGTGCTGGCCGACGGCACCCGCCTGGACAGCGAAGACCCGGCCAGCGTCGCCGCCTTTGCCAGCAGCCACGCCGAGTTGCTGGCATCGCTGGCCAGCCTGGCCCGCGAGACCCGCGCCAACACTGCGCTGGCCGAGCGCATCCGGCACAAATACCGGCTGAAGAACACCACCGGCCTGTCGCTGAACGCACTGGTGGACTACGACCAGCCGCTGGACATCCTGCAGCACCTGCTGGTCGGTTCCGAAGGCACGCTGGGCTTCATCAGCGCCGTCACCTACAACACCGTGCCCGACCACCCGCACAAGGCCAGCGCCCTGCTGGTGTTCCCCAGCGTCGAAAGCTGCTGCCGCGCGGTACCCGTGCTCAAGCAGCAGCCGGTCTCGGCCGTGGAACTGCTCGACCGCCGCAGCCTGCGCTCGGTGCAGAACATGCCCGGCATGCCGCTGTGGGTAAAAGGCCTGTCGGACAACGCCTGCGCCCTGCTGATCGAGTCCCGCGCCGCCAGCCAGAGCCTGCTGCACGAGCAATTGCACCAGGTAATGGCCTCGATCGCCGACTTCCCGCTGGAACAGCAAGTGGACTTCAGCGAAGACCCGGCCGTGTACAACCAGTTGTGGAAAATCCGCAAGGACACCTTCCCCGCCGTCGGCGCCGTGCGCCAGACCGGCACCACGGTGATCATCGAAGACGTGACCTTCCCCGTCGAGCAACTGGCCGAAGGCGTCAACCGCCTGATCCTGCTGTTCGACAAGCACCGCTATGACGAAGCGATCATTTTTGGCCACGCGCTGGAAGGCAACCTGCACTTCGTCTTCACCCAAGGCTTCAACAGCGCCGCGGAAGTCGCCCGTTACCAGGCCTTCATGGACGACGTGGCGCACCTGGTGGCCGTGGAGTTTGGCGGTTCGCTAAAAGCCGAGCACGGCACCGGCCGCAACATGGCACCGTTCGTGGAACTGGAGTGGGGCCATGACGCCTACCAGCTGATGTGGAAGCTCAAGCGCCTGCTCGACCCCAACGGCATCCTCAACCCCGACGTGGTGCTGAGCATCGATCCGGACATCCACCTGAAAAACCTCAAGCCGCTGCCTGCCGCCGACGAAATCGTCGACAAGTGCATCGAATGCGGCTTCTGCGAACCGGTGTGCCCGTCCAAGGGGCTTACCCTCAGCCCACGCCAGCGCATCGTCATGTGGCGTGACATCCAGGCCAAGCAACGCGCCGGCATCGACACCCGCGAACTGATGCAGACCTACCAGTACCAAGGCATCGACACCTGCGCAGCCACTGGCCTGTGCGCCCAGCGCTGCCCAGTCGGCATCAACACCGGCGAGCTGGTGAAAAAGCTGCGCAGCCAGGCCGCCGACCACATCAAGACCGCCGACTGGCTCGCCGACCACTTCCACACCGCACTGGGTGGCGCCCGCCTTACCCTCACGGCCGCCAACACCGCCCGCAAGCTGCTCGGCGCCCCCCGCCTGGGCCGCCTGAGCGCCACGCTGAGCAAAGCCAGCAAAGGCCGCCTGCCCCAGTGGACACCGGCCATGCCACAACCCCTGCGCCCGATCAGCTTCGGCCCTGTCAGCAACGACGCCCGGCCCCGCGTGGTGTACCTGGCAGCCTGCGTGTCACGGGTGATGGGCCCGGCCTATGCCGACCGCGAGCAAAGCTCGCTGCTGGACAAAACCCGCGCCCTGCTGGAAAAGGCCGGTTACCAGGTGGTGTTCCCCGACAACGCCGACAGCCTGTGCTGCGGCCAACCTTTCGCCTCCAAGGGTTACCCCGAACAGGCCGAGCACAAGCGCCAGGAGCTGATCACCGCCCTGCTGCACGCCAGCCGCGGCGGCCTTGACCCGATCTACTGCGACACCAGCCCCTGCACCCTGCGCCTGGTGCAAGACCTGGGCGAAACCCGGCTGGACCTGTACGACCCCGTGCGCTTCATCCGCACCCACCTGCTCGACCGCCTGGAGTTCACCCCCCAGGACGAGCCCGTAGCCGTGCACGTGACCTGCAGCACCCAGCACCTGGGCGAAAGCCAGGCCTTGATCGACCTGGCGCGGCGCTGCAGCAAACAGGTGGTAATCCCCGAAGGCATCCATTGTTGCGGGTTTGCCGGTGACAAAGGCTTCACCACCCCCGAGCTCAACGCCCACTCGCTGCGCAGCCTGAAGGATGCGGTGCAGTATTGCAGCGAAGGCATCTCCACCAGCCGCACCTGCGAAATAGGCCTGTCGAGCCACAGCGGCATCGACTACCACGGCCTGGTCTACCTGGTAGACCGTGTTACCCGGCCACGCAGCATCTAAAGGCAGACACCTTCACTGTTGTAGGAGCGGCCTTGCGTCGCGATTGGGCCGCAAAGCGGCCCCCAGGTTCTCAGTAGCGCTGCATCGATCGCCGGGGCTGCTCTGCAGCCCTTTCGCGGCACAAGGCCGCCCCCACAGGTACAGCGCATCTCCGATGCCAAGCACGATTCCTGTGGGAGCGGCTTCAGCCGCGAACACCGGCAAAGCCGGTGCCATCCCCCACCCCAACATCGCCCCGCCACCATCCCGACAAACCAATCCCTACACCCGCCTAAAGCCCCCGCTATAGCCTATCCCCGAGCCAACCAAGATCCATGCGTGGGCTCGCCCCGGGTACAAACCGGAGACATCGTTTACATTTCAAACCGGGGACATGGTTTACAGGCTAAAGGCACCTGGCACAGCGTATCCCCGGCCCAAGCACGATCCATGTGGGAGCGGGCTCGCCCCGCGAACACCGGCAAAGCCGGTGCCATCCCCCACCTCAATATCGCCCCGCCACCATCCCGATTGAACCCCCGCCAATCCCCCACAGTCCACCCTACAGGCCCACCTTCCAGAGGCCCCAGAGGAGACACCCATGAAAGGTACCGCGCTTTCGGCCCTGTTCGCGGCCGCCACCCTGCTGGCTTCGCCGGTGTTCGCCGCCGATGACCTCTGCACCACCAACCTGCAAAAGATCGACGACAGCATGGCCACCGCCGGCGCCACCTCCGAAGGCCTGGACAAGGCCCTGACCGAGCACGTCGACAAAGCCAAAGCCGCCCAGGCCTCGGGCGACACCAAGGAATGCATCGCCATCACCAGCAAAGTCCTGGAGCGCCTGGAGAAAACCGAGAAAGGCAGCGGCTCTGGCAGCGGCGGCGCGTGAGCCATGAAGCGGGCGACAGGACCGGCTGTCGACGTCGCCCGCGCAATGGCGTATACTCCATCCCACGTGCCGTAAGGTGCGTTAGCGTAACGCTAGTGTGGGGCCGATTAGGATTCGACGCCGGTAGCGAAACTCTAGGTGCATGCCGAGTTGGTAACAGAACTCGTAAATCCACTGTTGCAACTTTTATAGTTGCCAATGACGAAAACTACGGCGCGGAGTACAAGCTGGCTGCGTAAGCAGTCCTCTTGACCCGTTGCTTCTGGTAGCTTCGGCTCCAGCAATCACTAGGGGATGCCTGTAAACCCGAACTGATTGTCATACAGAACAGGATCGTCGCGTAGCACGTTGTGGGCGAAGTGACTAAAACTTACACAACTCATCCAAAGCACCCTGCCCGTCGGGCGGCTGCGGATTAAATCAGTAGACACGGCTACGCATGTAGTACCGACAGCGGAGTACTGGCGGACGGGGGTTCAAATCCCCCCGGCTCCACCAAATTATCCTTACAAATCAAGCACTTAGCCAATGGCTTAAGTGCTTTTTTTGTGCCTCGATGGGTGGTTTTGGCTGGGAAATGCCAGCCTTATGACAGCGTGAAAGGGGAGCTTTGCCTCCAGACGAGCTGTCCAAAAAAACAGTACCTAAGGCGTGGTGGCCGTTGCCAGCAATACGCTATTATTTGAATACGCCGGGGGCCTTATGAGAAACGCACCCTCGGATCCTGCCCTGTGACTATCGAAGGATGGACTACGGCGGGACTCACTCATAGAGAGCTGAGGTCATGGACCCAGAAGGGCCAAAACACATGCAGAAGAAGCAGATAGTGCCTACGGATAACTCCAAAGAGCCGACCTTCGACTTCGATTTAGAGGCAGTGAAGGCGTCGATTGAAAGCGGCGTGATTACCTTTCCACGCGGACTTAAAGCACAAGAGCGGAAAGAATGGGTACGGAACCAACTGAAAGCACTGGACAGCCACCATTCATCGTAGATATGAGCGTCAGTTTCGCTCGTATCTACGCGAGGCTGCCTGCAAACGAATCTCAACCGATCGACGATTTGATTGATCACGTTGAAGCCAAAGGCCTCAATGGCTTACCTGGACGTTTGAAAAAGTCTGACGATATCAACCCCAGCACTGCTGGCTGGCTGGCGAAAGTGAATTTCGTTCGGACGTTCAACCTCTACCATTACCATGCGGGCTACCCGGTCTGGGATCTATCCCGCCCGCATGGAGACTACACCTCCGAATGGGTGATCCAGATGATGTTGAGCCCATGCGGTTACAAGACCACTTTGGTCACTTGGAACAAACACCCTCCGTTCGAGTTACCCAAGCCGCATGAGCTGCTGATGCCAGGGCAAACATTGGATGATCTGCCAAAGTTTTAGCTCGGCTAGTTACGTATTAGGCAGCTTTCGCAGCCTCAGTCACCCTACGTCACCCCGCTCACTTGCGCTGCTCAGCTAGCAGCGCACTCGCCTTCACTCCAATGTGTCAGTCTTCAGCAAGCCGGCGCCCTCACGCTCTAGTGAAGAGGCGGCAAAGCCTTGCCGCGCAGCTTTGCGATCACCCGAAGCTGGTAGTCGGACACCGCCTGGAAAAGAGACTCGGCGAGCAGGCGTAGCCGCTCGACCTCCTCAGGCGGCGCGCAGTTGTCTTGGGCCTGGTGATACTCGCGCATGGCGTCGAAGGCCTGCTGAATCAGCGGCTCGCCGGCCTCGACCATGCCAATGAATGTGCGCTTTTCCACTGCCCTACCCCTATCACTTGATCAGGGCATTATAGGACGCTTCGCAGGCCTGGCCCGCTATTCGGGCTTGGTCATAAGCTTTCGCCAACTCTCCCGCTCGAGCATCAGCCCGTGCGAACAGGTCGGAGAGCACCATGGCGGCGCGGGTGGCTGCCTGGCCTCTGGCGACAGCGGCGGTATCCGTGCCGGGGCAACTGACGGTGGCGGCGAACTTGCTGGCTTCGTCGCGCAACCGCTGGCCAGCAGCATCGGCGTCAGCAGCGCCAGCATCAGCAATCGCTCTTTCATCCTGGGCATGGGCTCTCGCCTCCTCCTGCGCTTCGGCGCGTCGTTGTTCTTCCTGCCGGGCACCGCGCTCGCCGATGACCTCGGCCAGCCGGTCACCACTGTCACGTTGCGCTGACGCTTGGCCGGCAACCGCGCGCTCCACCGACCGGCCATGCTGGTAGGCGCCCCAGTAGGACGTCACCACAAGGACCAAGGCTGCGGTCTTGACCCAGCCTTTCACGCCGCCATCTCCCCGCCGCAGGCGCTGAACATCGCAAGCAGCTGATCTTGTGGCTTGGCCTCGACCGCCCTCTCCGCTTCGTAGATGCCCAGCAGCGCGGCCAGCTTGTGCTCGCGCTGGCCATAGCCAGCACCGGGCAGACTGGCCCAGATCGGGGCAGCCTTGGCGATCGCTTCGGCAATGCGGCCGGCCTTGATGAGCGGCAGCGCGCCGCACTCCGTCAGCAACTTGATTGCAGCCAGGTCCTGGGCCTCGGGAATGAAACGGCCCTTGAAACCATAGTTCTTCACGATGGCGTCCCAGGTGCCGGCGAGGAACTGATACCGGCCGGCAGCGGAGCTGTAGATGCTGTACTTCGGCAGCCACACCTTCACCTTAGGGTGCTTGCTGTAGTCGCTGAACAGCTTCCCGCCCACCAGGACGTTGTACCCGTCGTCACTGGCCTTGATAGTCGAAGTGCCTTCGGACCAGGCCAGCATGTCCAGGAAGGCAATCACGTTTACGCCGCCAGCACCCGCGGCAGGAATTCGGGCCATGGTTTTCTCCAGGCAAAAAGAAGCCTGCGCAATGCAGGCGTGAGGTGACTGCGGGCGTCAAGCGACAGGCGCTTCCGGTTCCGGCGCCGGATCGGAGGCGCGGCGCGGCTTGGCAGCGCCCGCCTCCAGCACGAACTGGGCGTGGGTTGTCATTGCGGACACCGCGTGCAGTCATTCGAGTTACTCCAAAGTTGAAAGTGTGATGAGGCAGGTCTATGCCGATTTCGGCCGTGGACCGTAGGTTTAAGAAGAGCAATCCGCAGCGACACGAAATCGACGAACCTGGCCGTTTAATTTACAATCCACCTGCGCCACTTTCTGACCGACAGGACAAGAAAAATTCTAATAACCGGAATTTCTAGCCAGGCACTTTTAGGAGCAAGACCTTATGAAGGATGTTCACAACCCTCTTCCCGGCGTACCGAAGATTGAATCGCCTTTCTTCAGTAAATTCTTCAATACCGAAGTCGTGGATGCGGAAACCCTGCGAATCGCTCTGGAGCTCAACACAAGGGGCTATGCAGTTATTGACTTTCCAGATGCTGAAATCTCGAACATGGCTGAAGAGATCAAACAAGATCTCGACAAAGAGTTTGAGTGGGAAGGCTGGAGAAAATTTGGATTCGAAAACGAGATTTCCCTACGCGTTCAAGACGCCTGGAAGTTCAACAAGAACGTCCACAGAATCGCCACTAACCCAAAAATTCTTGACTTGCTTTCCCAGTTGTATGGTCGTCGGGCATGGCCCTTCCAAACCTTAAACTTTCCAGTAGGTACGCAGCAGCACTTCCATACTGATTCCATTCACTTTAGTTCCATGCCAGAGCGCTTCATGTGTGGTGTCTGGGTCGCATTGGAAGACATCACTATGGAAAGCGGCCCGCTCGTGTACTACCCTGGCACGCATAAGTGGCCTGTCTATACAAACGAGTTCTTGGGGATCTGTGCCACAGAGCTGGCCGAGCACCCGCATCAAAAAATGTATGAACCGCTCTGGCGCGAGCTGGTCGAGCACTACAAAGTTGAGCCAGAGCATTTCACCGCCAAGAAAGGTCAGGCGTTGATTTGGACTGCAAACCTGTTGCACGGCGGAAGCAAGCAGCAAGACCCAAATAAAACCCGCTGGTCTCAAGTAACTCATTACTACTTCGAAAACTGCTCTTACTACTCGCCCTTGTCTTCCGACCCCTTCTACGGAACCATCAACTTTAAAAACGTAACCAACCTGATCACTCAGAAACGTACAGAAAATTTGTACTGCGGACATACGATCCCAAAAGAGTTTGTTGATGCAGTTCGCTACAAAGGCAAAGTAATCGACCCGAACTTCAATTCTGCCGCATACCTCAGAGCCAATCCAGACGTTGCTAAGTCAGGAGTAGGTGCAGAATGGCACTGGGAGAATTACGGCAAGAAAGAAGGCCGTAGCCTGGGCATATAAGCAGGAGCATGTAGGCGCCCCGCGTTAATCGAGGCGCCTACATGTGCAATTCCAAGATCTTGAAATTTACTATGCAGTTTGCGCTTCAGGCTCCGGTACTGGCTCTGCCGGATCTTTCGCGCTGATGGAGACCTTGGCGGTGTAGTCCTTCAGCACCTGCGCGACACAGACCTGGGCGGCCGGGAACTGGGTCAGGATCTCGCGGGCCCGGGCGTCAGCCTCCTCTTGGGTGGCGTAGCGGGTTTTGTTGGCAACTTCGTAGTCATTGCTCAGGTTGATGGCGACAAATGGCATAGGTTTTCTCCAGATAAAAAGAAGCCCGCTCGACGGCGGGCATTGGGTAGGTGTTGCGTTCAGGTTTTAGGGTGTTGCTGCTTGACCCGTTGCAGGGTCGTGTAGAAGGGTTCGGCTTTGGGCATCGCGCCTTGATCCATCGCGTGCCAGAGCATGTCCAGCTGCTCCTCAATGGGCGGGTACCCACCCCGGCGCGCCAGGTCATAACTGACATCGGGCGCATGGGGCTCAAACTCACCGTCGATGTACTTGAAGCGCCCCTGAGGCGCCGTGCCAAGGTGCAGCACGCCGCCCGTGGCGTGGTCATTCAGGTGCAGGCGCTGGGAGGTGCCTGACTGAATAACCACATTCTGCTGATCCGTAACAAAGTACGAGACGACCTCATACGGATCGTCCCCATCCAAGGTCAATCTGCTCATCGTTTGCATACCACCGCAAGAATCGAGGCGCCGTTAGTGTTACCGGCGTGGTTTGAGGAAAGGGTGTAGGTGTGCGTGCCTGGCCCCGGGTAATCCATCACACCGCGACTTGCCAGCGTTGAGTTCTGGGGCCGCTCCGTCCAGAGCAGGACGCCGTTACGGGTCATGCTGATATCCGACTGATAGGTTTGCGTCAGGGACCCCAGCAGGAACACTGGATAGTTGCCATCCAACGTTACCGTCACGCTAACCGTGCTGGACCCTGCGAAGGCGCCCACCGGGATCGTCACCGCATTGCCGCGAATGCGGAGGGTATCCACCTCCGCCTCACCGATCTTCGCGGTAGTGATGGCACCATTCGTGATTTTGGCATTACCGATACTTGCGTCCCGGATATACGCATCACTGATGAACGTCTGGTTGCCGACCACCGCAAACGGGCTTGAGACTGCATCGCCAGAAGGGTTGAGAATCGCAAACCTGTCGGCCAGGATCGCAAACGTGGATTGAACCGCACCTTTGGAGTTGTCGATGCTCAGGCCAAACCCGGCCACATGGCGGATGCGATTGGCAGTGATCTGAACCTTGACCACTTCCGAGGCGTTCGCCACGCCATTGAGCTGGTTGAGCGTCGTGCTGACTCGCTGTACAGATGCAGTCGTTTCCCCCAAGGTCGCCTGCGTGGTCTGGATCTGCTGGCTGAGTGCCGAGTCAGCGTTGGTCCGTGCCGTGATCTCGTTCTGGATTGCTGCCTGGGCGTTGCCCACCGACGTGTACAGCCCGTCGATACGCTGCGCCTCGGCTGTCAGCTTGTCGCCCTGCTGGGTGACCGTCGAGGTCAGCGTCTCAACCACGCGGCTCGAAGCTGATGGGCCTACCCGACCCACTGCGATCCAGTCCACGTCCCATACAGAGTCGAGCGCATTGGCGAAGTTGAACCGTAGCCGGCCGATGGCGCTATCCACCCAGTCCGTGCCGCCGGCAGCCAGATTGGCCATGTCCCACTCAACCACGGCTGACTGACCCACCGCGATGTTCGGATTTGGCGCACTGCCCCGATAGGCCGTCGAAATGCCGTGACTGGCCGTCGAGTAGTAAAGCGTGCCCGTCCAAGAGGTGGCTGCACCGCCACGGCGCGTCAGCCCCACCCGCACCTTGGTGTATTGAGCACCCGGAATGTTGAGGCTGAGCGCACCGCTGCTGCTAAGCAGTTGCGGGTCGTTACTAGTCGGTGTCAGGCGCAGAGATCCGCCAGACGATGCAATGTTAGCGTTGATGCTTACCCACCCCTCGGCGCCGGCATCGAACTGCCAGTAGGCGCCGGGAGCGGGATCAAGCCCGGATGCGCCCAGGCCGCTCTGGATTGCACCGACATTGTTGCTCAAGTCGATCAGGCTCGCGGACTGGCTGGTATTCACCCCCTCAGCCGCAGCAACACGGTTGGTAAGGGTTTGCAGCGCGGATGCCTCGGCTTTGGTAGCAACCTGAGTGAGCGCCGACTGAGCCGCGGCCGCTGCATCGGTCGCCGCCTTGTCGGTGACCGCCACCCAGGCGCTGCCGCTCCACCGTTTCGGCGTGTTGGCGTTGTTGGTGGTGTCGATCCACAGGTTCTGGGCTAGGCGATCCGCCACCGCCGGGGCGGCAGACTGGTACAGCACCTTGCCCTTGGTCCCTGCCGAGTCGGCTGCCGCTTGTGCCGCCTGCTGCGCGGTCGTGACGTTTTGGTTGGTCACGGTCAGGCTGTTGTCCATGGCCGTGATCGCCTGGCCCTGTGAGGTCAGCTTGCCCTCGGCATCGGTCACCCGCGAATTAATGCCCTGGACAACTGAGGAATCGGCTTTGGTCTGTGCTACCGATAACGCATTCGCTGCAGCGGCTGCAGCATCGGTAGCCGCCTTGTCCGTGACCGCGCCCCAGGCACTACCGCTCCAGCGCTTGGGCGTATTCGCATTGTTGGTGGTGTCGATCCACAGGTTCTGCGCCAAGCGATCAGCGGCCGCAGGCGCTGCCGCCTGAATGATCACCTTGCCCTTGCCACCCGCCAGCGTGTTCGCCGCATCAGCCGCTTGCTGGGCGGTGGTCACGTTCTGGTTGGTCGTGCTCAGGCTGTTTTCGAGTGTCGTGGTCCTCCCGGCCACGCTGCTTAGGGTGCCTCCCTGCTGGTTAACGGCTGAAGTCAGACTTTTTACGGCCGCTGACGTTGCGGCGTTGTTGGCTGCGTTCACCTGACCGTTATCACGCCATCCGGTCATCCGTACGCCGTATTCCAGCTGCGGCCGGGCTAACTCCGCGTTACCGCTCGTCACCGCTCCCGTGGTGCTATAAACGCGGTAATAGACATGGAGCTTCGCCGCTTCGGCAGGTGCAACCCCGCTGAATTGCTTACGATCCCCAGCAGCAGTAATCGGCAACAAAGTCGATGCAGGAGCGGATATAACGACACCTGCCGCGTTGAACCACTGCAAGAAGATCCGCATGCTAAGTCCAACTGTGCCCCGAACATAGATAGAAGCGGTCACAGTTTGTCCTTGGGCAACTGTTGGTCTGCGGTCTGGGCCAGCTCCTTGCGGACGAAGAGACTTGTACCCAGAGCCGGTAGTGGTCCCAAAGCCAGAACCCACGACCCTTTGTGCCTTCTCACCTGAATTCAGCCAGGAATCAACCAAGGTGTCAGTGCTGATGACTGATCCTTCTGACTCCCACCCTTCAGGGGATCCGTTCAAGCTCGCATATTTCGAGAACGTCGGGTTGTAAAATAGATTTTCGCCGCCGGCGTCGCCGATAGAGTTGTCCAGTTGGGTCAACTGGCTAGAAGCGCTGGAAAGGCCCTGCTCTGTCGCTGACACGCGACCTGAAATGGCGGTGGTGGCGGCAGCATTGGCAGCGGTATCCGCATCGGAGACACCATTGCTGTCTCGCCATCCAGACATCGTGGCACCAAGCTCTAGCTGAGAGCGGTCTATTTCCATAAACCCTGAGCTGATAGCGCTGGTACCAAAGCAAACGGGGTAGACATCAACCGTAGCCGAGCCTTCCGGCGCGACCATGGTTACCGACAGCCTCTTGAATACGTTGCTGGCCACCGTATTCGCGCCTTGCACAGAACCTGTCACCGTCCCTTGAGCATCCCGAAACAGGATCTCTGGGCGGATCGTCAGTCCTGGAGTCCCCCGCATACTCACCGAAAAGGTAAATGTTTGGCCGGAAGCTACGGACGGACGCTTAATCGGATCAGGCTGAATGCGAACCCAGAGGTTCTGAGCCAGGCCAGTCATGTCCACGCGCTGGGCCAGCTCTGCGGGGGCAAGCGCAGAAGCAACTAGTGAAGGTGTGCGAGTGGTACCGGATGCTCCTGTGTAGGTCCAACCCTCGGCCATGCCTCCGCTTTGAGCTTTTTCAAAAGAGGGGTTGTACAACAAGTTCTCGCCACCGATGTTCGCCAGATTGGCGTCGATACGGGTGATGGCCTGACCGTCCGCTGTGATCTGCTGCCCATGCTGCGCCACCGTGTTGCTCAGCACTTGAACTGTCGATGCATCCGCCTTGGTGGCCACTTTGCTGAGCGCGTCCTGCGCGGCTGCGGCAGCATCCGTTGCCACCTTGTCGGTGACCGCGACCCAGGCGGTACCATTCCAGCGCTTAGGCGTGTTGGCATTGCCAGTCGTGTCGATCCACAGGTTCTGTGTCAGGCGGTCAGCGACCGCTGGGGTGGCCGACTGGTACAGCACCTTGCCCTTGGCGCCGGCGGCGTCAGAGGCAGCTTGCGCCGCCTGCTGCGCATTGGTCACGCTCTGGTTGGTCGTGTCCAGTTTGCCGCCGAGCTGAGTGACCTGCACGCTGGTCGATGTAATACCTTGCTCGTTCTTGTCGACACGGGCAGACAGCGCACTGGTGGCCTCGGCACTGACCTCGCTTGCCGCCAGTACCGATGGCTGGTAGGCGGTGGCCACCGTGCCCTCTTGCAGTTGGGCGTTGTCGATTTCCATCCAGAGCGAGGCGGCCGCCGTCCCGGTATTGAACAAGCGGGCCGCATAGATGTTGGCCTGTGTCGCGGCAGCAGGCGCCGTTCCGGTCAGTACATAACGCCCAAAAGTTTCAGTCAGCGGGAAACCATCTACCGTCCAGGGGGCGGACAGCACTGCGCCGGCTGCATCCAGGAACTGGATGTACATCCGCATGAGGCCTGGCGCGCCCCCGCGAGCGTAGACGCTCAGTGTGTAGGCTGACCCTCCGGTGACCTTGACGCGAGCACGGCCATCATCCGCCGTAGAAACCACCTCAACATAAGCGCCTGCGGCGATTGATGCCGAGACGCGCAGGGCGTTGACGCTGCTGGTCAGCGGCGAAGGTACCAACGAGCGCGCAGCACTCCCGGTCACCACCCAATGCTTGGGACGCCCTGAACTCGCAGGATCTTCGAACGAGCTGTTCGGCAGCAGGTTCTCACCGCTCAACAGCGGCAATGCCGCATCGATCCGGGTCAATGACTGACCCAGTGCTGCCAGCGTCTGCCCCTGCTGAGAAACGGTGTTGCCCATGCTCTGAACGGCCGACGCTTCAGCTTTCTTGCTCACGCTATCGGTCAGCGAGGTCAGGGCCTGGCTCTGTGAAGTGAGCTGCTGGTCTTGCGTCGCGTCCTTTTGCTCAGTGGCCGTGACGCGGGTCGTGACCTGCTGCAGCGCCTGTGAGCTGGCCTTGCCGTCGATGCTGGTCTGCATCCCATCCATGCGGGAAGCCTGGGACGACAGCTTTCCCTCAGCCTCACTGACCCGGGTGGCCACGTTGTTGACCACGGTGGCATCGGCCTTCAAGGCAACCTGAGACAGCGCCGACTGGGCGGCAGCCGCAGCATCGGTAGCCGCCTTGTCCGTGACCGCAACCCAGGTGGTACCGTTCCAGCGCTTCGGCGTGTTGGCATTGCCGGTCGTGTCGATCCACAGGTTCTGCGCCAAGCGATCAGCGGCCGCAGGCGCTGCCAACTGAATGATCACCTTGCCCTTGCCGCCTGCCAGCGTGTTCGCCGCATCTGCGGCCTGCTGAGCGGTGGTCACGTTCTGGTTGGTGGTGGTGAGGCTCGACTGCAAGCCACCGATCTGTGTCGCCTGTGCCGTGGTCTTGCCGTCCAACGTGGACACATCGGTTTCGACCTTGGACACACGCGAAGCCGTGCCGGCCGCGGTGACTATCGCCTGGCCAACGTCCGTCCAGTAGGTCGCGTTCGGTGGCGGGGTGCTCTTCGGTACCGCTTTCACTGCCTGGTACAGCTTGCCGTCAGCACCCAGCACCCCCTGATTGGTGGTGTAGGTCTTGTCATTGTTGTACGGCAACGAGCCGGCCAGCACCGATACTGCATCGATCTTCTGCTGCAGGTCGGCTTTGGCGGCACCGACCTCCTGACCAACCGCATTGACCTGCTGCTGCAAGTTGTCGCGGACGGCGGTGACCGAGTTACTTACAGCCGCGACCACGTTATTGACCTCGGCAACCTGCTCGCTCAGCTCGCTGCGCGCCGACTCTACGCGCTCGTTCACCGACCCAGGGCCATTGCCATCGATAAGGTCGATTTTCTCGGTGAGTTGCTGGCCAAGGTGGCTCTCGAGGATCTCGCCCTTGATCACCTCGAGCATCTGCGTGGGGTCATCGGACGTTGCGGCAGCCACGTACAGGAAATCGCTCTTCCCGTAAGCATTGGCCGAACGCACGTAGTAGAAGTACTGCTTGGCAAACGCCAACCCCGTGTGGGTGAAGGTCAGTCCCTGCCCCAGGTACACGGCATCAGCGATGGGCGCTTGGGGGTTGGTCGCATGGAAGTATTCGTACGTCCCGCCGTTCAGGCTGTTCTGCCGGTTGACCGGTACCAGGGTGATGCTGTCCACCGAGGCGAAATAATCGCAACTTTCTGGCACGGGCGGGCCGCCCACGTTCACGTTGATGCTCGCCTCGCCCGATCGGGTACCCGGGCCGAAGGCAACGACGCTCATGGCATAGGTGCCGGAGGCCAGGCCATTGATGTTGCAGCTTGCGGCATCCCCGCCCACCTTGAGCGACTGGACGACCTCAGTGCCCTTGCGGATCGTCACGGTGTAGCTCAGCACGGTCTGCGCCGGGGACACCCAGCTGAGAACGCCTTGGATGATCTCGGCCACGCTGCTGGGCGTCCACGCCAGGCCGGTAACTGCAGCCAGGCCGCCCACGGGCAGGTTGATGAACCCCAGCGGGTCGTAGGGCTGGCCCACAGCATCATCAAAGATGGCCTGCTCGTAGGGCTTGAGGGTCACTTTGCAGGCATCGGCAGCGCCCATGGTCCACTCCGTGACCATGAACTCGCCCAGAATGTTCAGCGAAGGCAGATCGACCTTGACTGCACGCCCCGGGCGGCAGTTGTAGCCGTTGAAGTTCAACGGCATGGATACAGAGCCGCCGGAGCGTCGGCGTCGTAGGCTGATGTTTGCGAGCCGCTGCGCCAGGTAGGCGTCTGTCACATAGGCAAACGACTGCGACTCAGCGAGCTCGCCACCGTCTGCGGTGATCCAGTCCTGAATCGCGACCTCCGGGTAGTCGGTCTCGGCCCAGGCCTGTGCAGGGTCAACAAACGTCCCGCGCATGGTGTTGATGGCATCGCTGTTACTGACCTCGGTCGTGCCCTCAACGGTGCCGATCACCATGTCTTCGTTGATGGTGAAGTCAGCCGGCCCATAGTAGGCGCCCACCTGGAGCGACCAGCGCCCGCCGACCCGGATCAAGGTGCCGGCACAGGCCGACAGCAGGTTGTCCAAAACGGTATTGCGCTTCTCGTCGGCGCCAATGACGGCACCTGCAAAGTAGCGAGGTGTCACTGTGCCGTCCGGCCCCCCAACGGCCTCATCACTGACATTGGCCGCACTGGCAAAGGACTGGAAGATGATCTCGTCGTCGGGAATGCCGCAGCGGTTGCGCAGGTACCAAAGGATCAGCAGTGCGGTGTTGGCCGAATAGCCGGAGCTCCCGTTGCGGGGGTCATAAATGTCGCGGCGCCCACGAACCACGAAACGCACATCCGGGATGCCCGACGGAAACTTCTCGGCGTCGTACTTGAACGACAGCCGGACAAACGACAGGCCCCGGCCGATCTGCTCTTGGCGCCAGTCTGGGCAGTTGGCCAGAAGAAAGGCATTCACCTGGGCCGGGTCAATGATCACCTCGGACGTGGCATTCTCCCCCAGCTCAGACAGCGGGCGCTCATCTACGTAGATCTGATCGACGCCCGCGATCGCCCCCTCAGACAGCACGTAAACGATGTGCAGCCACTCGCCACTGGTCTGGTCGCCAGGCTGCTCCTGAATCCAGGCCAGCACACCACCGGTGCTGGCCCGACCGAGAATGAAGCGCACCGGGGCCTTGGAGGAGCGGACAGTCTGTGAGCTGGGCTCCGAGCTGCCGGCACCCGAAACCTTGGCCGCACCAGTCAGGCCCGCGAAGATACCCTGCACGCCGCCGAACACGTCCTTGAAGGCGCCCACCGGGTCGTAAAGCGCTTTGATGGGCGCAGTGACGAGCTTCACGACTGATTTGATCGAGCTTCCCACTATTCAACTCTCCAGGCCACCAAGGGCTCGCAATCAACGGCTGCAGCACCAGACTCGGTAGCCGCCCAATACCGGCCACTCCAGAGCACTGCCACGCACTTCCCCGATTCGTTTTCGAACGTGACGATGTCGCCGCGCTGAGCGAACTGCACATCAACCCTTTCGAAGCAGGTGTCCAGCGCCGCCTCGACCGATCCGTGCGTCGACGCCATCACGCGCTTGGCGCCGATCTCTGTCTTGTACCGCCCGCGGTACTCCTTCGCCGGGTCAACGCCGCAGATCGCCACTGCGCAGTCCGCTACAAACAGGCAGCAGTCAAATTCGCCCCACAAAAAAGGCCGCTCGAAAGCGGCCTTGATGGTCTCGTGTAGCCTCGTGGGCCAGTCTCGATAGCGCATGGCGTTTACTCGTAGGTGAAGGACGGCGCGTCTTTCTTGGCGCCCCAGTAGATGGGCCATTCGGCCATCTGCGCGACGGCGTAGAAGAAGCGGTCACCGTCATGCCGGGCGCGGTGGTTCTCATCGGTCCAGCGCTCAGTACCGATCCGGTTCCACTCTGCCATCCGGTCAATGATGGTGACCGTGATCGAGCTATCGCCTGTCGAGCCGCCGTAAGACAACTTGGCGGCGTCCATGCGACCGCTGAACAGGATGTCGGCGGCGTAATTCCCCGCCTCGTCGTAGACGACGAACATCAGGCGAGCCAACCGGCCCCGGCAGCCAGCCACCGAGGTCTGGGAAAGGATGTAGCTGTCCAGGCCGTTTAGCGTAAGGTCAATGGACAGCGATGACCCCGATTCGGCGCTCTCGCTGGCCGTGCCCACTTCCCCGAAGGTGCCAACACCATCGTAGACCTGGCCGTTGATCGTCAGTTGGCCGGTACCCGTATGCGCCCGAACCATGCCATCGGCAAAATCCAGCTCGCAAGCGAAAACCGGCGTGAAGTTGCCGGCGGCAATGATGTTCAGCACCGACGGCGAGAAAGGGAAAACCAATGCCATTTAAAACGCCTCCCGGCATTCGATGGTCAGTTCAGCCACCACGGGCCTGACCGACAGGGTGTAGCTGTCCTCAGACAGGCGCATGATCGAGTAAGGGTTTCGATACTCAACCGGGGTGCCGGAAATCAGGGCCGCTCGCAAGCGCCTGTTGAGGGGCAGCACCGCCACCCCTTGCGCGCTCGAAACCACGTCCTCAACCACCTCATGCATCACGCCGTCAATGGTGATGTAGTCGCCCTGACTAAAGACTTTCCGATTCACCGACACAGCCCCCAGCGTGATGTGGGAGGCCATTGCAAGGCCACCCAGCACAACGGGAGCGCCGATGTTGTCAGTGCGCCGACGGGTGAACGCGGGCAGTTTGAACGTGCCAAAGCGGCCCTGTAGGCGCCCCATGAAAGCAGTCACGATTCGGTCTCGGTCGCGGGTCAACGGAGGTAGCGAAAGTGAGCATTTCCAGTACGAACCTGGATAGCCCACGATCTGCTGGCTGTTATTCAGCGTGGAGCTGAAGTCGCGGTTGTTATAGACCATGCCCCAACTCATCTCAGCCGGGCACACCTGGGTTGGCCATTCGATCGCCATCGTTCCACCTTAAAGTTTCTTGCGGATGCTCTGCATGATTTGGCCGTTTCGGCCCACGTCCTGCAGGATTGCGGACATCGTTTGGCGCATGCCCTGTTGAATCATGGCAACCGTCTGAGGGCTCACATCTCCATTCACATGGAAGACCTGGTGCACGTTGGTGTTGCTACCCGCAGCGTCCGAACTGGAAGCGACTTGCGCTGGCAACTCCCAGCTATCGCCAGCAGAGCGCAGATCACCCTTCGGTGTGGCCTTGCCTTTACGCAGGGCCTCCACTGCAGACACACCGCCAAACCGCTTGATGTCTGCCTGACTCCAAACAACCTCACCCTTGTGGACGACGCCGGCCGGCTCATTGACCCCGCCTGCACCGGTGTACCCGCCCCCCGAAAAGCCCTTGATCAGCGCAAAGGCCGCCAGCAGTGCAGTACCGCCAACAATCGCGGCCGCGCCGAACGAACCGACAGAAGCAACCAGGGCGGCAGGAAGCCATGCCGTCATTGTGGTGCCCGCAGCCGCCACCTGGGCCGACGCGACAGTAGCTGTTGCAGTGAGCGACGATGCCGTGGACGCCGCGTCAGTGGCTAGCTTTGCAGTGGTCTTGGTAGCCTCGCTCGCCACGGTAGCCGTGGTTTCGGCTGTAATACCTGCCATTTTCAACGCCTGCACTACGATCCACTTCGCAGCAATGTCGGTCAGCGCGCCAAGGACAGAATTGGCCATGGTTGCCGCCAGGTTGCCAAAGGCATCCCCTACGCTCTCCGTGCCCTTGATGATTCCCTGAAGGCTGCCCGATATCGACGACGTGGCATCACTTAGTATCGACTCAGTGGCTGCACCGGCCTGCTCGCTGAAGTCGGCGGCGCTATCAACGTAGTTCTGCCATGCATCTGAAACACCTGCGAGCCAGTCGCCCTGCATCTCGTCCTGCTGCTCGTAGAAGTTGCGCTGATGCTCAAGCCGAAGCTTCAGGGCCTTATCGAGTGCATCGGTCTCATTCTGGTAGTTCACTTCCGCATCAGGGTCTTCTGCAAGAAGCGCCTCTTTGTACTCCTTGTACATTTCGCGGCGCTGCTTGTTGTAGTCCTGCTCGATGGCGAGCAACGCCCGGAACCGCTCCCGCGACTTGTCGCCCTGGCCAGCACCAGCAAGCTCCATGTCCAGACCTTCCTTGGCAGTTCGGTTGTCCTCATCGAGGTTGACCTGCAAGGCAGCGAGCTTCTTGGCGTCCTGGTCGGCCTTGAGTAGCGCTTTCTTGGCGTCCAACTCAGCCGCCAGCCCCTCAAGCTTCTTGCCTTGCGCCTCCGAAAGCCCTTTGAGCTTCCCTTCCTCAAGCTCAAAGGCGAGCTTGTCGACCTCAGTGGCATTCTTTCGCTTGTCGGTCGAGGTGTTGATCAGGGCGATCTGGCGCTTGTAGCCTTCCTCGGCCGTGTCGAACTGGCTTTGGAGTTTCTTGGCGGCGGTTTCAGCGGCTTTGGCGGCGGCTTGCTGGGCCGGGGTAATCGGGGTGAAAGTGCCTGGCGGAGGGGGAGCGATAGTGCCTAGCTCGGTAGCCGCCTCTCTTGCCCTTTTCACATAGTCACGGATCACATCGCCAGACCAGGGCTTATTGTAGGCATCGGCCACTTCAGACATTACGCTGCTTGCAGTTCTTGAATGATCTATAGCGTAAGCAGTTAATCTGTCGGCGTTTTCTTTGAAATCTTTTGACATATCGCCAAAAGTTACACTCCCCATAATAGTATTGGCCGTCGCCCCAATACTCTGGAGGTAAGCCATAGTAGTAGAAAACCCGCTAACTATGACCGCAGCAGCAATTTTGAAAGCACGAGCCGTACCATCTGCCAGGCTAGCTGTTACAGCGGTAGCCTCTACTAAGTCATTGGCAAGCTCATGCACAACACTTCTAAGTCCTCCAGCCTCTTTTGTAGTATCAGCCAGATCCTTCGCAAGCTGGGCTAGAACCGGCATAAACTCCGCTGCCAATGCGATTTTCGCCGAATTTGCGTACTGGCTGATAACAGTAAGCTCAGAGCCGAACTGCTTAGCTGCCCAAATGGTCTTTTCATCCATCACTGCGCCAGCAGCCTCGGCCGCATCCCCATATTCCCTAAAGCCAGCAGCATTGTTCCGAAGTAGCGGTAGAAGGGCAGTAGCATCACTAGCAATAGCTTCAAGGTAGAAAGTCATTTCCGACTGGCTAACCTTCGCCTTCTCAAGGCTTGAGACATAAAGCCCAAGGGCCTGACTACCACTTAAATTCCTAAACTGCTCCGCAGTGACGCCGACTTTAGGAGCAATTTGCGTAAAGAAGTCAGCCATCCCTCCGCCACCGGTATTCAGGAAATCGCCAACCTTGTCATTCACATCCTTGAGAATATCGGCAAGCTTGTCTTGCTCTATCCCTACAGTCTTGGCTCCTACGGCCATTCTCTGGAAATCAGTGACGCTGACGTTTGCAACAGCCGCAAGGTTGGATATCTCAGATGCCGAATTTACCGCCGCCCCCATCATCGCCGTAAACGCAGTAACAGCAGTCGCGACACCTGCACCAACAGCAGTCCCTACTGCTTTAGCACTCTTCTCAACCTCTTTCCGCCATTTAACAGAGCTGCGCTCCGCTTTGTCCATGCCGGCTACAAATCCGCCAACCTGCGCAATAACGTCCAGAGTCAAAGTGCCCAATGATCTTGAGGCCATCTTTTCCTCCGAGCATAAAAAAGCCCGCTGTGTGCGGGCTAGTTATCAATTGGGATACTGTTTCCTTAGCGATTCCAGTCTATCGGCGTCGCGCTCGGTGAACTCTCCATCACCGAAAATCGGCTTACCGTCTGCGCCATTCAGCCGTACAACCTCTACAGTGAGGACCGCATCCGTTGGCGGATTGACCTTTCCCCACGCGCTAAATGAGTTTGGAGCCAGGGACCAGCTTTGTGACTCACCGGGCTCCATGCCTCCCGCGATCGAATGATTGAATTCCTCGACAAGCCAAGGAACGGATCTGCCTGGAGAGGAAATTGTGCCTTTGAAGAACGCACGAGAAACGGCCTTGTCTGTCCCGTTCCTGACATTGAGCTCGATTACAGAATCATCCATGAATGAGTACTCGACTTTTCGCTTGTAATATCGAGACTTCAGAACCTCAAACTTTTCAAGCTCAACCTTCGCAAGCTCACTCTTTCTTTTCTTATCCAAGAGATCTGAGATTTCAGAAAGCGCCTGCTCTTTTTCTCGCACAGCCCTTGCTTCGCGAACTCTTGAGGCTTCAGCAGATACTTCAGCAGCAGTTTTCCCATTGAGCGATGAAAGCATAATTCCTGGCACTTCTTCAGGTCTTTGCTTTCCGCTCATGACTTTCCCAAGGTCCATATTCTGGAAAGCCAGCAGCATTACATCTGCGGTAAATTGCTTTCGATTTTCCTCAGGGATACTTTCCGCGACCTTGGACATCGACTTGTGGAACGCCTCTTCAGAGCTTCCATCAATCCTCGGCTCGCCACATCCCGAAAGCAGGGTCGCCGCAATTACCACGGCAATTAGCTTACGCATCTTTCATCCTTCACAGTTCAAAATACCGATGATAACAAATGCAGGCTAAATTCACTTACTCCCAAGACGCGATGGCCTCCTGCAGAGAAATCGACCTGTCATCCTGGTCATGCGGTGTGAAGTCCTGGATTGTGTAAGGCTCTGGCCGCGTTTTCGGATCGCGCGTCCGGTTGGCCAACATCGTGGCGACCATAGCTACCGAGCGCTCAACCCGCATACCCAGATGCAGCGAGCCACGGCGCTGCCTGAACTTCACCCAAGACCTGAATTCACGCAGACTCAGGTTTTCTTGCGCCTGCGCGATGGTGCAGCCGCCGATGCCGCAGAGGACGAGTTCGTGCCAGATTTCATCAAGCTCGTCGAGTTCGGCGTCTTTCCCAGATCGTTCACCTCATGGATCGCGCAAAGCAGTGCGACCGTCAAGGCGCCGTCGAGAGAGCCGAGGCGCTTGGTGCTTTCCGGGTCCGCTTCCAGCTCGACCGGATCAAGTGGGCCATGAGTGATGTCCATCGGGCTGCTGAACACGGGGTTCCCATGTTCATCGCAGATCGATGCGGCGATTTTTCCGGCAATGCTGTCCGTCTTGCCGCCGAACGCGAGTACATCACTGACCGCAGTCTGGTAACCCAGCGGGCGCACGAACACTGTAGCGGTGAGGTCAGTATCGTTCTGACGCCACTTGATCTCCTTTTCAACTGGGCGCCCAGTGAACGAACCGGCGCCCTTGAGCGCTTCAAGTGTCAGTTTCATGGATTCTCCTTGACTACCCAGTTGAGTTTGCCCGAACGCTGAATGGTGGCAGCGGTGCTCACCGAAGCGTTGCTGGCGAAGTCGAACGGGAAGTCCGCGACGTAGCCGGCGAACAAGCACCAGGTGCGAGTTTTCGGCAGTACGAAGTCATCCCCGTCAGCATCGGCGGTGGGCGCAATTCCCTTGCCGTCAGACCAACCGAGAGCCCACAGGATGTCCTCGTCGCTATCGTCCTGGGACAGCTGGAACATACGCACATGGCTGGCGTTGCGCGGGTCAGCCAAGATGGTGGCAGTGGCCTGGCCCGGGGTGCGCAGGCCCTTTTTGTACTTGCGATCGGTGTCGGACAGACAGGTGTCATCAATCTGGTCGGCAGGGGCGCCGCCGGGGTTGAAGGCTGTGAGGCACTCCACTTCCATCACGGTCTTGGGGCCAGATCCGCCATTGGCAGGCGGCAGCAGCGCGTAGAGCTGGGCGCCCTGAGCGTTCATCGACATGGTTTTTCTCCAGTCAGGAATGAAAAAGCCCGCACTGGGCGGGCATCGGGTCTATCTAAATTTCAACGGGAAACCCACCAGTCAACGTCGAAACTGGCGCGGTAACTGGTCGTCTCGGTATCGCGCCCCTCGGCGCCCCAGCGGGTGATGTAGGCCTCCAGCTCAATGGCGTCACGGATCGAGTCACGGACCTTTCGCGCGATGTCACCGGTGGTCGCGTACACGTCGACCTGCAGCGTGACGCTGTCGGCATCCGGGCGGCCCGCCAGGTAGTTCTCAGGGTTGCCGCTGACGATCTGCCAGACGGCATAGGGCTTCGTCACACCCTGTGGCGCCTCACCAAACGAATAGAGCCGCATATCAGTGCCGGTGCCGAGCAGTGCTGTGACGGCAGAGCTCTGCAAGCAGGCCTGCGCAATCGGTGGTGTCATCGGGAAGCTGCCTTCTTCGCTGCGCGCTTGATAGCGCGGTCAATGGACTTTTCGTACTCGGTTACGAAGGTGTTGGTCACCTCGCTGATGCTGTTGGCCACGGCCGGACGCATGAACGGGGCAGCGGCCATCTTCTCGGTACCGAACTCGAACAGGCGCCAGTGCGGCGTCGGGGCGTTCTGGCTGAGATCACCGCCATACTTGAGCACGGCGCCGTGTAGCACACCTATCCGGAAGCCGAGGTCACCGGTCTGCTTAAAGAGGCGGCCATTCCAGCGCAACGCGATGTTGTCCGATATCGACCGGCCGGTCGCCTTGTCGTCAATCCGCTCGGCTCCCTCTTTGGCCTTTTGCACCACCACCTGGGCCGCCTTGCGTAGCGCGGCACGGCCACCCTTGCGGCGCACGTCATAGCTGACCGAATCCAGCTTCCCCAGCAGGCTTTCGAGCCCGGTGATGCTGAACTCGACACCGTCAGCCATCCTTCACCCCCTTGGAAGCCAGAATGGTCAGATACTCCCGGCCGGACTTTGCGTCTTCCAGTGGTGGACCTTCGATGCTGTACGGCTCGCCCCTATAGACGATGCGCATGGTCGGCAGAACGCCGGGGCGGTACCGAATCACCATTCTTGCGGAGGCCTGGGACTGAGCCGCCTGAGCGGCCACCAGGTCGCGGGCGGAAAGAGGTTCGACACTAGCCGGACACTTGGACCAGCGGGTTATCCATTGGGGCTCGCCGAACTCAAGGGTTTCCGGGTCGCGGACTTGCACAAACTCCTGAATGTCGATTCGGTGCCGGAGCTTGCCGGCCTGCATCACACACCCATCCGGATGCGGTGCGGCATCAGCAGGTGCTGGGAGGCCAGCGGCAGCTCGACAGCGGTCGCTCCGGTGACCACCTCCTCACGATTGGAGAACAGATGACCCAGTTTGAGCAGGCAGGCAGCCTGGATCGCTGGGTTGAGCACCATGCCGTACGCGATGGCGTCGGCATGGTCGTAAGCCTCGGCCAGTGCTTGCCGGGCGTGTTCAAGCAGACGACAGCGCAGGGTGTGATCCTGCTCGGCTTCCGCAGCAGCAACCGCCGCCGCGTTCGCCTCCCTGGCTTGCCGCATGGAAGCCGACAATCCGGCGCGGGCCTGGTCGAGGGCCACCTGATCCAGGTAGAAGCGGCGGTTGAGGAAACCCATCGCCGCATCTTCCGCTGCACCAAGCTGCGCCTCGACCAGCACCTGATCTTCCGGCTCGGCCAGCAGGTGACGCATGGCCAGATCGATGGCGATCACGGGCATGGGTTACTCCTCGGCCTGCGCCGGCTCACCACCGGCGATCAGTCGCTCAGCTTCCGCGTTGGCTTCTTCCTGGTTACCGGAGAACTCGCCAACCTGGTTGCCTTCAGCGTCCACCACGATGTACTTGCCAGCGCCCTTGTGCTTAGCCTTGAAGGCGGCGACTGGCGGAGCAATCGGCAAGGCTACCGCCCCCAGGCTGCTGGTGGTCAGCACGCCCGCGCCAGCTGCATCTTCCTGCGAAATGGTAACCACCACCTTGCTTTCCGAGTCGTCCAGCTCTGCATAGCCCTTCTGGATCAACTGGCGTCCGTGCTGCTCGATGGTTTCGAAGGGCGTGCCCTCCACCAGCGTTTGGCCACCCAGGTACAGAGGTTTCAGGGTTTTCAGCTTCATGAATGCCTCCAGGGGCCGCATCTTGTGCGGCCCTCACATTGGGTTACGGAGTGACCGGGGCGGCGAATTCACCGAAGATGAACGCTTCCGGACGCTTCACCGCCAGCGCAGCGCGCTCTTCACACCGGATCGAGATCAGGTTCTTCTCGAAGTCGTCGGCGTTTTCGGTCGAGATCACCACGTTGGCGTCTTCACGGTCGAACAGCTGAGCGCCAGTCTGGAATGCGCCGGTCAGGAACTTACCTAGGAAGGCGGCGACCTCGGTGGCCACCACCGGCAAGCCCCACAGGACGGGGCCAGCCAGACCCAGCGGGTTGGCGAGGATGTAGCGACCCAGCGTGTCCTTGGTCAGTTCGATCTTGGCCCAGTCCATGAAGTGCAGGACATGACCGGAAGCCGGCAAGCGCGCCAGCTGGGCCTGCAACATCGCCAGGCGGAGATCATCGATGCCCGACCGTTTCTCCACTTCGAATGCCGGGACGTATTTCGAGGCCTGAGGGACGATGCCGTGCAGGTGAACGCCAGTGCCGTCACCAAACAGGATCTCCTGCTCCTCGACGTACTTGAGGCCGTATCGCATTTCGACATCGATGGTCGAACCCAGCTGGGCGAAGTCGTCCAAGATCTGTTTGGAGGCCTTGAACATGTGGGCGATGGTCGAAACTGCAGTGAGTTTCGACGCGAATTCGATGTTGGAGTAGGGCTTGGCGGTGCCCTCGGCCACGACTTTGGCGGCGTTGGTGAAGCCGGTCTGCTGTACCCAGAAGATCGCCGGGGCAGTGGTTCGGCCCGGGGCGATCAGGTCGCGGATGAACAGCCGCTGCTTCGGCGCGGTGTCGATGCCAGGCAGGCGCTGAGGCTCGACGATGCCGGCGGGAACATCGGTGGACAGCAGCGCGGCGCTGACCGGAATGTTGACACGCTTGCCGCCTTCGATGCTGGCCGCGAACTGCTTGAGCGCTTCGCTCTTGATCACCACGCCACCGAGGCTGTCCTGGGTCTGCGGGGTGCCAGCCGAAGGCAGGCGCGCGAACTCCTGTTCGAGCTCACCCAGCTGGGCCTTCAGCTGCTTCTCGGCCTCGGTCAGGCTGTTGAACTTGGTCGCCAGCTCGTCGACAGCGTTCTTGGTTTCTTCGGAAAGGCTGCCGGCCTTCTTGGCCTCGGCCAGGGCGTTTTCAGCCTGTTTGCTGAAATCGCTAGTGGCCTGCTTGAGCTCGTTGGAGACCTGCTTAAGCAGGTCGGCGGTGTTGTCTGCCATAGGATCTTCTCCGGTTACTTGAGGGCTGCTGCCGAAAACCGCGACATGGCGGCCTGCAAATCGGCAAAGTGGTTGGCCAGATCGGCCTGGTTTTCGGCAGCGCTGCGCGTACCGGAGGGGGCAGCGCCAGGCTTACCCCCCTTGAGTTCTTGAATCAGGGCTCGGCGCTCGGAGCGAGGCATGCCCTGTTTGGCTAGGATCGTGTCCAGGCGTCGCGCTGCGACCTGCTGAGGCGCGCTGGCTTGGGGGTCTTCCTGTGCCGCATCAGATGGGAGCAGGCCGTCCGCGAATCCGGCCTCGACTGCCGAACTGCCGTCCATCCAGGTCTCTACGTCCATCAGGATGCGCATTGCTGCGGCTTCATCGCCCGTCCTGACCGCGTAGATGTCGGCCAGGGTTGCGTCGATCTGGTCGAGGAAGTCAGCGACTTCGGTGAAGTCGTTTCGGTCGCCAGCGGCGATGGTCCAAGCGTTGTGGATCATCATGAAACCGGCTCGGGCGATCTGGATTTCATCGCCTGCCATGGCGATGAACGACGCGGCCGAGGCAGCCAGACCAAGCACCTGAACGGTTACCTTGCCCTTGTGCTCGCGCAGCAGGTTGTAGATCGCCAGGCCCTCGAAAACATCGCCGCCTGGGCTGTTTATCTTCACGGTGATGTCTTTGTCGCCGATGCTGCGCAGAGCGGCACTGACGCGCTTGGCGGTGACGCCCTCGCCTGTCCACCAATCCATGCCGATCGGGTCGTACATGGTGATGGTGGTGGAGTCGTCGCCGGCCGCCGCCTTGATCGCCGGATTCCAGCGCTCCATGGCCTTCGGCAGCAGATCGGACTCGACGCGCGCGTGCGGCCGCACCGCCGGCGCCGCCGGTAGTGTCTTGAGAGTCATGGGTTACTCCAGGTCAGGCCGCTTTGAGCAGCGGCATCGATATCAGCGCGTGGGCCATCATGGGCCCGTCTGGGTTTCCGGTTGCCAATGCCTGGGAAGCCAGTTCGACCGCATTGTTGATGGCCTCTCGGTCGTCGTTGTTGCGTGCCGAGACCAGCCGAAGCATGAAAGCCGAGGCAGCCGGCGAGACCCCTGCGCTCGGCTTCCCGAGCTGGTCCAATGGCACCAGTGCGGATTGGACCGTGTATGTGTCGCCGCCCGGGATTGGTGGCAGGTTCTCAAGCCGGCGCACCTCGTTGCGAGACATCCAACCGTTTTGCAGAGCCGTGTTGTACCAGGCCCCGCGGCCAGCACTGTCAGCGCGAAGCAAGCCTTCCACCGCGAACTCGGCGAAGTAGTCGTCGGCATCGGCCTCGCCGATCAGGCAACGAGTGATTTCCTGCTCGATGTTGACCAGTAGCGGCCGCAGGCTGTTGGTGAGGAAGTGAAGGTTTTGCGCCTCAACCGAAGCAGCCCAGCTGGACTGCTTGTCCATGTGACCGACCATGAAGGGCGGCACACGGAACCAACGGCACATTTCCTCGATCCCGAAAGACCTGGACTCCAGCATCTGGGCGGCCTCAGGGTTCATCGTGATGCCCTGGTACTTGAAGCCTGCCTCCGCCACCATGATCTTGCCGGCGTTCTTCGACCCCATGAACGCCTGCATGCTGGCCCGAAGCTGCTCGCGCTGCTGCGGTGTGATCTTGGCGTCGCTGCTCAGGATGCCGGACGCCTGCATGCCCTGTGCGAACACCTTCGCCGCGGCCTCCTCGATCGCCATCGCCGAGCCGAAGATCTCGCGCCCAGTGGTTACCGGAAGCATCCCGCACACCCCATCCAGGCCAAAGCCGCGGATGTGCATCAGGTTCTTCTCGGGAATGTCGCGGTCCACGCCATTCTCGTTGTAGGTGTACTTCAGACGCCCGTTGTCCTGCCGTTTCACCCTCATGGACTGGGGGAGAAGCGGCACCAGGGCGATGATCCGGCTGCCGATCATCTTCTTCTCGACAAACGCATTACCTCGAAGGCAGATGCTCGCCACCACCAGCAGCATGAAGCGCTGCGGGGTCATCTCGGCGTTTGGGATTCGGCACAGCACACGGAACAGCGGATGGTCTTTGGCAACCTCGCGTGATCCGTCGGGAAGGCGCCGAAAAAGCTTGAGCGGCAGCGTAGAGACGGACTCGGACAGCAGCCTTACGCATGCCCATACCGTGGACAACTGCATGGCCTTGTCGACTGATACGTGCTTTCCAGATGCAGAGCTGCCGAACCATTCTTGCCAAAATGCGCCGTCCTTCAGGCCTATCGGCACCCCGAGCCAGTTTTGCAGCGCAGCCTTCACCCGGCCCGGTTTCTTGTCGGCCATCAGATTCCTACCATGATCGGGTTGTCAAAGAAGCCCTGGAGATCACCAGAGCCTTCCGGGTTCAGCGCCATCAGCGAAACAGCATCGAATGTCGACATCAGCGGATCGATCTTTGCCGAGCCGCTGGCCTGCTTGGTAATCGTGATGGCATTGCCTTGCGGAACGACACGGGCATTACCGACACACCAGTTCATCAGCGCGCTGCCGCAGTGGACCAGTTCGCCCCCAGCCACTTTGCGCTCGGTCGTCTTGATCGCGCCGTTGAGCTTCCAGCCCTGCGAGATGGCCACGATCTGCTCCATGGTGATCCCGCGCTCCTGGGTGGTCAGCTCGTCAACGATGTCGCCGATACCGGCCGAGTCCACACCGATTGCCAGCTTCTCCGGCAGCAGGCCGCGGTCCCTGATATCGCAGATGATGTCAGCCACCTGCTGGACGTCATCACCTGGTCGATCAACGACGGTCAGATCGCCCGCCTTCTCGAAGTCCCTCAGCGCACTGGCGATATCCTTCCGCCGCTCGAACACGATGTTGTGCGCCCAGGCGTGAGCCCAGTGGAGCCATTGGCGAGTGAAGGGCTCGCGACCGAGCACAGTCAGGCCGAGCAAGTCGTCAAGGCCGCCTCCGTCGATCCCCACCGTGACCACTTCAGAACGCTGCAGCAGGCTCTCCAGAGTCAGGCCAGCCTCGGCTCCAGCTTCCCAATGATCAGCGCCCGCCCAGCGGTCCGACCGCAGGTCCAGCCCAATCTCGACGTTGAGGTGTTTAGCCAAGAAGCCGCGAATTGCTCCCTCGCCCTCTGCCTGCGCCTCCTGATACTTCTGCTCGATCACCTCCTGATCGACAGAAAGCCCCCAATTGGGGTTTGTCACATGGGCGTTTGCCAGGTCACGATGTTCGTTCCGCTCGATCATCTCTTTCGGGAACTCGTAGATCACCGGCAGGAAGCGCCGGTCCTCGATCTCCCCGTCACGCACTTTGCGCGCATAGTCCAGCTTGGCCTTGAAGGCGCCGGCCGGCGGCTCATCGGACTGGGTGGTGCAGTAGAAAACGAAACCCTCTGGGCGTGACGCTAGGCCGCCAGTGGCCTCGACCAGCATCTTCGCCGACTTGGCCTGCTTGCCGAACTCCCAGAGCTCGTCGATGAACACACCAGTCGCTTTCTTGCCAGTGACAGTGGCCGAGTCGGCCGCCACCACCTTCAGGTTTGCCTTGTTCAGGTTGTCGGTGACGATCCGGTTGTATTCCTGCACATGGAACCTGGCCTGCAGGTCTTCGTCCGCATCGATCATGTCCCGGATCGGCTTGAACGCGTTGTCAGCCGCTTCCTTCGTGGGCGCCAGGATCAGGAACTCGCCAGAGGGCCGGGTGTTCAGGATCAGGGCCGTGAGCATGATGCCCGCTGCGATCGTCGACTTGCCGTTCTTCTTGCTCACCATCAGGAAGTAGTTGGTGATCAGCCTGCGGCCGGCGTCGGCGTCGTACGCGCCGAAGAGCGCGGCCACAACATCAAGCACCCAGCTGCGGCAGGTATCCCCCATCAGGGGGCTACCGTCGGCATCAACCATTCGAAGGTTGCAGAACACGTCGAGAGCATCTTCTGCCTGCTCGGGGAAGATGGGCTCCACCGGCACGAGTGCCTGGCCACGGACGATCCTGCTCTCCCAGTCGGGGCACGCGGTAGACCACTTCTTCATTTGACGGCCTTCAAGTGGCGCTCACGCAGCCCGAAGCGGTTGCCGCTAGCTCCCACCTTCGCCGCTTCTTCGAGCTTCTGTTCCTTTTTGCCCATGCCGGACTTCTTGCCGTGAAAGTACGGGAGCGCCGACTGGGCGGCGTTGCGCCGATCAAAGATCTTGGCCTGGGGATCGTTCATCAGCGCCAGTAACCAAACGAGCGGATCATCGGTGTTGGGTAGGTCAACCAGGTCGCCCGACTCGTCACCTGGCGGGTCGGCCTCGAAGGTCTCGCGCTCCGGCTCAGGCTTAACATTTCGGGGCGCCTTTAACTTTTCCAGGGCGGCAACAACGTCAGGGTCTTTGGCGAGCCGAGAACCTGCAGCCGAAGCGCTGCCCGCCGCGTAACCTGCGGCTTCCGCCGCTTCGCGATTCGAGGCTCCAGCAGCCTTGGACTCGACAAAACGGCGCTTTTTCGATGTTAACGCCATTAACAAAAACCTCTGAAACAGGGAAAAATTTCACGCGTGCGGGGGCAGGTGGTCTGGAAGCGAAAAGCCATGAACTCTCTACCCACCCCACCCCTCGAAACGGGGGGGAGTGACGTGCTTCAATCATTTGAGGCACGCCATTGACGTGCATCAACCGATCTGGCCGGCGGCCTCCTCGGCTGCCTTCACCACATCGTGACAATGCCGGCACAGGGTCTGCCAGTTGCTTCGGCTCCAGAACAGCTTCATGTCGCCCCTGTGCGGGACGATGTGGTCGACGACAGTACCTGCGGTCACCCGCCCCTCACGCTGGCAGTACACGCACAGCGGGTTGGCCTGGAGCCATTCGGCCCGCGCCACTTGCCACTTGTACCCATAGCCACGCTGGGCAGCTGTACCCTTCGCCGTTCGCCATGACTCCGGGTTGACCGTCGCCAGCCTTGATGGCTGCGCCTGCATCGGTGGCTTGAGGGACGTGAGCCGGGCCATCAGCGGCCACCGTGAATGGGCGCGCCGCTCAGGTAGGCTTGAGGCGCGGCATCCGGCTCCAGGCCCTGGTCTTCTGCCAGCGCCTGGAGGAAGCTGGCCAGCAGCTCATTCGTCTTGGCCTGCTCGGCCAGGATCTGCTTGAAGATCGACAGGAACGCCTGCTCGTTCTTCTGGATCATCGCCATCTGCTCTGGCGTCACTTTGCACTCGGCCAGAGTCACCGTCGAAGAGGGATTTGGCTCGCTCATATGCCACCTTTGTCCATTTCTTGAACCAATCGCGCCGCGCGGCGCATCCACTACAGGCCATTGCTCACCTCCTGCACCAGGTCAGCTGGTAGCACCGCGCATCGGCGGGTATCTCGGCGATGGGCCAGCGCAGGCAGCCCATGTACTTGCGCTCTGGCCGGGTGCCGCTCACACGCAGCGTCTGCACCAAGTAGGCAGATCCGGCAGCAGTGGTTAGAAATCACTGACTGCAATGCCGTCGGCACCGTCGACATACAGCCTGCATGGTGTATAGGGTTGTTTGGCCATGATTCGATAAGCTCTCTCGCGCAATGAATTCGGCGCATCCGCGGGGTCGTCGGAACGACATTCCGCCCGGATGGTCGTAGCGGAAAGATCTGGAGAAACCGTGATGAAAGAAATCGAAGAGCTTATAGACAGGTGCGTTTTGTTAACCGAGAAGCTTGAAGGCCTACTGGAGGAGCATCCCGTGGCGTCCGGATCAGTTGTTTATCAAACTGCCGTTCGTGTCCTCACCATGCAGGTTAATCAGCTTCAGCAAGATGTAATTACCAAGGCAGCGCGCGGAGTCATCCACGAAAGGGATCAGCTTCAACCGGTCCTCGGTCGAGTGCTTCACTAATCTGGCGGAACGCATGATCAGCGTGCTCGCGCCACGAAACGGCGCATGTCTGATTTGTGGCGCGGCTACTGCGATACCCGGTTCAGCGCCTCATCAGCCTTGTCGGCTGCCTGGGTCGCGGTAGTGGCTGCCTTCGACGCCTTGGTCGCGGCGCTCTCGGCCTTTCTGGTCAGCTCGTCCAGACGCTTGTCACGTTCAGCCATTGCGGCGTCGTAGGCCTTCCGGATCTCGTCGACCTGGTGCGACTGAGTGCTGGCCATCGACCAATAAGCAGACTGCCAACCCAGAACTGCACCGCCTGCAATGAGCACCACAGCGATGACCCACACCTCTGCCCGTCGCCACCAGCGTCGAGCGATGAATTCCAAAGCGCATTTGTCCATCAGGCTGTACCTCCAAGCTGTGCACGCAGCCGGGAGATCTCTGCGCTCTGCGTGGTCACCTTCTCAGTGAGCTGGCCCACCTGACACGTGAGCGCTTCGATCTTTCCTTCCATCCGTCCAACTGCTGCTGCCAACTCGTTGCGCTCCTTGGCGAACTGATCGGCGCGGGCCTCGGCCAGCTTTCGGGCCTCTCGCTCGGAATCGAGCAGTTCATTAAGCCGGCGGACAGTGCCGATATCGGCATTGTCCATAGCGCGATCAGCAGCGTCCTTGGACAGGAAGCGGCGCACCCATAGCAATGCGCCCGTGACAACGATGCCACTACCGCCCAGCCAGGTGGCTGTGCCTGGGCCCAGGTCGGTCGGGTCCATTTGCTTGCTCCGTACGTGAGAATTGTGCTCCGGCGTTAAACCGGCCGGATGCTTGCCCCCGGAATCCCTAGGGGTTAAAAGGAATGTTGGCCGATCTGGCTTCGCTAGAAGGAACTAGTAAATGCCCGTCAGTAACATCTATGTGGTCGCTTATCACCTCCATGGAGAAGCTCGCGAATTCATCGTCCGCGCCGAGAGGATGGATAACGCTGAGGCCTGGCACTGGGCTGCCTGCGAAGCCGGCGTTGGAGTCATCCCTAAGTTCACTGCTTCGGATATCAGAAAAGTCTCTCGGCCTGCTGCTGAGCGCTTCGGCATAACTGACGTCCAATGGCGGAGGTCCGGCAACCTATGAAATACCGCATCGACTACAACCTCAAAGGCCATACCAGATTCTGGATATGCGATTGGTCTAGCACGCCGAACGAAGACAATGTGCTGACCGCTCTCCTCCGTCTGCATGCCCCCGCTGACCCCTTGTCTGAGGCGCGCGCGCCGTGCCGCTTATCACATGATGATCTCCGCATTGCGGTCGCAGATTTGGGTATCTCGGATGTACGCATTGAGGGGGATGATTAGCTATGCCGGGGCACCCAGGCCGACGCTGGCAAGTACGCCGGTCACTGCGAGGGCGCCGGTACTTGGCTCGGCCATAGGTGGTGCTCCAGAAACAAAATGACCGTCGAACTGGCGAGCCCTTGGATACGTGAAAAGATGGCCCCGTGCTATCGTCGAGTTTCCACACAAGACGTTTCACGGAGCGAAAAACGATGAAGGTAACCCTCAAGTGCGCCAAGTGCGGCAGTGACAAGTTCGAGGTTCCGGCTAGGCCGAACAACAACTCGAAGGTCACCTGCGGCAAGTGCGGCGCTGTCGAGACTTACGGAAAGCTCATGAAGGCTGTGGGTGACAAGGTCACGAAAGACCTGGAGCGGCAGCTCGGGAAACTGTTCAAGTGACTTGAGCGTTTCGCCCAGAGGGCGCAGGAAGTCAGCGGCGCCCTCAACCTCAACGTCGAGCTGTAGCTTTTCCATACAGCCTCCAGATACGAAAAAGCCCCGGCAGATACCGAGGCTTGGAATGGGTGCGGAGGGCCGGTGCTTACCCGGCTTGTTGGTCTGGCTCGCTGGGTCACGTACCCCAGACTCTCATCGCGTAGCCGATCAGGGAGCGCACGGCTTTGATCGACGCCACTACCGACTTAGCCCAGCTGCCTGAGCGTGTCATCCGCATAAAAAAGCCCACACAGGGCGGGCAAGGGGAGCAACGCAGAAAATGGTTAAATCTGGTGACTGTAGAAGAGAGAGTACGACTCAATGCCGTCGTTCGGCTGCTTGATACCAGCGTTGGAGTAGTGAATCGCTCGGATGCCTACTTTCTGTGTCTCGCCAATCTTGAGACCCGCACCAATACGGTCTTCGAAGTTGAAAGCAGAGCCAAAATCCTGATCGCCTGCCGAAGTGCCTGAGAACACGGCCACGCCGATACCCGCCTCGATGAAGGGCTTCACATTCCCACTGCCGAACTCATAGACGAACACAGGAGCGAAGGACAGCGAGTGAGCCCCACCTGAAGCATCGCCTGCTTCCCAGTAGGTGTAGCCAGCATCCCAATAACCGGTGAGACGGCCAGTACTGGATTCAAACCAGCTTTTGTCCCAGTTAAAGCCAATGCCGACGCGCGCTGTAAGACCACCTTGGCCTGTCGCGCCAAGCGCTCCGGATAGCTCAGCCGCTCCGGCGGACGCAGCGAAAAGGGAAAGCGCCACAACGGCGAGAACGTTTTTCATACTCACGGTCTTCCATATTATTGAGTAGCAACCTATCAGAATCATAGCGCTATCAAATCGTTCCCTCATACAAGAAAAATGCTTTTTCTGGAGGGCTACCTGAATCGAAGCCCCTCAAAAACACAAAACCCCGACACGATGGCCGGGGTTTGTCTGTGTCGCGTAACGTTGCAAGCTGGACACGCTGCTATGAAAACAGGTGTTTATCCGCCCGCATAGAGCTATTTATGCAGCCTCTCGAATTTCTTCGAGGGCGCAGTCGATCCATGCAACGCCGGCCTTGATGATCTCCCGCGCCTTGCGCTCAGACATGCCCGCTTCCCTCCCAACACGCATGGCTGGGTGCTTCGATCCGTAGTAAGCCCACACGAAATCCCCCATCTGCTGATTGCGCTTCGTCAGCCTGGCCACAGCGCCGTCGATGATCAGCGCAAGGTCGTCAGTGATCACATGCTGGCGAATGCCACCTTCACTGGGAACGTTGTCGCGCATGAGTGCGTAGAGAGGCGACACGTAACGTGGCACTCCCATCTCACACATTCGCCACCAGCCCCACTGCTCGAGCATGTACTCGGTATCGCCCAGCGCCTTGTCCGCGTAGGTTCGTTTCTTCATGCAGCCCTCCGGGGCGTTGGGTCGGTATCCAGGCCAAACAGCTCGCATAGGAGTTGGTGCGCCGCTTTGCTCTTGGCGCCGCCCTGGATGATCCAGGCCTTGGCATATTGCTCAAAGCCCTGCACGGCTCTCGATCCGTGCCAGTCAGCCACGATGTCCATGAGGGCGGCCGACCCCATGCGTCCATTGGGCTTGTCCAGCATCATGCGGTTGCCCTTCTTCAGGAACTCTCGCTCTACGGGGGTCAGATTCTTGCGCGGCATGACCGCGATAGCGTCACTCATGGCCAACTCCTGGGTTGAATTCTTGGTCGTGCATCCTCCCTTGGGATGGATGCTGTGAGGTGCTGCAACCCGCGCCGGTAGTGGCGTCAACGGCTACAGGCCCGGTTTTCTGTCCCGGCAATGTCTCGGTGTGAATGGCGGCGAATCCCTGCCCGTCGAGGTGCTTGTGCCAGGCCTCCAGCGCCTGACGTTTCAGCCCTTCGGCCGTGGTGTGGATGTAGGTGGCGTCGAGATCCTTCATGGCGTGGTTCAGCAGCAGCTCGCCCACCATGTAGTCCACGCCGAGGTCGGTCCATGCAGTGCGGGCCACCTTGCGCAGGTCGTGGCTCGACCATTCGCCCTTGGCCAGATCGGTGAACAAGGTGTTGGCCTTGCTCGGGCTCAGCGGTGCACCGTGGCTGCCCGGAAACAGCAGCAGGCCGGTGTAACCCTGGGCGGCCTGCAAACGCTGGTACCGGCGCAGCAGTGCGCAGGCCTGGGTCGTCAATGGCAGCGTGTGCTCGGCCTTCGTCTTCGTGTCACCCGCCGGAATGAACCAGCGCCCAGCTTCAAGGTTGACGTTGCGCCAGCGCGCCAGCCGGGTCTCGCCCAGCCGCGAACCGTGGCACAGCATCATCAAAGCCAGCATGCAGCCCGCCGGCTCCACCTCGAAGCGCTCGGCCACCACCACCAGCAGGCCCGGCACATCATCCCCACGCAGTCGCGCCGGTCGCGGCCTGATCCGGGTCCGCACGAAGTCGGTGAACTTCAATGAGGCCATGGGGTTAGCCGGCAGCATGTCCAGACGCAGGGCCTGGCGGAGCGCGACCGAAAGTACGCCGTAGACCGAACGCACGAAGGACAGGGCATAGCGCTCCTGCAGCGGCCACATCAGGCGCTGGTCGATCGCCTGCTTGTTGGTCTCGGCCAGCAGCAGATCACCCAGGCGCGGCACTAGGTGGCGGTCCAGCGCCGATTTGGCACTGGCCTTGCGCTTGGCCGAAAGCCCCCGGTCACGGTTCATCCGGTCGCGGTACCACGCCAGCACATCGCCCACCGTGGCCCAGTTGGTGGTCGTCGACTTGGCGTCGGCATCGGCGGCCCGGCGCGCCAGGATGGCCGGCAGCGTGGCCAGCATAGTCTTGGTGTTGATCCCCGGGTAATCACCTGCCTTACCCCAGCGCCCGCGCACCACGACGTGCCAGGCACCACGGGAACGGTCAACCGTCGAGAACCGGAACCGCAGCTCCCGGTGGCGAGTATCGCGCAGCTGGAAGACTTGGCCAGCAGCGTGCCGGCGGATCTCTGCATCGCTGAGGGTAACGGTTAGGGTTTTAGAACCGCTCATTGCCCGCCCCCTTGTAGCGCTGGGCGTAGCTCCCACGCCCAGCCTCGACCTCATCATCACTGGGCAGCGATCCAGCGTAGGTGGCGAACCGGCCATACTGCCCTTCCTGCTGAACGATGCAGCTGCCAACCCGCGCATGGCGACACTTGGTCATCAGGATCTCCGTGAGCCCGTTCTGGCCCTCCTCCGTATCCATATCGCGGTGCACCATCAGGATGCAGCTGGCGTCGGCCTCGATCTCACCGGAGTCGCGCAGGTCGCTGGATTGGGGCTTCTTCCCGGGGCGCTTGGTCGAGTCACGGTTCAGCTGGGCCAGTTCAATGACCGGAACGCCCATTTCCTTGGCCAGCTGCAAAAGGGCCTTGCTGATCTTTCCCACCTCCTCGGTACGAGATCGGCCACCACGCTCGCTGCGCACCAAGGTCAGGTAATCGACCACAATCCCGGCCAAGCCGTGCTCACGCTGGCACTGCCGAGCCGTGGCGCGGATGCTAGTCGGGGTCTGGACAGGGTCGTCGCATACGAACAGCGGGGCGCCCTTGGCTTGCGCTACGGACCCCACCATCCTCGCCCAGTCGTCGTCGCGCATCTGGGCCGGGTTATCCAGCTTGTGCAGCGCCACCCCTCCCAGCGAGGCGATAGCCCGCAGCCCCAGTTCTTCGCCAGGCATTTCGATGGAGAACACCAGCCACGGCTTCCGCTCCTTGACGGCGTTGTGCTGGGCGATCTGCAGGGCCAAGGTAGTCTTGCCACTGCCCGGCAGGCCGGCGATCACGGTTACTTTCTTTGGGCGGATGCCCTGGACCAACTCATCCAGTTTTTCCAAGCCAGTGCCTGGCCAAGCCGGAGCGTTTCCGTTCAGCTTGTCATCCACCAGCCGAGCCGCTTCCCCCATCCAGGTGTCCAGCCGCTTGAAGCCTTTGGCCTCCCCGTCGAGGTCGCGCAAGTCAGCCATGGCCTGCTGGGCTGCAGCGATTACTTCGCCGGTAGGTGCGCCGGCCTGCACCATTTCCTGCGCGCCGCCTGCGACATCAAGAATGCGCCGGATCACGCCCCATTCCTTGACGTGCCTGGCGTAGGCCTTCCAGTTGGCCAACGAAGGAACCTTGCTGGCCAGCTCAGCCGCATAGGCCATGACGTTGTCGCCACCCGGAAGCAAGCGCTGAACCGCCCCCAAGGTCACCGGATCGATGGGCATGGCTTGCTCGCGGCACTCCAGCATGGCCTCGAACAGGGCCGCATTGTCGGCGTGATAGAAGTCGGCTGAGGTCATCTGGCCGAGCATGTCCTCGACCAGGCCTACGTCCTGCTGCAGCGAAGCGTGAATGACCGCGCCAAGCACGCCGTGCTCAGCCTCGTCGCTGTAAAGGGCCCTCATGCCGCAGCCCTCTTCGATTCCCAGGTGAACCCGACTTGCTGCCCGCCGTTCTGACGCAAGCGGTCAAGGGCGCGATCGCCGATGTAGGACTTGAGGCCGTCAGCGCTCAAGTTGCTGATCACCACTGTCGGCAGCACGGCCTGATAACGGCGGTCGATGATGCTATGCAGTAGGCCCAGCTCGTATTCGCTGCCCTTCTGCGCTCCGACCTCATCAATCACCAGCAGATCCAAGCCACCGAGATGGACAGCCACGTCACGATCGGTGTAACCCGATCCGGGCGCCATCGAGGCGCGGGCAATGCTCACAATGTCCCCGGCTGGGATGATCAGCGCACGGCATTGATCGGCCACCACCGTACGGACGATAGCGCTGGCCAAGTGAGTCTTACCGCAGCCGACGTTGCCGGTCAGTAGCAGGGAGCGGCCCGCCCTGAAGTTGGCTGGAAACTGCTCGGCATAGGCTTGGCACTTGGCCAGGGCCCTGTGCTGCGACTCCGTCTCGGCGCGGTAGCTATTGAAGGTGGCGCCAGCAAAGCGCGGGGTGACCCCGGCAGCGATCAGCGCTTCGCTGGCTCTCTCGACCTTGTGCTGGGCATTGGCTAGGGCACGCTCTGCCGAGTCGCGGGGGCTGGTATGCATGGCCTCCCAAGCGCAGCGCTTGCAGCCACGCGCCAGCATCGAGCCGTCCAGCTGCTCGACTTCGCTCATATCGACGCGGCCATGCACCGGGCACTCGCCGGAGAAGATGCGCTTGGCCGGGGTACGGTGGAACAGATCAGAAATTCGAGCGGCCATCGTGGCTCTCCTGGTACATGTCATCGGTGTGCTGCGGGAGGTTGTTGAATGCGCCGCCCTGGGCGGTTGCGCCGGCTGGCTGCAGAACGTCGTGCCAGCGCTCGCCGTTGAGCCAGGTGGAGGCCATCGGGATGTACTGGCCAGCGTCCTTGGTCCAGTCACGCGTCACACAGTGCTGGGCCAGGGCAGCGATCATCACGGCCTGCTGCTCAGCGTCCGGGTTGAGCTTGTTCCAGGCCTTCAACGCGTCCTTTCGGCTCTTCTTCTTCGGGTACAACTTCCAGAAAATCTCAAACCCATCAGCCACCGCAGTGCACATAGGTTTAGGTTCTTTGACTGGTTCAGAAGAGTGACTGGTTCTGGTGCTTTCTGGGCCTACACCCCCTGTAGGCTGTGGGCCTACACCTGTGCTTTCTGGGCCTACAGGGGTGCTTTTTCGGCCTACACCTGAGAGGGTCAGGAAATACAGGTTGGTGGAGTTCCCTTTTGGGCCTTCTCGATTCTCGATTCGCAACAGACCCTGGGCCTCAAGTTGCTTGATGTGCTTGCGCACCGTGCTTCGATCAATCTCGCATTGCTCGGCAACGTGCTGGTACGACGGCCAGCACTCACCCTGGTCGCTGGCGTTGTCCGCCAGCTTGATCAGCACCAACTTACGGAGCGGGTTGCCGACCTTGGTCTTCATGGCCTTGACCATCAATTCCATGCTCATAACTTCAGATCTCCAACTCAGCGGTCACCCGCTGGGCAAACTGGTCGTAGGGCTCAGCCATGGCGATACCCTGAAGCTCCAGCGCCTCGCGGTAGGCCTTCGCCGATCCGTAAAGCACCCAGCGATCACGCTCAGGGAGCCCTCGGAAAGCTGCATAGCTTGGCCAGGGGCCGCTGATCACTGCTGCGCCAGCAGGTTGCTTATCCTCATTGGCTAGCGGGGCATAGGAACGGCTCATTGAGGCTCGTCCAAATCAGCAGCAACACGTGCCAGGAAAGACATTGCGGCCTGCTCTCGGATATCTGTTGCCACCATGCCTGTAAGGCGGCGGACCAAGACCCGGAGCGCGTACTGAGCCATCAGCACTTCAAAGCGAGCATCGCCGCGGGAGTCATCACAGGACTCGTCATCAAAGAGAATTTCTTCGGCTAGGTCGCAGCCATACCAAGCGCGATAAGCAAGCTGCTCGTTCGTCCAGGACTCGAAATAGGCCTCATTGATAACTACCGGATCAGTTGGCTTCTGACCAAACAGAGGGATCACGTTTCCGGTCATTGCGCCGCCCTCGGATTGATCTTGAACCGCCCCTGCGGGATCTCCGGGTGGATCGCACGCTCGGAAGTGACGTACGCGCATTGCTCCACGAACTGGTCAAATCGGCGCGTGATCGCCGGCTTGGGCCAGATCGCGAACGGCTGGCCCCCTTCTTCGGAATGGCGGCTGCGAACCATGGCGAACGGTAGTGGCGCCCCCGAAACCTCACGCATCACTGCGTTGACCACCCAGGCCGGCAGGCCGTGGCGATTGTTGATGCGCTCGCGGATTGTTGTGATGGTCTCGAAACCGCTGGGCACAGAGTCGAGATAGCGGACCTGCTCCAGCCGGCTGGTACGGTCTTCTACCTGCGCCAGAGCCTGCTGCTGCTCCGCCTGCTTGCGCTCGATCGCCACCAGGTGGTTTGCACTGGCCGCGATCAGCTCCGCCTGGGTCATCGGGCGGGCGGCTTGCTGCTCCAGTTCCTGCCAGCGATCGACAAGGGCTGCCGTGAACTCTGGGGAGAGCTGGGCTACCACGACGAAGCTATCGCGCTTGTTCACCAGGTACTCTTGCACCACAACTCCATTGCCAGAGCGCGGTCCAGCCACCAACGGTGGCTGGGAAATAGTGCTCTTCTCGGCGAGTCTTTCTATGGTGCGTTTCACGCTGTCATGCCGAGAGCCGACAAGGTCAGCAATCTCCTGCGAGGACATGGTGATCGCTTCGGAGGTGATCAGGTTCATGCAGCACCTCCCACATCCTTTGCATCATGGAAGGCAGCCGCGTTTCGGTGAGGCCACATAAAGTTTCGCGTGTCGAAAACGACGCGCTCAAACAGACGCTCAAGTTCTCCGGCTACTGGATTATCAAATCCGCCGAGCGAAGGCACGACATGCGCCCAGTACAAGGCCTTGATCAACTTGAATGATTCGCGCGCTTCGTTGAAACGCGCGATATCCGCTGCTGTGAGAGTCACGTCCTGGACTACCTCGCCAGCAACCGCCATCGGCACCAATTCGGTTCGCGCTATTAGCATGCTGCACCGCCCGCGCCACGAACTGGCGAAGTAGGTTTCTGTGGAGCGTATTCTTCGAGGTCCGTAACAGCCAGCTCGGAACTGCCATAGCTGTTGAGGTGGCCTTCAAAGCCGAGCAGCTCACGATTGGTGGCCTGGCACTGAAGACTCCAGCGGTCGTAATCGACATGCCGGCCGACCTCCTGATCGACCACCCAATCAGGCAACTGACCGTGGAGGCGCATTTCCGAGAGGTAGGTCCACCAACGACTGGCATGGTTTCGCTCAGCGATCAGCAGTCCAACTACAACTGCGCGCTGGTCTTGGGTGAAGATCGCGGCTAAACCGCCGCAAGGCTGGCAGGAACCAGTTGACGTTGGCGAATGTTGATTTGGAATTTCGGAGGTGGTATTTTTTGGGTGCATGAAATCGTCTCCAAGTGACGAAGATTCAAGAAGGTCCCTTGCAGGGGACTGGTTAAGAAACCCGGCCGGCCAGCCGGGTTTTTTGTTGCCCGACGAAAACTATCCGGACAGCAGGAAAATAAAGACGCGGGAGGTCATGGGGACACCCTCCACTCACTGTATGCGCATACAGAGCCGTTGGGCTTAGGTGATTTCAACGCTTCCGAGGCGCATGATTCATCTGCGGTCACGGTCATAGCCTTGTCTACCTTCAGGAGGCCACCCGTAACCGTTTGGATCTGATATTGGCGTAGGTGGGGGATGACATTTTTCCAGAGCGTCACGGCCCCAGGAGAGATGCCAAGCGCGTCAGCTAGCTTCTTCTTGCTTCCAAAATGCGCGACGGCTTGATCTGTGTTCACTGTGCGTTCCTCCGGTTATCCAGAGAATTAAAGCAAGCTAAATAAATCGGAGCAACAGTTTTTTTAGCAAGCTGTATGCTTAACTCACGAGTGCTTAAAATTTCGCCATGGAAAGATACGAACGCATAGCCAAGGCCATAGCTGCCAGCGGCAAACGAAAAAGCGAGATAGCTGCAGCCTGCGGCGTGTCAGCCTCTGCGGTAACGCAGTGGGTGACCGGCGAGAGCAAAAGCATGAAGCCAGAGAACATCTACGCCTTGGCCAAGGCGACAGGGTTTCACGCCAAGTGGTTAGCAATCGGGGAAGGGCCTGAGCAAGAGGGTCATCCAGAAGCCAATGTGCGCCCTGTTGCGCAGCCCAATATGATGTACCGGTATCCGGTAATCAGCTGGGTAGCAGCTGGAGCCTGGGCTGAAGCCGTTGAGCCTTTCCCTCCGGGCTTTTCTGATCGCTATGAAATATCCGACTACCAGGCTAAAGGTCCGGCGTTCTGGCTTGAGGTTAAAGGGGACTCAATGACCTCTCCGATTGGGCAGACCATCGCAGAAGGCACCCTCATCCTGGTCGACACCGAGGCAGATGCATTTCACGGCAAGCTAGTGATAGCCAAGCTGGGGAACAGCAATGAGGCGACTTTCAAAAAGCTGGTGGAAGACGGCGGGCGAAAATACTTGAAGCCGCTCAACCCAGCCTATCCCACAGAGGTCTGCGCGGAAGACTGCCGTATCGTAGGCGTAGTCGTACGGGCACTTCAGAAGCTGTAACAGCTCACGCTATCTAGCCCGCCAAGAACCCCCCAGGATTATTTCTGGGGGGATATTGCCATCCTCGATCCTTCCAAATACTGTACATAAATACAGTAGCCGCAAGGATTAAGGCATGCGTTCCTCCCCGTCTTTCACCACCACCACACCTCACACATATGAGCGCATCGGCCACAGAATCCGCGACCTTGTGTCAGATCCAAAGGTTCAGCGCTTGCAGTGCGTAACTGTACGCCGCCTCGAGGACGAAGACCCCACAGACTGGCGTCGGGTGATCAACGAGATAGCTTCCACTGCCGGAGTCAAGGTTGAGGAAGTAGGTAATGGCGCATTCCATATCGCCTGGAATGGATACTGCGACAGCTGACAAAAGCCCGCCGTCGCGGGCTTTTTTGTTGCCCGGTAATGAAGCATGCTAAACAAAAATATTTAGCATACTTGACTGCTTCGATTTAGCACGCTTAAATGCATTCCACAGCAACCACTTCAGAGCGCCCCTCATGAACGGAATCATCTATTTTGGCAACCTTCAGGGATCAACTGGCCTGCTAGCGGAACAAGAGCTGAAAACAGCTTTGGCGATCTGCTCTGGGATGTCTGGAAAGGAAGTTGCGCGCGCCTTGGGGTGCGCGCCTGGAACCGTGAAGAAATCAGTTGAGCGAGTGTTCTACAAACTGGGCGTGTCTAATCGCGCCAGCATGGTAGCCGAAGCATTTCGGCGAGGTGTCATCAGCTCTTCCGCTGCTGCTCTGGCGCTGATCATGGCCATCCACGGAATGATCGGCGATGACCAGGCAATACGCGTTCGTCGCGGCAGCAACAGCGGGGAGCGCAAGATTGAAACTCGTATTGCAACCCGGCGCGCTGAGTGCGCCTTGGCGGTGGCATAACGCTGCCCGCCTGACCTGATCCAACCCTGACTTTTGCGAAAGCCAACAAACGCGGCAGGCCACCGGCTTGCCTGAAAAAGGAGTTTGACCATGTTGATTTTGACTCGCCGCGTAGGCGAAACCATCCGCATCAACAACGATATCGCTGTAACCATTCTCGGCGTAAAGGGTATGCAAACCCGCATCGGGGTCGAAGCCCCTGCCGGCGTGTCTGTGCATCGCCAGGAGATCTTCGAGCGTATTCGTGCCCAGGGCGATCATCTTCCCTCCACCGCGCCACGCTCCGAGCCAGTGACAGCGTCAGTCGATCCTCGCGACCTGTTTATTGCCGCCAATACGATCGGCGCCAGCGCGGCCGAGTTGGAAAAAGGTCCGGTCAGCGGCTTCGTAGACGACCGCACCCACGGTGACTATTTGATTTTCTTGGCCGGCTTCCAGGCCGCCAGCGGAGGTGAGCATGTCGGCGCCTGAGCGTATCACCCTGGTGCTGCGCGCCAGCGAAGCAGCACCACTCACGTGCATCCTGCCTTTCATCAAGCTGGGTGACCTGATCTCAGCTGGCCGAGGGCTGGCAGTAATCGCCGGCGCAAGCGAGGGGGACCTACAGGCAAAGCTGGAAGAGCGTGAGACCCAGTTACAGGAAGCCGACACACTGCTGCGTGAGGCGATCGCCTACATCAACGACGACCTAGTCAACGTCGAGTATCGCGACATGCTCCTCGCCCGGATCGACAGGCTACTTGATCGAGACCAGGCGCAGCAGACGGAAAAGCCCCGGGATCAGGAGCCATGAGCCAGGCCTGCCTGCTCTTACTGCTGTGGGACGCTCTGCAGCAGCGCGAAACAACCTTTGGCCAGGTCCTCGACCTGTCTGCCGCCTGCGGCCTGGACGGGCGACAAGTTCTGGTCGACCACTTTCGGGGCAGAGCGTGACTAAGCGCGGGCCGGTCGAGCGCTGGACCGATGCGGAGGATGCACTCCTTCACCAGCTCTACCCCAACAAAACCAACAAGGAACTTTGCCTGCTTTTGCCAGGGCGGACGAAGACAGCCATCACGTTGAGGGCAGCCCAGTTTGGACTGGTTAAGACCGATGCCCACAGGTCGGAAACGCATCGCCGAATCCTGCTTGCCAGGCTGGCGGCCAAAGGGGGTCAGATTGGCCAAGATCCAAGGCCGGTAGGAGCCACCCACCGCAAGGGCCGTTACACGCTGATCAAGGTAGCTCAGCCCGACGTGTGGAAGCCGCTTCATACCTACACCTGGGAGCAAGCCAACGGACCAGTTCCAGAGGGGATGGTTGTAGCAGCCAAAGACGGCGACGTGCAGAACACGGACTTGGCCAACCTATGCCTGCGCACACGTGCCGAGCACCAGCTGCGCAACAACCATCACTACAAAGGTTTGCCGGAAGAGATCGTTGACATTCTCCACCTGCAAAACGAACTGAAAAAAGAGATCAAGAGGAAGACCAGGAATGAAAAATAAGCTCAGCGACCTTCGCGACCACCTGTTCGCCCAGCTCGAAGCGGTGCGTGAAGCCGACGACGACAGTCTGGCCAAAGAAGTTCAGCGTGCCCAGTCAGTATCGGATATCAGCCGCGTTCTGATTGAAAGCGCAAAGGTTGAGATCGACTACTTCCGCCACATTGGCGGCGAGAACTCAGCCAGCACGTTCATCGAATCGAAACCAGCCCTGCCGCCGGCAAAAAGGACCTGACGTGACAGATCAGCGTGACAACCAAAACCTGACGCGCCAGGTGGAGTAAGGCAATGCGCTACATGACCGTCAGAAAGTTTGCCAGCGAGTCTGGCTACACCGAGGACGCGATCCGCTCAAAGATCCGCGACGGGATCTGGCGGCTTGGGGAAATTTGGCTAAAGGCGCCGGATGGCCGGACGCTTATTGACATGGAAGGGTATGAATCATGGGTAGAGGCGGGAGCGGGGTCAGGGCAGTCTCAGACTCGAGCATCGAGATCACGTTCATGTTCCGGGGTGTTAGGTGCCGCGAGCGCGTCGCGCTCAAGCCCACCGCCACTAATCTGAAGAAGGCTCAGCAGCACAAGGCAGCGATTGAGCACGCTATTGCCCAAGGGACGTTCGACTATGCCGTCACGTTCCCTCGCTCGCCTCGAGCCGCCAAGTTTGCACCGGAAACCTGCCAGGAAACCGTGGGTGGGTTTCTCACCAGGTGGCTGGCCGCCAAGCAGAAGCACATATCGAGCAGCACTTTCGAGGGCTACAGGAAGATTGTCGAGCTTCGCCTAGTGCCCGCGCTCGGTCATCACCTGGTTCTGGACTTCAAGCGGAAGATGGTACGCGACTGGCTGGATGGGCTGCAGGTCAGCAACAAGACACTGAGCAACATCCAGAGCTGCCTCCGGTCTGCACTCAATGATGCCGTCGACGAGGAGTTGCTGGATATCAACCCGCTGGCCGGGTGGACCTACGCCAGGAGGGAAGCACCGCCAAAGGATGACGACGTGGACCCGTTCACGCCCGAGGAGCAGCAGGCGATTCTAGCTGCCCTGAACGGCCAAGCCAGGAACATGGTTCAGTTCGCGCTTTGGACTGGCCTGCGGACAAGCGAGCTGGTGGCCCTGGACTGGGGTGATGTGGACTGGGTGCGGGGGGAAGTGATGATCAGCCGGGCAATGACCCAGGCTGCAGGTGGAGAGGCCGAGGTAACGAAGACTGCCGCGGGCCGGCGGTCGGTGAAGCTGTTGCGCCCCGCTCTGGAAGCGCTGACGGCTCAGAAGGCGCACACGTTCCTGGCGGATAACGAGGTCTTCCAAAACCCACGCACACTTGAACGATGGGCCGGCGATCAGCCGATCCGCAAGACCATGTGGCATCCCGCGATGAAGAAGGCAGGTGTTCGGTACCGGCGCCCCTACCAGACTCGCCACACCTACGCTTCGATGATGCTGTCTGCCGGTGAGCACCCGATGTGGGTGGCCAAGCAGATGGGGCATAGCGACTGGACAATGATCGCTAGAGTATATGGGAGGTGGATGCCAGCAGCAGATACCACTGCCGGCTCTAAGGCCGAGGAGCTATGGCTCCCCCGCGAGCTTAATGTATGCAAAGCGACTAATCGCTAGCAGCTTCCTTGTTGATAAAAACGCCATTCCACGCGGTCTTATAAAGCACAAACAATGCTGCAGCATATACAGCACACATAACAGGAGCCCTGAACAAAACTGAAGGCAACAACAGAACAGAAACAATTAATATTGCCACAACATAGAAATTCATAATCGGAGAAAAATCACTTCTGAGCTTGATTTTGTAAACCGCCCAAGAAATACCCGACAAATACACAGAAAGACACAACAGTGCCAATCTTGCTGTAGTCAGAAATGCATAATTGCCAGTGCTCTGATCGTTCTCTAATGCCTGAGTACCAAACAGGAAGAATACACCAAAGAAAATAGCAAATGAGCCAATTCCGCCATACAAAAAATATGTCTTAAAAAAACCATATTCGCCACGACAAAGCTTCGTATTGAAGAAAGGCTTAGTTAGGAAGGCTGCTAATAGAACAACAAGGTACGCCATGATCGCACTCCATTACGAATGATGGCGCAATAATACCACGACGAAAGCCCGCCCGGACAATGCCATCAAGGGAATGACAGTTTTATGCCTACATTATCGCTGCATCCCGCGCCAGCATTGAGATGGACGCGGGTTCAAATCCCCCCGGCCCACCAAATCCAAAGAAGAAGACGCCCTCGGGCGTCTTTTTTTGTGTCTGGATTTTGGGATCTGCGGGCCGAAATATCGGATTTACCCCCTTTCTTGTAGGGCGTTTCCCAAAGATACTCCCAGCGCCTGTTTTCCGTTGCGGTCATTTTTTCAGGGTTTTAGTCTCGGTGGGTCGTTGCTCATCAACGACCGGCTTTGACAGGCCGCAACGATACACAGCGCGCATAACCGTTCATGGCGGTTGTGCATGGGGCACGCTCGCGTGCGCCGGTTTCTGTGTTCGCCGGTCTGTCAACCCATGCACAGCTGCCACCATTCCGTTTGACAGCGGGTTGGCGGTGGCCCCTATCGAGAACACAGCACAATGTTAAAGATTGTTCCTGACCCACCTCACCACCTCCACTCCCTGGAAGACACGATCATGATGGCCTCGGACTACGCACTCTGTGCAGAAGCCGTAGCCCAGCAGGCGATGCTGATGCACCCCAGGTCGCCCGCATCGGTGTTGATCATGGCCTCGATGCACGAGCTCGAAACCCTGCGCCGATTACTCGAATCAGCGCTGGTGCAAATACAGCAGCCAGCGAACCCGCAACCGATGCACTGATTCGCATACCAAGCAGAAAACCTGTGGGAGCCCTGCTTGCCGGCGATAGGGCCAGCCCAGGCAACCACCAGACCAGGGAGATTGATCAATGACCACCGAAGACACAAACTGCACAGTCGGCAAAACCATTTTCTTTCAAGGCGAAAACCAGACCCACCCACTGTTCCGCATCGAACCCGGCATCCCTTGCCAGAACGCGCGCGAACAGGCCTCGGAACTGATGGGCTATGCGCGGGACCTGACTATCGATGGCTTGATGGAAGACAAGCCCAAGCTGATCTGGGCGGCGCATTACCTCTGTGCGCTAGGTAAAGCGCTGTTGGATGATGCCGAACTCGGCATGATGCGTTGAGGTCGAACTCTTGCATTACGTGGCCGCAACCACACGACCTAGGTAGCGGCCACATCATCAAAATGCGGAAAGCTTTCTTTCAAACGCTCAATAGTTGATCCCCATTTCAATATTTTCTGCCGGCACACCGTATTGTGATCGCCGCCCCCATTCTCCCGAACTGCCTGCCCGATCGGTGGATTTGCAATCCCTCCACCGGAACGAATACTCGCACGGCCTGAGGTCATCAATGATTGCTGCGAGGTTGCCAGCACTAGACCGCACAGCGCCGCCATTGGAAAGTACTGCCGCTCTAGCTGCGTTCAGTCGACCAAGGCGTGAGCGAGTCTTCAGTTGGTTGCCATGATGGTCGTCGCGAGCAACCTTGCCATGATCACAGTGCATGACGAGTCTTGGCGAAGATTTCGGCAAGCAGACAGCATGTGAGCGTGAAACAAAAAAGGGTGCGCAAACAGCGAAAGCTCTTACAATCAAAGGCCGAATTTCCTACACATTTTCTGCCCCCATTGATGCCGAGAGCAGCCCGTGAGTAATCCTGATAGCTCATCCGCGCCACTTGTTGACGTAGCGAAGCTAGCCGCATCCCTTCAGCGTTTTGCAGATGATCGCGACTGGCAACAGTTCCACTCCCCCAAAAATCTGATCCTGGCTCTTACTGGCGAAGTTGGGGAGCTGTGCGAGATTTTCCAATGGATGAATGATGCCGATTCTCTCTCCGCAGCTAAAGATGCCGAGATTGGCCAAGCCGTCAAAGACGAGCTGGCGGACGTACTGATGTACCTGGTTCGACTAAGCGATGTACTTGGCATTGACCTCAACGAGGCCGTGACACAGAAACTCGCCTCGAATGGCGAGAAGTATCCCGTGGATAAAGCCAGAAGCAGCAGCAAGAAGTACGACCGACTCTGACCACCACGCACCTAAGGACAACCCGTGATCGTTTACGCTGCGACCAAACAGCAATTTCTTAAAGACAACGATAACGATGACATTGAGGAGGTGATCCTCAGGCATTACAAGGAAGCTACCGGCAAGAACGTTGGCACCTCGGAAATCAGGTCTTGGCAAGGATCCCTGACGTACATGGCCAAGGTCCTTAGAGACGAGGGCCTGCCGAGCGATGCAGGGCTGGCCATTGAGCTGCACATTCCGCAGTCGTCGAAGCGAATCGACTTTCTGCTCACCGGTCGCGACGAAAACCAGGCAAAAAAGGCCGTACTGATCGAGCTCAAGCAATGGAGTAAGGCCAACGCCACAACCAAGGATGCCATCGTCAAAACGGCACTGGGTGGCGGCCTCGTTGAGACCATTCACCCGTCCTACCAGGTATGGTCCTATGCAGCGCTGCTGGAAGGCTTCAACGAGGCGGTGTATGACAAAAGCATCGAAATCCGGCCGTGTGCCTACCTCCATAACTACGTTAGCGACGGGGTCATAGATTCAGCCCACTATGAGCACCACATCAGCAAGGCACCGCTGTTTCTGAAAGGCCCGGAAGAGCTCAGTAAACTCAGAAGCTTTCTGAAAACACATATAACTCATGGCGACAACAAAGAAGTTCTCTACGAGCTCTCCGAAGGAAAAATTCGCCCCTCCAAGGCCCTGGCCGAAGCGCTGGGGGGGTTGATGAAAGGCAAGCCCGAGTTCGTATTGATTGACGATCAGAAAGCAATTTTTGAGTCGGCGCTGGCGGCGGCAAGCGAGGCCTCGGACCAAGCACCCAAGGTAATGATCATCGAAGGTGGACCGGGCACCGGGAAAACTGTTCTGGCTATCAATCTGCTGGTGAGGCTCACCGAACTGAAGCTGATGAGCAAATACGTCTCCAAGAACGCAGCCCCACGCAAGGTTTACGAAAGCAAACTGGTTGGCACCATCAAACGCAGCCATTTCTCGAATTTCTTCTCAGGCTCTGGGGCATTCATCGACACTGAGTCCAACACATTCGATGCGCTTATCGTGGACGAAGCTCACCGACTGAACGAGAAAAGCGGGCTTTACGGAAACCTTGGGGAAAACCAGATCAAGGAGCTGATTGATTCAGCGAAATGCTCAATTTTCTTCATTGATGAAGACCAGCGTGTAACTTTGAGCGATATCGGCAGCAAGCAGGCAATACGCGCCTTTGCGAAAGCCAAGGGTGCAGTGGTTGAAGAACACGTGCTGTCTTCGCAATTTCGCTGCAGTGGTTCCGACGGTTACCTGGCATGGCTGGATGACACGCTAAGTATCCGCTCGACGGCAAATCCGACGCTTGAGACTCAAGAGTACGAGTTTAAGGTGTTCGACTCACCTCAGGCGATGCATGAAGCAATCAATGAGAAAAACCACGGAAACAAAGCGCGTGTGGTCGCGGGCTATTGCTGGCCTTGGTTGAGCAAGAAAGACCCCACCGCTGCTGATATCGTCATTGGTGACTACAAACGCCAGTGGAACCTGGATCAGGATGGCAGCCTATGGATCGTCGCTGAGAACTCCGTCGAGCAGGTTGGCTGCATTCATACTTGCCAAGGTCTGGAAGTCGACTACATCGGGGTGATCATCGGGCCAGACCTAGTCGTACGTGACGGTAAGGTAGTGACATCGCCGGATGAGCGCGACAAGCACGATAAATCGATTCGCGGCTGGAAAAAAATGATGAAAGAGCAACCCACCCTCGCGAGAAATGAAACAGACCAGATCATCAAGAATACATACCGAACCCTGATGACACGCGGGATGAAGGGTTGCTATCTATACTGCACCGACAAAGAGACTGCGCAATACTTCAAGACTAGGCTTAGCCAACACAACAATCATTGACTGGATCGTTTGCTTCTGGCGCAGCCGGTGTTGGCAAAGGACGTGACTACCCCACCTGCACCTCAAACGCATCGTACGCCGCTAACGGCAAGCTGATCCCCTCACGAACCGCCCGAGCATAAGCTTGCTCCTTCCCCTTCCCCGGCAGGTAAACCCCCAAGCCTTCAAGCCGGGCCATCTGCTCACCCAACCGTGAAGCAAAGCACTCATCCAACAACCTGGGAGCAATCCCAATCACCAGCATCCCAGCCCCCGGCGATTCGCTCCCAGCCCGAAAATCGCCTGCATCCAACGACCAATTGGCCCCCGTCACCCCCGCCGCAAGCACCTCAACCATCAACGCAATATTAGCCCCCCGCCCACCCCCAAACGCCAGCAACGTCCCATGCAATGCCTCCCGCGCACTACACGTTTCATTGCCTTGCGCATCAACCGCCCAGCCTGCCGGTATCGCCTCCCCCGCTTCAGCAGCCCGCAGCAGGTTCACGTAGGCCGTGGCACTGCTGGCCTGGTCAATCGCCAATAACCGCCCCGTGTCACTGGCGGCGGCAAATGCGATGGGGTTGGTGGAAAACATCGGCCGGCGCTGCCCCGCCACGGTAAGCAGCGGAGGGCCATTGGTAAACGCCAACGCGACCAGCCCCTCCCGCGCCAGGCGACGGGTGTAATAACCCAACTCGCCACAGGTAAAAGCGTTGAACTGCGCAAACAGGGCGATACCCAGTTGATGCGCATTGCTGCACAGCTGTGGGAAAGCGCGATCAAACCCCAATTGCGCGATGCCTCGGGCCGCGTCGCAGCGGATCATGGCCGGCGCGACCTGGGTCACGATGGGCTCGGCCGCCGTGGCGATTCGGCCGGTGGCAAAACCACTGAGGTAGTCAGGCAAATGGCCGAAACCGAGTTCGTGTTGGCCATGGGCCTGGGCTGAGACCGTGGCGTCGGCAAGCGCCGAGGCCACGGCGTGGCTGGCGCCGTGGGCCAGGCAGAGTTGGTGTGCAAAGGCGGTGGCATCGGCCAGAGACAGGCGCTTTTCGGGTTTGTGGTTTTCCATGGTGGCTTCGGTGTTCTCGGATTGTTGGTGTGCCGCAGCCTGAGAACCTGCAGGGGCGGCGTAGCCGCTCCTGCAGGATTTGATGACCTTTACTGAATCATCCTTGGCTCACCCACTTTTGCAGCCTCGCGGTCCAGGCCAAACGTGGCGAGGATTTCTGCGATTTCGCCCGAGGCGTGCAAGGCCTGGATGTTCTTGCCCAGCGCCTCGCCCAAGGCTGCGTTGGCCTTGGTGTACGGGAAGGCGCTCTGCCCGGGCTCAAGCGTGGCCTTGACCCGTTGGTCGGGCTCGGACACCTTGATGCTCTTGCCGGGGTAGCCGCCCTTCTGCTGCGAAGAAACGGCCACCGCGAAGCTGTCCGCGCCAACCTGTATGCGCCTGGACGCCAAGTCCTGGGCCATGGCCACCGGGTTTGGGTAAAGCACCAGGTTATCGCCAAAGGCTTTCTTCAAATCGTCCACCCACAGGTAGCCCTGCACGGTGCCGATACGCTTGCCATCCAGTTCGGAGATCTTGGTGTAACCCTCATCCGAAATAATGCCCATCACGTCCAGGTACAACGGTGCCGACAAGCCCAATGCCTTGCTGCGCTCTGCCGTGCGATACCAGTCGCCGATGCCGACGTCGGCACGCTTTGCCACCACCGCCTGCACGACGGCGGCGGTGTCCACCACCATGGTTTTGACTTTAAGGCACTCGCGCTCAGCGATGCGCTTGATGATCTCGCCATCCACGCCGCTCAACTGGTTGTTGGGCCCCGGTATCGAGTAGGGCGGGAACACATACGCCGCCACGGTGAGTACACCTGGGGTGATGGTTTCAAACTGGTTCGCGGGGGTGCATTCGGCCAGGGCGTACGGGGCGCCGGCCAAGGTGGAGCACAAGAACATCCAACGGGTAAAACGTTTGAATGAGCGAGTCATGACGTCACCTTTGCATTAAGAGAGCAGCAGCCGAAATCGGCGCGAGTGGCATTTGTTGTTATGGCTGGCTGGGGGCCAGTCTTTTTTCCAGCGCTGCCACGCCCAGGGTCGCCGGGGCACAGACAGCGGCATACATCAAACCGGCCAGTATCAGCACTGGCATGTACTCGAACGTGGAGGAGCCAATGGAGGATGCCCGGCTGACAATTTCTGGCAGGGCGATGGTGAAACACAGCGACGAGGCCTGGAACATCATGATGGAGAACCCCAGCAGTGATGGCAGCGCCACCCGCAAGGCCTGAGGCAGGATCACAAAGCGCAGCGCGTCGAACCGGTTGAGGCCGATCACTTCGGCGGCCTCGGTTTGCCCTGCGGCCACCGACTCGATGCCACCGCGAATGATTTCACTGGTGTAGGCCGCCGTGCAGTACGCCATGGCCAGCGCAGCGGCCCAGAACGAGGTCAGGGTCAGGTTGACGCTGGGCAGGCCGAAGTAGAAATACTGCAGCAGGATCAATGCCGGTGCACCACGCCCCAGCTCTACCACTACCAGGGAGGGGTAACGCAACCAGCGGTTCGGCGCCGAAACGCCCAGGGCCAGCAACAGGCCCAGCACGACGCCCAGGCCCAGGCTTACCGCTGTCACCTGCATCGACAGCACAAAGCCCTTCCACAATTCTGGCAACCATTGCGCCCACATCGTCAACAGTTCGCTCATCGGGCAATCCTCTGTTTCAACGTGGCCGACAGCCAACGTGAGCACAGGGCCACTGGCACGCTGAGCACCAGGTACACCACCGCCGCCGCGCTGTAGACGCTCAGGCCCTGAAAGGTTTGCTGTGAAACCTGATAAGCCTGAAAGCTGATATCACCCACGCCAATGGTCGAGGCCACGGCCGAATCCTTCAGTAGGCCAATGGCGTAGGTGGCTGAGGTGGGAATGGCGATGCGCACCAACTGCGGCAACACCACATCGAAAAACCGTTGCGGTGCCGACAGGTTAAGCGCGTAGGCGGCTTCGAACTGGCCGGCAGGAATCGCCGCGAACGCACCACGGTACACCTCGGACATGTGCGCCGCCGTAATCAGCCCCAGGCCAACCACCGCTGCGGTAAACGGCGACAGGCTGACATAGCCGCCACCGATGCCGAAGAAGATGAAAAACAGCCAGACAATCGGGGGGATCGAGCGCAGGGTCAGTACCAGCATGGCAGCCAGCACACTCAGCATCTTGACCCTGGACATGCGCAGGGCACAGATCGGAAACCCCAGCACTACGCCCACACAGAAAGCGAGCACTGTTACGGCAATGGTCCAGGGCACGCCGTTCAACAGCATCATCAGGATGTCTTGCATCAGCGATTCCTCACGGCCTGGAGAAACTGCACCACCCGTTCATGCTGGGGCTCGCGCATCACCTGCTGGCTTGGCCCGTGCTCGATGATGCGCCCGTCAGCCATCACCACCACCCGGTCAGACACGGTTTCGGCGAAGTGCATCTCGTGGGTTACCACAATCATCGACATGCCTTCGCCGGCCAGCTCTTTCATCACCGCCAGCACCTCCAGGCCCAGCTCGGGGTCCAGCGCCGAGGTCGGCTCATCGAACAGCATCAGCTCAGGGTCCAATGCCAGGGCGCGGGCGATGGCGATGCGTTGCTGCTGGCCACCGGAACAGCGCGCCGGATAATGCTGGGCTTTGTCGGCCAGCCCGACGCGTTCGAGCAGTTGCAAGGAGCGGGCGTCGGCGTCTTTGGGGCTGCGGCCCAGGGTGCGGATTTGCGCCAGGCTGACGTTGCGCAGCACCGTCAGGTGCGGGAACAGATTGAACGACTGGAACACCATGCCAATGCGCCGGCGCAACTTGAGCAGCTCGGTACGGGGCAACGCCTTGCCCGCTTCGATGTGCACGCCATCCATGCTGACCCGCCCCTTGGTCGGCGGCTCCAGTTGGTTGATGCAGCGCAGCAAGGTACTTTTGCCCGACCCGCTGGGGCCGATAATGGCCACCACCTCGCCCTTGTTCATTTCAAAACACACGTCGTGCAACACGGGGTAAGGGCCAAACTGTTTATGAATGCCCTCCAGGCGCAAGAACGGTTCGGCGCTGGCCACCGGCCGCGGCGCCAAGGTGGGTGCGGTTTCAATCACGGTCATGCTGCTCATGGTTTTGCTCCAGCTATCGATCGCCGTCGACTAAGGGCGTGCGCGAGAGTTTGATCGGCCCGTTGGCGCTGATCAGCACCTGTTCTTCGAGCTTCACCCCTTCCCCACCGCCTTGCTCACCGATGTAACTTTCCACCGACACCACCATGTTTTCCTGGAACAGGCCGTCGTAGCCCCACTCGGCGAAATCCACGGCGTAGGCGACGCTGGGGTACTCGTCCACCAGGCCGACGCCGTGCAGCATCATCATGTAGCGGTTGTGCTCAAAGCGCTTGGGCACCGGCCAGCAGTGTTCGGCAAACTCGCGAAAGGACAGGCCCGGGCGCAGCAGTTCGACGTTGTGGTTGATCTGCTGCGAGGCGATGTCGAGCAAGTCGCGTTGGGCCATGGTTGGCGCCTTGCCGGGGCAGATGAAGCTGCGCGAGATGTCTGAAAGGTAACCGCCGGGGCCGACCATGTCGGTGTCGAAGCAGACCATTTCACCTGCCTTGATGACCTTGTCGGTGGCGTCCTGAAACCACGGATTGGTGCGCGGCCCGGAACTGAGCAAGCGGCTTTCGGCCCACTCGCCGCCGTGCGCGACGTTGGTGCCGTGCATGATGCTCCACAGCTGGTTTTCGGTAACCCCCGGCACCAGGCTTGTGCGCATGCGGGCAATGGCCAGGTCGCACACACCCATGGACACCCGGTGGCTGGCCACTTCTTCCGCCGATTTGATCAAGCGTGCCTGCTCCATCAAGGGCTGCGCATCGAACAGTTCAATGCCCTGTTGCGTCAGGCGCTGGGCACCCCAAGGGTCGCAGCGGTCCACCGCCAAGCGGCGGTTGCCGCCAGCGTGGCGGGCCATCAGGTCTGCCACCTCCTGTGCCCAGCGCTCGGCTTTTTCCTGCACGCGGGGGCCGGCAAGAAAATACAGCCAGGGTATCGCCGGGCGAATTTCATCGATGGTTTCAACGTGCTCGCTGTTGTGCCGGCTGCTGGTGAACTCGAACAGCACCACCGGGCCGTCGGTGGCCACAAACACATAGCGGCTGGGCGAGTGCATCACCCACAAACCAAGGTTATTGGTGTCGGTGGCATAGCGAATATTGATCGGGTCGGCCAGCAGAATGCCGGCGTAATCCTGGGCGCGCAGTTGCTCGCGAATGCGCTCCAGGCGGTAATGGCGCAAGGCTTTGCGGTCGATGGCGGCATACGCATCGAGTAACGCCGTGTCGACCGGCGCGATGGCATGTTCAGTGACCTTGGCATCGCTGCGAAAGCGCAGGTCGCGTTCGGTTAACGCAGTGAGCAGCTCAATGGAATCAGAACCCGTTTGCATGCAACAACCTCCGCTGAGTCAGACCAACTTTCGGGGCAGTAACTAAAGGTTTCTAAATCGGGTGACGGCTGTCTTTATTGTTGTGGGCAACACACAGTAGCTACAGGTCCTTGACCAGCCGCAGGGCATCGTAGATGGCCGCATGGGTATTGCGCGACGCCACTGCATCACCAATGCGGAACAATTGGAAGCGCCCGTCGGGGTTGCTGACAACGGTTTGCGGCTTGCCGACAATCAGGTCCATGTACTCCACGGCGCCTTCGTTGCTGGCCAAGGGTTTGAGTTCGAAATACAGCTCGTCCAGCGGCCGGGTGCCGTGGTTGACCACCACCTGGTCCACCAGGCGCGTTTTAGTCAGGTCGCTGTAATCGGTGCCGATCGTGGCCAGCAATTGGTCGCCTTGTTTCTCCACCGCCTTGAGCCGGTAGGTGACGGTAAAGGTGGTGTCCAGGTGCTGTAACGCGCGCATGTAGGGCACCAGGTTCATGCCCATGACTTCTGGCGCGAACGAACGGTCGGGGGTCATGATTTCAGTCTTGGCGCCACTGCGGGCTATGAACTCGGCGGCTTGCAGGCCGGCATGGTCGCCCGCATCGTCGTACACCAGCACATTGCGCCCAGGCTTCACATCGCCAGAAATGATGTCCCAGCTTGAAACCAGGTACTGATTGCCGTGTGCCAGCACTTCGGTGTGCGGCATGCCCCCGGTCGCCACGATCACCACGTCGGCATTTTCATCGAGCACAACCGCGGTGTCTGCCCAGGTGTTGAAGTGGAACGTCACGCCAAGGCGCTCGCATTGCGCCATGCGCCAATCGATGATGCTGATCATTTCTTTGCGCCGCTCGGACTGCGCGGTCAGGCGAATCTGCCCGCCGGGTTTGTCCGCCAGCTCGTACACCACCACCTCGTGGCCGCGCTCTGCTGCCACACGTGCCGCCTCCAGGCCACCAGGGCCGGCGCCCACAATCACCACTTTGCGCTTGTGCACCGCCTTGGGTATTTCATGGGGCATGGTGGTTTCACGCCCGGTCGCGGCGTTGTGGATGCAGTACGCAGCACCAGCGTTGTAAATGCGGTCCAGGCAATAGTTGGCGCCCACGCATGGGCGGATATCGTCTTCACGGCCTTCGATGATCTTGCGCACGATGTGCGGGTCGGTCATGTGCGCGCGGGTCATGCCGACCATGTCCACCAACCCCGAGGCAATGGCATGACGCGCTGTGGCCACGTCGGGGATCTTCGCTGCATGGAAGGTCGGGAAGCCGGTCAGCGCCCTGATTTCACCGGCAAAGTCCAGGTGCGGCGCATTGCGCATGCCCTGGATCGGGATGATGTCGGTCAGCCCGGCGTCGGTGGCGATATTGCCGCGGATCACATTGAGGAAGTCAATCATGCCACTGTCTTTCAACAGTTGAGAGATCTGCAAGCCCTCCTCTTTTTGCAGCCCACCGGCAAGCACTTCGTCCCCGGTGTAGCGGATGCCGACAATAAAGTCCGGGCCCACGCGTTTGCGAATGGCCGTGAGCACATCGAAGGTGAAGCGCAGGCGGTTTTGCAGCGAGCCGCCGTAAGGCCCTTCCAGTTCATTGGTCAGGGGCGACCAGAACTGGTCCATCAAGTGGCCGTAGGCTTGCAGCTCGATGCCGTCCAGGCCGGCGGCCTTCATGCGTTCGGCGGCATCGGCATAGTCGCGAATGATGCGGTCGATGTCCCAATGTTCCAGCTGCTTGGGGAAGGCGCGGTGTGCGGGTTCCTGATTGTGGGAGGGCGACACCACCGGTAGCCAGTCGCCTTTGTCCCAGCGGGTACGCCGGCCCAGGTGAGTAAGCTGGATCATCACCGCCGCGCCATGTTCGTGGCACTCGTCAGTCAGGTCTTTCATCCAGCCGACCACTTCATCCTTGTAGGCCAGAATGTTGTTGAACACGGGCGGGCTGTCACGGGAGATCGCGGCGGAGCCTGCGGTCATGGTCATGGCTACACCGGCTTTGGCACGCTCGACGTGGTAGGCCCGATAGAGCTTTTTCGGCATCCCGTCTTCCGGGTAAGCCGGTTCGTGGGACGTGGTGATGATGCGGTTGCGCAGGGTCAGATGCTTGAGGCGATAAGGCTGAAGTAGCGGATCGTTTTTCATATCGGTCTCGCAAACAGGTCATCAGGCAAGCCGACAATATGCCCCTCTGTACACAGGTGTCAATACTCTTGACGATGGTGTACAGTTGCCACAAACAGCAGATTGAAAAGGGAGAAATGCCCATGAAAGGCGCCACCTCAAAGGCGGAACCCGCAGGCCGAGGCTCACTGGAAAGCTGGCTTAATGCGGCCTATGAAAGCCTGACTGAGTCAGGTGTCGATGCCGTGCGCGTGATGCCGCTGGCAAAAAAACTGAATTTGTCGCGCACCAGCTTCTACTGGTTTTTCGAAGACCGCGATGCCCTGCTCGTAGCCTTGATCGAGCAGTGGAAAAACAAGAACACCTTCAACCTGGTGACCCAGTCCCAGGCCTATGCCGAGTCCATCACCGAGGCGATTCTCAACGTCTTCGACTGCTGGCTGAACAGCGAACTGTTCGACTCGCAATTCGAGTTCGCCATGCGCAGCTGGGCGCTGCAGTCACCGGAAGTGGCGCAGGAAATCGGCCAGGCAGACGCGCAGCGCGTCGAGGCGTTACGGCAGATGTTCGACCGTTTCGGCTTTGAAAACGATGCTGCGATTACCCGCGCCCGGTCGATCTACCTTACGCAAATCGGCTACATCAGCATGAAAACCCGGGAGCCGTTGGCTCAGCGCATGCGCTACATCCCCGAGTACCTGAAGATTTTTACCGGCAGGGAGCCGGAAGCCCGTGAGCTGGAGCGCTTTTATCAGCGCAACGGTTTTAGTAGTGCCGATTTGAGCGCCTGACAAACACCGGGGCCTTTGCAAGCTTCAGGATTTGCGCCCCTGTGGCCACGGGTTTGCCCGTGAACAGGGCGCAACCCGTGCCATCCGCTAGCCGTATTACCAGCTGTAACTCACCTTCGCCGTCACCTCACGCCCCGGGTTGTAATAGTTCGCCGTCCCCGAGCCCACCACATGCTGCTCGTCAAACAGGTTGCTGACATTCAGGGCAAGGTCAGTCCCTTTGGCAATCTTGTAGTTCAGCGCCGCGTCAAACAGCGTGGTGCCGTCGCTCTTCTTGGTGTTGGCAGCATCCATGTAATAGCCACCAACGTACCTGGCACCCAGACCAACGCTCACATCAGTGTTGGCAATGTCGTAGTAGCTCCACAGCGAAGCCGTATGCTTCGGCGCCACAGTGAATTCCTTGCCCTTGAGCGTACTGCCGTCATACAGCGCACCGCGCAGCACCTCGGTTTCCATGTAGGAATAGGCACCGATCAGGCTGAGGTTTTGCGTGACTTGCGCCTTGGCTTCCAGGTCCAGGCCACGGGCACGTGACTCGCCCACCGTCTGCTGCTCGATGATGCCGCTCGGCAGCACGACGGCGATGGTGACGTTTTCCTGGGTCAGGTCATAAACCGCGGCAGAGAAAAGCGCATCCATGCCCATCGGCGAATACTTCACGCCCACTTCGTACTGCCTGCCGGTCTGTGGGGTGACGCCAACCTGCGGCGGCGAAACCGATTCCACCATGCTCACATAAGTGGAGACTTCATCGTTGACGATGTAAGTCAATGCGCCACGGTAGGACGTTTCAGAGAAGTTGTCGCTTTGCTTGCTCACCCCGCCGACGTACTCCGTGCTGGACAGGTCCATGGAGTCATTACGCACACCCGCTGTAGCGATCAAGCGGTCATGGAAGGACAGGTTCTGCTGCAGGAACACGGCCTTGGTGGTGGCGTCGTTCTTCTTGCGGGTATAGGGCGTGATGCCGCCCGGCACGCCGGTGAACACTGGGTTGGCGATATCGATGGAGGGCGCCAGGCTGTATACGGAGCTCTGCTTGGTGGTGGAGTCGAGGTATTCCACACCCACCAGGGTGCTGCTGTCGATGTGCTCGAACTGGGCATCGTATTGCAGCATCAGGTTACCGTTGAGCTGATCGGCATCGCTGTCAGTTCCGAATACATAGCGCGGCAGGGTGGTACCAACCCGCGAAGCGCTGTCGCTCAGATAGACATAGCCAAAGTCATCGCTCAACTCGCTGTAGCGCAGGTTGCCGCGCAGCGTGAAGCCGTTATCGAAGTCGTGGGTGATGTTGCCGCTCAGGCTGGTGCGCTCGACATCGTGGAAGTTGTAGCCAGGCTCGCCGTAGAAATCGCTGCGGTCGTATTCCTTGTCCAGTGGGTAGCCACCGCTGTTTGGCGAGCTGTTGGTCTTCAGGTAGTCGAGGATCACCGTGGCCGAAGTGAAGTCGGTAGGCGCCCAGGTCAGGCCGCCCATCACGAAGCGGTTGTCGTCCTGCGAATGGTCGTACTCACGGTCGCTGTTCTGCATCTTGGCAGTGAAGCGGCCGGCCAGCGTCTGTTCGTCGTTCAGGGCGTCGCCTACATCGATACCGGTTTCGGCATGGTCATAGGAGCCGTAGGTCACGTAGCCCTGGCCAAATTTTTCGAAGCGCGGCTGTTTGGTCACGAAGTTGACCGAGCCGCCTGGGTCTGCCGGGCCGAACAGGGTGGAGTTGGCGCCGCGCAGAATTTCGATGCGCTCGTAGGCGAACGGGTCTTCGCGCACACCGCGCATCGAGCTCAAGGTCAGGCCGTCACGGTAGGTGGTGGCCTGGAAGCCGCGGATCTGGAAGTAGTCGTTGCGGTCGTCCGAGCCGTAGAAGTCGCTGACCACACCTGGGGTGTATTGCAGCGCCTCTTCAGTAGTGCTGACGCTGCGCTGCTGCATTTCCTTGTTGGTCACTACCGACACGGAGGCTGGCGTGTTGAGGATGCTGGTCGCCACCTTGCCGCCCACCCACAGTTCCTTGGCAACCACCGAGTGGGTGTCATCGTCGGCACTGGCCTTGACCTTGGCATTGATGATGACGGGCGCCAGGCGGTAGTCCTCGGTCGCGCCCAGCTCCAGCGGGCCGGCAGGCTGGGGTTGCGGTACCACCAGGTAGGCAGCCTGGCTTTGCTGCTCGGGCTGCAGGTCGGTCCCCTGCAACAGCCGCGCTAATGCCGACGGGGTATCCAGCGCACCCTGCACCCCTTGGGTATTGCGGTTGGCCACGCTCTGCGCATCGAACGACAGGCTGATACCCGCTTCACGTGCAAAGCGGTCCAGTGCGGGCGCCAGCGGGCCGGCAGGAATGTTCCACTGCTTGAGCGGGGTGTCGTGATCAGCGCTCAAAGGCTGCGCCAGCGACGGCAGTGCGTAGCTGCTGACCATCAAACCGAACAGTGCCGCGTGCAAGGCACGGCTCAGTGGATGGCGCTGTGGAACCGGGGTAGAACTCATTCTCTCGCTCCGTGTAAGAGGGTCGGCGGGGTGGCCTGTAATCCGGCCTTCTCTACAGGCCGGACGAGAATGAGAAATCACCTCATTTATTTTTCAATTCGGGACAAGGCCGTCGTGGCACCTCGCCTGATTCGGTAAAATCCACAAGGTCAAGCATCTATGGAGCGTCAAGAAATGGATTTCACTGCAATCATTAGCCAGCACTGGACAACCCTGAGTTGGTTCATCCCGCTCGTCGTTCTGCTGCTAATCCTCAAAAGGCCAGAAACCAAGGGGTACCTTGGTGAACTGCTGGTGCGCTATTTCGCATGGCTGAAGCTGGACGAAAACACTTACCGCCGCCTGCACAACATCACACTGGATACACCTGACGGCACGACGCAGATCGACCATGTCTTTGTCTCGATCTACGGTATCTTCGTGCTGGAAACCAAAAACATGAGCGGCTGGATCTTTGGTGGCGAGAAGCAGGCCCAGTGGACACAGAAGCTCTACAAACGCACCTTCAAATTCCAGAACCCGCTGCGACAGAACTACAAGCACCTGAAGGCATTGGAAGCGACACTGAACGTCAGCCCCGAGCACCTGCACTCAGTGATCACCTTTGTTGGCGACAGCACCTTCAAGACCGAGATGCCAGCCAACGTCACTCAAGGCAGCACGTTCATTCGCTACATGAAATCATTCGAGCAACCGGTGTTCAGCGAGGCCGATGTAGACGCCATGCTGCAAGCCCTGCAAACCGGACGCCGGGCACCAACCCTGGCAACTCATCGCGAGCATGTGCAGAACCTCAAACGCCGTAGCGACCCGAGCGCAGAACGGCAGTGCCCAAAGTGTGGCAATGCGCTGCTGATCAGAACCTTCAAGTCAGGCGCAAAGGTGGGGCAGCAGTTCTGGGGCTGCTCGGCATTCCCCAAATGCAGAACCATGCAGAGTCTCTAGCTGCTAACTCCTCGCTAAGGTCTGCCCTTTTCAGCTCTTGGTAGTGCTGCGCTAACCGCCCACCCATCACCCCATAACGCGCCAGCTGCCCTGCTGGCGCCACATGAAATCCTCGCAACTACCCGGAAATAATGGCCAATTGCCAAAATTTTTCCCGGGCCTCGCCATGTCAAAAAGTTGATACGCCAGCATTTTTGATACAGAATTAGAAACAGGATGCATTTTAGCGTATTTCAGTATGCTTTAAGCGAGTGCAGGGAATGGACGAATACACAACCTCCGAAGCGGGCACACCGCCGATCGATCAGCTGGACCTCACGGCACACGGCGTTCTGGGGCATTTTGCCAAGTCGTCGCGCAACGCCCAGCTGGTGGGTTTCCTGATGAGCATGGATCGGCTTGACCGCTGGGCGGTGGATTTCGATGAGGATGCCCCTGCGCAGCAGTTCGAAATCCAGTTGCTGATGCAAGAAATCCAGGCCTTCGTCGAAGCCTACGCACTCGTCCTGCACCAGGTTCCACAACCCTTCACCGAGCTGCTGGCCCACCTCACCTCTTCGCGCTGCATGTACCTGGTGCGGTATGTGGCACAGCGCAACATCGCATTCACCGGCGCGCTGGCCCCCCTGCTGGCTGGCGACTTGTCGCAGCCGGCAGAGCTCACGGCATTTCGCCGCCGGCTGGAGGCGTTCAGCAAGGCTCACCTGCTCAGCGAGATTTTCTCCGGGGAGCGGCTGCGCGAGATATCACAGATCATGGAGAGTTACGCAGATGTATGACGGACGACTGAACCCTGTCGCTGTGGCAGTGGGCAAATCTGTGGGCAAACGCGCAGTCATGGGCGGCGTGCTGGGGGCCTGGCTGTTGCTGGCCGGGCCGGCTGTTGCGGCAACCAGTAGCCTGGGCGCCACCTCCAGCAACTTGATTTCACAACAAGACTCGGTGGTGGCCGAAGCCATCAAGGCCGACGCCGAAGCCTGCGCCGAAGGCACCAAGGAAGGCACCATTGGCGCCTCCATCAGTGACGCACTGAAAATCCATACCGAGCTGGCGTCGGCAACGCCAAATGTCGAGTCGCTGTTCAGTGCCACGGCAGACTGCTTCGGCGGTTTGAGCAGCCTGTTCGACCTGTCCGGCTCGATCCCGAGCCTGGGGAGCATCCTGGCCTCGGCCCAGGCTGCCGTGCTGCAGTACGCACAGAAAAAGGTCTGCACCGCGATCCAGCAGGTTGCCTCGATGGTGACCAGCCCGATCAACCAGGCCATCGGCAAGGTCAGCAGTGGTACTTCTCTGGGCGACCTGAATGGCCTTACCAATGGCCTGGTCAGCAAAGGCATGAGCACGCTCGACCCACAACTGGGCAGCGGCTACCACAACGCCGCCGCCGGGTACGAGGCCACCTACACGGTGGATGTAAACCCGTTCAACTACGTACAGACCGACTTTGGTGGTGGCGCCAGCACCGGCAGCGGCACCACGACCGGCAGCGCGGCGGCAACCCGAGCCGTGGCACCGGCGCCCAGCCCCGCACCTGACACCTCTTCGAGCAGCACCGGCAGCTCCTCTTCCAGTAGCAGCAGCGGGTCATCCAGCTCGGCTGCCGGCCTGTTCAACTAAAGGGGGCCGGCAATGAAAAAAGTCGCGGCAGTTCTGGCCGTGGGCCTTGGGCTGGGGGCAACTGCGCTGCCGGCCCAGGCGCTGTCCTGGGCGTCGGTGCTGACCTTCATCAGCACCATGCAGACAGAAATGAGTGCCTGGTCGGTGACGGTCAAGCAGACCGCGCTGTCGGCCAACGTTGTCTCGCAAATGGACAGCGATTCGAAGAAGCAGCTTGCCAACGCGGTAGGGGCCATCGACATGTCCGACCGGGTGATGAAAGCCGCAACCTCGTTCGACTCCGCAGTCGGGCAGCCGGTGACCATCAAGTGCACCGCCCAGGAGCAGGGCAAGCTTTTCGTCGAGGCGGTATCACAGCGTGACAAGGATGCAGCGCGGCTGATGGCCACCTATGCCTCACAGCGGGTCGGCTCCAGGGCGGGTGCCGACCAGGCCACCCTGGCCATGCACCGGGATACCTATTGCACGGTGTCCGAAGCCAGGCAGGGTATGTGCGCGCTCAATGCCAACGGCATGCAGGGCTGGGACGTGGACTACGCAGGGCCGTTCAGCGAAAAGACCCTCGCCCCTGAAGGCGAGGCGGCAGCCTACGCCTATACCGCGATGATCACCGACCAACGTGCCGAAGCGCACATCGACTGCACCTCGGTGGCCTGCAATGACGCCCAGTCGCAACAGCTCGCTGCCTCGGCGATGAGCGCGATGGCTGCCAATTCTCTTGTTGGGCAGGTGACGGACCGTCGCGTGCCAATGCTCACAGGGCAGTGATATGAATTTTCGGCTCAAACTGGCCAGCATCGTCGCAGGCTCGACGATGCTCTCGAGTGTTTCGTATGGCGCGTTGTATGGCTTCGGCCCGGCAGAAGCCTGGACCAACGCCCAGATCGCAGCGCTGACAAAAAGTGTGTCCGCCAATATAACGGCCTTTGGCACGAGCTTCGGTACCCAGATGTCGTACAAGTTCGAGCAGATCATTTCGGCAGTGGCCATTGCCACCAAGCAGGAAGCGCTGTCTGCCAACGTGGTAGCAGACAACAACCGGCAGACATCCGAGCAACTGGTCAACGCCATCCGCGCCCAGCAGCAGAACACGGCCGTTGCCAAAGCCTACCTCGACTTCAACGCAGCGACCGGCCAGGGCTTTGACCCCTGCGGCACGGTGGCCAAGAACAAGTCGATGGACATCGCCTTCAGCACCATGGCGGCCAAGGCCAAAGCCTCGGTTGGTGAACTGGACGCATCGCCAGGGCGCCTGGTTGCCTCGACGGGCCAGGCCATGCAGCAACGGCTCAAGCAGCATCGCGACAAGTTCTGTACCGAAGCTGAAGCCAACGCCGGCCTGTGCACGCTTAGCACCTTGCCAGGCGGCGATACGAACGCAGCGTTGCTGTTCGAGCCCGCGGACGAAAACTCGCTGACCACCGAGGCACGCACGGCCTATATCCAGCATGTAATGGGCCCGCCAGATCAGGCGCTGAGCAAAGAGGCCGGTGCGACGCCTGCCGGTGAAACCTACATGGTGCAGAAAAATCGCAAGGACTCGCTGCTCTCGGTACCGGCCTACAGCCTGTCGATGATCAACGCAGCCAACACCCGCAGCGCGGGCTTCGGCAACAAGTCCCCCAATGAAGTGCTCAAGCTGCGTGTGAACCAGTACTTCGGTGGAAAGGAAGCGGAACAATGGTCAGGCAACCTGGCACGCCAGACCCAGCGCGGGTTGCTGGTAGAGGCGGCCAAGATGGGTGGGCTTGAGGTATGGATTCATCAGCAGCAGTACGAGCAGAACCAACGGCTGCTCGCCAACCTGGCAACGCTGGTGGTCGCCTCCTCCGACAGCCTCGATGCCACGCTGGAAGCGCGGTACCAGAAGGTATTGTCTGAAACCGCTGCACGGTCGGTGAAGTGAGGTAGCCATGAAAAAAGATTTCGACGAAACACGCGATGCGCGCAGATGGAAGGTTTCATTCGGCGTATCGTTGGCCCTGACCTCCACACTGGCCTGGGCCTATTGCCCACCGCAATACCAGGAAAACACCGTAGCCCCTGTGTTCTCGGCGGCTACCACGGCGCTCAACGCAGCCGTTTCTGCTGTCGATGCGTCCCTCTCCGCCTTGCTCGAAACCGAAAGCCAACGCCTGACATCGGCCATTGCGGTCATGACCAAGCAGAAAGCCCTTTCAGCCAACACGGTTGCCGAGGCCGGGCGCAATGCAGCGCAGCAGACAGCGACGGCACTCAACGTACTGGCCCAGACACAGCGGGTAAAACAGGCGCGCTTCGACTACGGCGGCGAGTTCGGGCAAGGCTATTCGCCCTGCAAGATCTTCTCGACCCGTACGCTGATCAGCAACCGGGATGCCGACATGGGCACCGAGGTTCGCCAGCGGGTCAAGGCCGAGATCGTGGCCGCACCGGGCACCTACGCCGAACCTATCAGCGCCCAGACGGCACTGATAGAAGCACGCAAGCCGTTCTGCACCCAGGACCAGGCAGACTCTGGCCTGTGCAAATCGGTGGGGACGATGCCGGGCGCCGACCTCACCGTCGCCACCTTGTTCGAACCCGCCATGGAAAACGAAACCCTGTACAAGGCAAAGGTCGGGTTCGTGAACAACGTTGCCGGCCTGCCAGACGGCCCGGTCCCGTCGTCGGCGGGCAAATCGTCTGCTGCCGAGGATTACTCCCTTTCCAAAGCCCGCAAGGACGCACTGGTTTCACCTGCGCTGTCCAGCCTCAAGGCGATCCAGCTCGACTACTCAGGCGTTGAAGGCAAGGAAACAGGTACCGACCTGCCGTTGGCAGTGCATTTCCGTAACGAAGTGAAGCGCTATTCGGGCAACACGGCGGAGTACGACAGCTGGGCGCGGGTCATGGCGGCACAGAACGAGCGTGGTGCATTGGTCGAGTTGCTGAAGATCAAGGCGCTGGACCTGGCCATCCAGGAAAAGCAGTACCGGCAGTACGAAAACATGGAAGCTCAGTTGGCGTCGCTGGTATCGATGAACGTCAGCACAGCTGGCGGCCAGACCCTGACCAGCAAAGCGGCAACGGATGCTGCCAGGCAGAACATGCAGCAGAGCGTGAAGTGACGGAGCGCAAGGGATGAAAAAAACGATCTTGCGCGGCGTTGTGACATTGGGCGTGCTGGCCTGCGCCCACAGTGCCGTTGCAGACACCTGCATGGTATCGCCAACCGACAAGGAAGTTGTTTCTGGTCGTTTCGGCAAATTCCGTGGTGGTGGCTCGGGCAACTTTGGCTCGGCCAACCAGAAAGCGCACATGCACGACGGCCTGGACTTTTCCACCAGTGGCGCGTCGCAACCGGTCTATGCCACCACCGAGGGCGAAATCACCTTCGCCGGGGCGCTAGGTTCTGCGGGTAACGCCGTGCTGATCAAGCGGGCCAACGGCGACATCGTCGCCTACTACCACCTCAGCGGCTTTGCCAACGGCGTAAAGCGCAAGGCCCAGGTCAAACCCGGGCAACAGCTGGGCCTTTCGGGCAATACCCCCAGTAGCTCGATGACCAAGCATTTGCACTTCACCTACGGCACCTCCACCAAAGACGCCGCCAGGGCCAAGGCATTCACCGAAAACGCACAGCGCGGGCCATTCAACCCCGCGCAGCTGCCACCGGTGTTCAAGCGTCAGGACGGCATTGGCTGGAAGACTGACCCGGCACCCTATTTCTGCCAAACTTACCCCATTCAGGATGGCCACCCGGAGCATCAGCGCATCCTGGGCAAGGATACCAAGGCACAGCACGAGATCCTGTTCGGCAATGTACCTTCAGGCGGCGTTGCGCCAGACTCCACAGCCGAGCCCGTGCAAGTGGCAGCGGCCAATGCCGATGCGGCGCTGGCAGAGGCTGACGGCAAGACGCCACCGATGTACTTGTCCGACGCCGATGGCTATGGTGCCTTGCCGACGCCACCCATCGGTGGTTACGACACCATGTCGGTTTCGGAAATGATGATGACCGAAGCCTCCCGACGGTTCAGCGATGCCGAGTGGAACAACAGCATCACCCATGTTTCCAGCCGCGCGCTATGGGTTGACTACAACCGGGCGATAGGTGTCAGCAACTACTTGTCGGAAGCGATTTATCGCAAAAAGGAAAAAGTTGAAGCATTGCTTGCCGTTTACGCGTCGCAGAAATTGGCAGGTCAAAGGGCACAGACCGAATGGGCGCACCAGCGTGCTCAGAAAGGAGCTGTGTCCAGATCCATTGAATAATGCGGCGCCCACGAAAGGTAAACACAGATGGAACCCAAAGAACTCGACAAGCCTGATCAAGCCGTCGCTGATTCTGCGGCCGGGCAACCCGCCCAGCCAGGGCGGAGTTATGCAGGCATCTTGGTCCATCATGGCGCAGCGCCCTACAAACATGACCCTACCAACCAGAGCAGTTACTACGTCACCCTGGAAACACCCGACGGCAGCCAGACGCTGTGGGGGGCAGGGCTTGAACAGGCCATGCACGACACAACGGCGCAGCGCGGCGAACCTGTATTGATGGACTACCAGGGCGACGCCTGGGTAGCGCGCTCGATCGATGCAACTGCACTGCCGGCCTACAACGTCGAAGCCGGTGGGATGAGCGCTGGCCAACCCCCACACGCCAGCCAGGCACAAGGCAGCCCAGACTTCGACGCAAGCGTGTTTGACGCCATCATGAAGGTTGCCGGCGAATTGAAGCCCGAAGGCGCTTCGCTCGACCCGGAAGAAGTGCGACGCATCAACGCCACCCTCCACGAGTCGGATGCCGCCAATGCTGCAGACGCGCCCAACCGGCAGGCGCGAGAGCGCAACGCTGCCGAAACGCTGCTGCAAGGCAGTGCCGAGCTCGTGGGTGGCGTGGCTTCGCTGACGGGTGCAGCCATGCAAGGCCTGGGCAAGGGTGCCAGCGCGCTGGCCAGTACCTTGCGTGCAGGCACGAGCAAGCAGCCTGAAGAGGCCGCTGCGGCGCAGCCGGCAACGCAGGAACAACCTGCCGCTGCGGGTGAGTCTGCGTTTGCTGAAGAGCTGGCTGGCCGGGTGCAGGTATTGCCCCGCCTGTCCGAATACCGGGTGGATCAGGTCGAGAAAGCCGCCAGCAATTACGAGAAGGCTCATCAGGCTTTCTGGAACGCGGGCGAACTGCCCCAGGTTCGTGAACAGATCGAAGCACGCGCCGTACAAACCGGCCTTACCGTGCCCGAAGTGGTCGAGAAGATGAAACCCGACGGTGAATTCACCGACTTGCACGAGGCATTCGTCGAAGCCGTAGGGCAGTCACCGGACGCACAGGCCAGCAAGAAGGCCATGGACAAGGCACTCACCGGCTGGGCCAGGCAGTACGGCCGCGCCCAGGAAGAGCTGCTGAACCCCGAGACCGAAGGCAGCCCGCATTACGACAAGCTCAAGAACCGGCTGGAAAACTCCAGCGAGAGCATGCACCACAATGCAGGTAACACCCCCGCATTCGCAGGCGAATCGCAATCGCACCTGGAGCGTTTGCAAGACGCCATGCAGCGCATTTTCGAGCGCCTGAAGGAAATGGTGCAGGGCATCGTCAGCCTGGTCCGCGGCAAGCCTTCAGGCTCATCGCAAGACAACGGTTTCACTCCCTGAGGCCAGACACGCGTACACGCTCACCCCCCAGCCAATGCCGAACGGGAGCCATGAGGGCGCAGGCATTCATCCAAGCAAGGAGAACGGAATGAAAGAGTACAGCAACTGGAAAGAAGTCACCGCCACGCCAGAGGCCCATCTGGACTTCTTGCGGGTGGTTGACGCCAGCCTGGAAGAGGGCCTGGGTGGCAAAAACCTGTACGAGAAGCTGGCGAAGGAAATCACGGTGAATGGCAAGGCTTTCAGCCAGGCCTTCCACTTGAACAACCTGGAAAACAACTCGGGCAACTGGGACACCGACGAAACCCCGGACCCGGTGAAACTGGAAATCGTCCAGTTGACCTCGAAGATCAAGCAGGCCGACCCTGGCTACGACCTGGCCCACTTCACGATCGGCTATGAATACATGATCAGCGAGATGAAAGAGCGCGGCGTGGAAGTGGACGCGGGCCTGGACCACAGCGAACCTGCGCCCAGAAACCGCAGTGGTTCGGATTATGAACCCGGCATGTGACGGCTGGAGGGGCTCGGTGAAAGCAAGCATGACGATAGTGCTGGCGCTCGGCGCGCTGGCCATGGCGAATGCCACCCTGGCGCAGGACGCCCCCGCGCCCCGTGAGGAGCAGTGGCAGGAGCTACCGCGCAACACCACCATCTACGTGCCTGTGCCGAAGCAGGTCACGCCGGTGGCCGCTTACCGTTCGTGCGCCAATCGCTACGAAGGCGAAAGCTGTGACTTCTCCACCCCTCGCCAGGGCGTGATCGAAGGCACCTGCCAGGCCCCGGAAATGCGACAGCCGCCGGCATACGGCTACGAAGTGCAGCAATACCCTGCGCAGGTACGCACGGCGTTGGTATGCGTACCCATCGACAGCCAGGGCACGCCGGGTGATGCCCCCGCCAACCCAGGCCACGAGTCGCCCTACGCGCCTCAGCCTGCGCCGCCACCCGCAATCGACCAGCCTGCTCAATAGCCCCTCGGTACCCCTTGCGACAGGCAGCTGCCCTGGCCCGGCGCCTACGGCATTGGGTCAGGTTCACCCGCTTCTGGCCGGGGTGCAACCGATTGCAGCATGTCGATGATGAACCGATGCGTTTCGGGCAGCTGTTTCTGAAACGCCTCATCGAGCTCCGGGGCTATCTGGATATCGCCTTCACGCAGGCTATGCGCAACTTCTTGCCGGTAGTGCTCCACGAATCGCTCACGTACCAGCTGAGCCTCAGGCGTGCCATCGGCAACCAGCTCAGCCACAAGCGCCTGCGCCGCATGCGCGAACACCAGGGTTCGATTGTATTGCTGCGTCTTCAGGCCGGACTGCGCAAACGTGGACTGGAACTGCGTTTCCATCGAATCGATGGTTGCATGCAATAGCCGATTGGCTTTCTTGAGCGCGGCAACCTCTTCGGCCAGCCCTGCTTCCGGTCCGCCCTCCTGCGCCCCGGCGCGCCTGGCCTGTGCAAACTGCAGCATCTGCCCGTGCATCAACTTGATCAGTTCACGCTGGCGCTCTACTTCGGCCCGCAGTTGCACGGCTTCGTCGAAGTACTGGCGAACATAGTCACGCAGCGGCTCCAGTTTTTCGTTGGCACGCGCCGCCCCGGCATACCAGCCTTGCGAGTACCCCTCTTCAAAGCCCTCCTTGTGGCCCTCCTCAAGGCCTTGCTTGCGGCCTTGGCTGCGGCCGACATGAAGGTTGGAGATTGCATGATCAAGCGACCCGGTATACCCGCCATCCAGGCCGCCACTGCGCCGCCCTGCCCCCCAGTTATGGTCCATTGCTGCCTCCAGGCATCTGCATATCGCCGGCACACGCGCTGCCGACATCAGCTTCAGGGTGAATCGGTCAGCCCATTGCCCGCGAAAGGGGGCGGATCAGGGCTACTTTGTCGTGTGTACTTCAGCCCCGGCGGCCTGCTGGGCATCCGCCTGAGGCAAAGAAAAATCAGTCAGCCGGTGCAAGGCAACCGCTACCCAGTCACCCCCGAAACGCTCGTCCTCCAGCACAGACTTGAGCGCGAGAATCGGCACACAATGCCTTGCATCGCCTTGGACATAAAATACGGCCATCCATTCCGGCAGCAAGTGTTCCGTGCCTTCATGGGTTTCAACGCTGAACATCAACGCAAGCGTCCCGGGCATCGCCTTCACCTCCTGGCTGGGCAACGCATCGGCCAGCCAGAAGGCCACTTGCGCCAATTGGTTGGCCTGAATCGGCAACAGTGCGATCACCTTGCGCCCGTCGTCATCAACCACGATGCCCGGCTCAAGGTCGAGCATTTTTGCGCCGTAGCCGATTGCCGCGTGCCGAACGGGCAGTGATTTCAGGTAATGCTCCAGCAGCGTGTACATCTCGAAAGCCGCGGGAATGTCCTTCTGGATGGCAGGCGAGCTTTTGGCCATAACGCTGACGAAGCCACCCCCTGCCTGCGCAAAGATATCGCCACTGATGGCCTGCGCCACAAAAGCCTCGAGTTCATACAGCGTATACATGGTCCAACTCCCTCGCACCGGCTCGGCTAGAATGAACTTCAACCTGCTGAAAGGTCCAGCCGGCAGTCGTTCGTGTTTTGTATGTTTGCAGCCCACACTTCAAGGATGTAGCAATGACCCATCAGTTTCACTGTGCATTTCAACCCGCGCCCGGCAATGTCGGCGGCGTGCTGAACATTGGCCCTGCCTCGGTCAGCATCGACCTTGAAAACCTGCGGCTGTTCGCCGATGTGGTCGGGCAGATCGAAAAGCGCCGGGCGGCTGGCGCAGCAAGGTCGGAGATTCTGGGTGAATGGGCTGGCAGTGAAAGCATTGACTGGGCCCATATCGGCTTTCACTCCTGCCGCGAAAGCTACAGCTTGCGCTACAACGGGGTAGCCTGGGAGGCGCCAGCCGACGCCACCATCGCCGCGGCCGCCGAGGCGCGGTTGTTCCTGGACAACCAGCGCCTACAGGCCTGACCCATCGGCATGGCCCTGGCCGTTAACGATTGACGGGCGTGCTTGCCTGATACTGGCCGAAAAACTCGAATTCAACCCGGCGGTTGGCGGCGCGGCCATCTGCAGTGTCGTTCGGGGCAATGTAATCGCCCACTTGCCCTTCGGCACTGATCTTCGACGCTGCCACCCCCCGGCGAACCAGGTGCATCTTCGCAGCCTGGGCCCTGAGCAAGGCCACACGGCGGTTCGCCTCTACCGTGCCAACACCGTCGGTGAAACCCACGATCTTCACCTGCAGTGCGTCTTGCGCGGAGCGCACCAGGACGTCGCCATCATCGGCACTGGGGCTGAACCGTGAGTGGCCGAAGGCGAAATTCAGGGTCATGTGGTTGATCGAGGACTGGATGTGGTCCTGCCGCGCACGAATTGCCAGCAGCTCCTGGCGGCTAGCATTGGCATCGGCCTCTGCAGCCGCCAGACGAACCCGCAGGCTCTGGATCTCGACATTCAAGGCGTTGATGGTCTGCTGCATGTGCGCCGTGTCCTGCCCCTGGGCAGAAGGTGCGGCATAAGGGACCGGCGCCGCGGGGCTTTCTACCAGTTCGAACCCTGCGAAAGCCCTGGGCACCATTACCGCCGACATGACGGCCAGAACAAGCGGCAGCACGCTGCGTGGGGTGGCAAGCACGGTGTTCATACATCTCTCCAGTACCGCAGGATCACGAAAACGATGACGGACCAGGCATAGCCCAGCAACAGGGTGAGCATGCCTGCGAGCAAATAGGTTCGCAGCGGGTCGATAGCATCCTGGCCAAGCGGCTGCAGCCCAGGAACCAGCGTGGCCGGGAACCATGCGAACAACACCGCTACCAGCGGCGCGAGCCACAGGCCCAGGCGCAGACGATGATGGTCACCTTCGCGCGTCCACCATGCGTACCAGCCCAGACTCAACAGGTACGCAGGCAGCAGCATCACGCTTAGCAGCAAGGTCGAAAAGGACAGCGCGGCGGCGTAGAAACGTGGTGATCCTTGCGCCATTTCACCCATCAGGGTTGCAATGACCGCGATGGCAAAAGCGACAAGCGCCGCCAGCAAAGGCACCGACAACAGCCACAAGGCTGCGCGGCGATCGCCCACCACCCTCAGGCCCGACTCCACGGCAAGTGGAGGTAATGGGTAGGACATGCCAGGAAACTCCTTGTAAGGGCCAGCTGAACGGTAAGGCCCAGCGCAAACGCCGCAACAACTGACAGCGAAGTGCGTCAGCCACTGCTCGACGTCCTGTCAATTATCAAAATGGCCTGTTAGAAAAATGTTGATATGGATAGCGAGTATGAATTTGAGGCCTTGCCCCGTCAAGGTTTGAATCCTGCTCATGAGCAGCTGATCGCTTGACCCTGGGCAAGGCGTAGCGCACACTCGCCCTATGCAAAAAACATTTTTCTGACAACTAAAATTGATAGCATTTTGTCATCCAGAAGGATCTGACGCATGAACCCCCTGCAACTCGCCCTGCCGCTTTTGGTTTCGCTCGCCTGCACCTCGGCCTACGCAGAAAAAATCGACCCGTCAGAAGCCAGTGCCCGCCTGACCCAGGCGCTCACTTGCAAACGCAATGTATCGCCCGAGCAGTTCGAAGCCTTGATCAAGGCCGCGAACGGTAAAGCCATCGTCCAGGCATCGGACCTGTCCGACGGTGAATTCACCGTTCCAAACCCGCTGGACGTGTACGGCCGTCCCGTCACCCGGCTGTCGCTGCACCCTGGTTCCAATGGCGAAGGCGACTTCAACGCCTACGGCGGCGCATTCAGCGGCGAAAGCATCCAGACGGTCGCCAAGCTGGCCGACATTCCCAAGGACGAGGTTGGCGACTACAAGAAAGAAGTCGGCAACCATGACCTGTGGCTTTATGCAGACGGCAGCGATACCTACATCAGCTGTTCGTACGATGTACGCACGGTGGTGAAAACCCTCAAACGCAAAGCGCGCGAGGCAGCGGACGCAGTGCAGCGCGTCACCCAGTAAGTGCCAATCACCCTGCGTTGAATGGAGTCACGCCATGAGCTTCAGAACACTGGCTGCCAAGTTTCTGGAAACGGTCAAGGACGACCTGGGCATCCCCGCCCGGCTGCGCCGGGTCATCGCGCAGGCGCCGAACATTCGAATGCGGGTGGATGACACCGCCGCCGTCATCGCCTCCTCGAGCGTGGTGCGCTGGCATGAGTGGTCGAACCATATCGGCTTCAGCCAAGGCAGCGAAAAGAACGGTGAGGTCAGGGGCTGGCGCGCCAGCGACGGCCACTACCAGAGCGAACACCGGCATATCCCGGCACTCGCCCGACTGGGCAGCAGCGAAACCACGGCCCACTTCACCTGTGACATAGCTGACGTGACGGGCCTGTCGGCCTCCAAGTCCGACCTGTATCGTTTCTACTCCATGCAGCAGATGGCGGAACAGGCCTGCCAGGCGTTCATCCGGGATGTGAGCCAGGAAGGGCTTGCGCAAAACCTGCGCTGGCCCGAGATCGGCATTGTTCATGGCACCAGCGACTTCCTGGTCCAGTACGACTGGGATGACGGACTGTACCTGGCCAACAGCGGTGGCTCGCATCATTTCGTCGCCGCCCAGCATATCGCCAGGCAGTTGCAGCAAACTGTTGCGCTGCAAGGCCGCCTCGTCCGTAACGGCCTCGATGCCGAAGCCGCTGCCCAGCTGAACGATGACTACGCCATCTACGCCGTCACCAAGGACGTGTTCTTTGCTGAAGGTCTCGAGGCCATGCGCGACTTCAAGGCCACCCACTACTGGGGCGACCTGCCGCAGCCTTATGACAATGGCGTAGCCATCTTCCTGCCCAGAGATGAAGCACGCTCACGCAAGGTCGCAGAGATCTTCGAGAGTGAAGGCTTTACCAATGTGGGCGAACTACTGATGGCGCTGGCCTCTCCCGACGCCACAGTCGAGCGTCGCGCCCGCCAGGATGAAATACGCAGCCGCATACAAGCTCTGCCCGAACTGGAAGCTAAGGTCGGCGCGGCGCACTTGTTCGGCAAGCACGCAGCAGCCAGCCTTCGTGACGAGTTGCCGACCGCGGTGAATTGGCAAAGCGTCGAGCAAGCGACAATGGATGAAGCCTTTGGCGTGCACCGGCTAGATGCCCAGAGCGTTTACGATGCGCTGGCCCGGCACAGCCCAGGCGCCATCTCCAGCCAGGCCTTGCACACCCTGCGCGCCACGGTGGACGGCTATGCCGCCCTGCATGAGCACCAGGTGGCCAAGCAGGCAACTCCGCAAGCACCGAGCCCAGACTGATCGGCCCCTGCAGGGGCAGTTTCATTCCGGGCTAAGCGGAGCAGTACTGGTCTGCCAGCTGGTGGACACGCTCCGCCGATTGCGTCTGCGCCTGGGCCTGCTCGCAGGCCCATCGCAGTGTTCCGGCATCAGGAACATAGTCCTCACCGCTCGCCTTCTTGGCCACGAACCACAGCGCACGCATGACGAAAAGCGGGTCGCCGCTCAGGCGCTGGTCATCCGCCGCCTGCATGTGGCCGACCAGTGCCTGGGTCGCTTTACCCAACCCCTTGTCCCGGCTGAACTGCACCAGGTTGCCCAGCTCTTGCGGATTCATTGAAGGATGAATCGTCAGTGGCGTGCAGCGCTCGGAATCGAGCAAATCCCAAAATGTCACGCCGTCCTTGCAGACCATGCCCACACGGCGACCACCCGCCATGTCATCGACCTCGATGAAGCTGCCTGGCTGGTATTTGTGGATTTTCATGTTCTAACCCTTACCGATTGACTGGCCGACCATCGCCGGCAACAGGTGCATTCTAAGCAAGCAGGTTGCAAAAAGCGTTACTGCAGTGTGTGCCATCGCCCGTATGTGTAACAGCATTGGCTCACTCAGGGCGCTGGGGCCTCCCAGGCAACGGTTCGCTGCTGCTCTGGCACAACAGGGCAGTCAACCATGGCACGAACCCGTGGCCTGCCATCCGCCCCGGCAATTTCGTATTCGTCTTTCAAGCTGCCTTCCGGCCGTTCAGCGATCCATTGCGCAACCTGAGTGAGGCCCTCGCGAATGACCCCCGCCTGTGCACCTGGCGCCACATGCTGCATGTCTATTGCGATCAGGATGCCGCGCTCTCCCGCAAATGCCGGCGCCTCACGCACAGCCTCCAGGCTGCCCACCCTATTGCCATTGGTATCGTGGAGCGCGATCGGGTCATTGATATTCAGCGGCCCTCGATTGCGGGTCAACTCACCGGCATCGGCAACAATGCGGGCGGCCTCGTAGCCAAAGCCCAGGTCAGCAAAGGCAGAAGAACCTTCGGGATCGACCCGAAGCACTGCATACTTCGCCGACACGCTCGCGCCGGGAAGAGGCACTTCCTTCAGGGCCAGGCGCTGGATATGTTCGGCCTCCGGCTTTGAGCCCGCGAGCAATGACGAGAGCTCTGCCAATTGCTTGCGCGGCTCGGCGGCATTGGCATCGAAGTCGTCATCGATCAGCTCCATGGCACCAGCCATGTTTTCTGAAGGGTTATCCGGCACGGCTGAATCGTTGCTGACCTTGCCGTTCCACCCAGCCAGCGTCTGCCCCACATGCCTGCCTATTTGCTGGATGAGAGGTGCAGCGAGCGAGCGATCATTTTCGAAAATGACTTTACGACCGCTCACTGGATGGTCGAAGGGTTTTCGTTGCCATGCCATAAACCCGGACGTGCTTTCCCACCCAATAAAATTCAATGTGCCGCTCTCAGCAGGAAACGGCCGGTTATTGATGCGGGTGTAAGACCCATCCGCTTCCCGCTTGAACGCTTCATTACCCTTGAGCAACCGGGAATCAATCAAAGCCTCCTGCAACCGCTCGGGCTGTTTGATCAACGCATTATATTGCTCGATACGCTCAAGCTCTTTGGCCGGAAAATTCACCAGTTCCACGCCTGCTGACTTCAAGCGGTCATACATGAACGCAAGCGGGCCAGCTGCCAGCAAGTCATTACGGTAGCCACCCCCAACCTGCGAATGGGCCCCTGCAAACTTGACCTCTTCGATGCGCGAGTTGTCGTCATTGCGCAGCGCGCTGGTCAAGGGAAATGTCGCACGGTATTCATGCATGGCCACCAAATGCGTGGTGGACTTGACGTTGTTACTAATCTCCAGGTTTTTCCTGACGTGGCTTTCAGTAATGGGAATACCGTAGGAGGCAACCGTGTCAAAAATGGCAAGCTTGTTGATTTGCGCCTCACCAGGCGGGATCAGGTAATCGTCGGTGGCTTTCCATTGGCTGTCGAGTCGGGGCACACCACGGTCGATCACCTCGTTGGTAAAAGCACGGGCCTGCGCCGCCCCGCGACTGAAGCCGATCACATTCAATTCAATATTCAGATCAGGGTTCTTGTTGCAGAACGTGACGAAGGCATCATAAGCCTGCTCGATCCGGTTCTGGCTGCCGCGCCCTGTGCCCCGCTCGATCAAGGCGATAGGCGCATTACCCTTCTGGCTCCCCACCCCATCAAGGTAAATTTTCTCCGACTGGCCGGTAAGGCCGCCAGGGCCATATTTGCGGGGCGCAGCGCCGGAGTTGAGGGAAAGGTTGGTGCCGTGCGCGGTGTCGTATTCATAAAGCCTGGCCACATTGGTATGGCTACCGAGAGGCGTGTCCCTGTCCTTGTTGTTATCGGTGCCATCCATGTAGACACTAAAATAAATTGTATTAGTCACTTCATATCCCTATGAACAAACTGCCGCATCAGCCCTGATTCAACCTCAGAATATGCGCCTTTATGGCCTGCCCGGCTGCCTCGACAAGGCTCAGATAGAACGGTTTGCCCAGGCCGAGCAACGGTGATCCCTTCAATGATTCGGCCGTTGCCTTCAGCGTGATGACGCCGAATTGCTCGGCGATGATCTCGATACTGCGCTGGCGCTTTCCAGGCTGGTCATATGGCTTTTGATACCACGTGGCAATCTGGTACTGGGCGTCCTCTCTTTCGAATGCCGCGTACAAGTGCTGGGCCAGCGCAATAACCGTTTCACGAATCAGCCCAGGGTCGATATCGCGACTTTCCAGCAATGCCTCGAACGGGGCATTGGCTACCGCCAGAAGATCTCCAATGGTGTAACCCGCCATCGGCGGAAACACACCAGGCGGCAGCTCAACGGCTGGGCCACTCCCTTCATTTGAACTGTCTTCGTCGTGCATAAAAACTTCCTTGGGCTACAGGTAGAAAATCGGCCAGCCTTGTTTCACGTTCCGGATACTTACTGCAATCGCAGCACGGCCGCATGGTAGAGCAGCGTCAGGTCCTGCCTGGCATTCAGCACTTCACTGTGAAAAACCGCCGACACAAAAGGCGCCACCCTGAAAAAGTCGGGCAGCACCTCCGGCGCAGTGGCGTGAATAGGGAACACCGGATTGGCCGGTGCAGCCAACTGGAATTCATAACCAAACCCACCCAACCCGGCCCGCTCGGACAACGCCTGCGCAATGCACAGCACCGAGACCAGCCCGATGTCCGCTACATCATCAGCGTACAGTTCCCCGCCGTCATAGATGAACTGCTCACCGCGCACGATGGCCTGGTCAGCCAACCCGGTAAGAAGCCGTCGAAGCTGGTCTTCCAGTTGATTCTCATCCATGCGATGTCTCCGCCAAGCGATCCGAGTCGCGTATCAAGGTGCGCACACGATTGCGCGTCATCGTCCAAGACAACCGAAGGTTTGAAAAATTCCCACCCCCGCAGGCAGCCGACGGACCGTTATTGCACCCACGAAATGCCAAAACAAGAGCGGCACTTTGCCGCTCATCGACCCTCTTCATCGTCGTCTTTGGCGTTAGCCGAACCAGCCCCGGCAGGAAGCCCAGCGTCATTGAACTGCTGCCCCCGGGAGCCGGTAGTTTCAGGAGCAGCATCAGCCGAAGCGGCCTGATCCTGGCCCGCATCACTCCCGGCCGGTGCCGAACCACCCTTGAGCGAGTCCTTGAATGCCTGAACCCGGGCGCCCGCACCTTCGTGGTACGCCGCCTTGCCTTCTGCCTTGGCAGTCGAGAAGGCTTGCTTATAGTCAGCCCCAGCAGCGCTGGCCGTGGAAGCCAGGCCCGCACCGGCAGTCAGCGCGCCGGCCCTGACGCCGTCACGCAGCCGCCCGCCCATCGAACCAGAGCCCGAGCTTTGGAAGGATTCCACCCCCGAACGCCCTGCCGATAGCGCGGCGCTCCCCGCGCTGCGCAGCGACCTGGCAGTTGCAGCAGTGCCGCCCGTGATTGCCCGCCCCAGCGCGACACCAGCAGCCTCGGAGCGCTTTTCGCCAAGGCTTCGCGTGTCACCCGACTCGGCCGAAGCCTGTGCGCCTGAATCCCGGGCAGCTGCCCCACCGGCGCCCTGGCCGTTGGCATTAAGCAGAGGTGTTGCGCCACCCGCCCCGCCTCGAGGCCCGCCACCTCTGGGCCCGCCGCCAGGCGAAGAGCCATCGGGCGGCGGCAGCTTGCCTTTGTCATTACCGAGGCGCATGCCAGAACCCGAACCCTGAATGCCTGCGCCTACAGAAGCCATACCGCCCCGCATCTGGCCGACAGCATTGGTCTCACCCAGGTCGCCAATGCCTGCACCGATCCAGCGCAATACCTGGTCAGGCAATGTCTGCGGCAAGCCGAAGATCATGTACAACACAGGCAACAACGTCAGCCCGAACACCATGAACCACCAGGCAAAGGTCAGGAACTCGGAGATGGCACCTACACCACCTGAAGAAGACACCACTGCCCCCCGCATGGCAAAAAAGCCCTGGGCGATATAGTCGATCACCGGGTCTGACACCAGCACTGCGGCAAACAGCCCCAGAACAGCCAGCGCAGGGCGGGCGAACAGCGAAAGCAGAAGCAGGTAACCCTGGGTCTGGGAGCCTACGAACGTTCGATCCGGTGTCATGTGCATGACCGCCCACAGCGGCGCAGCAATGATCGACTGCAGCACGGCCAGCACCCAGCCAACAAAGACGATCATGAACAGCGTGTACGGCAGGCTTGGAAGAAAGACCGCAAAGTAGAACGCCAGAGGCTCGATGTACGAGGCCATCAGGGCGAGCTGCTTGACCGGCACGGTCATTACCCAGTCCCAGAGCGGGGTCACAACCTTGTCCAGATCAAGGCCGTTGCCCAAGCCCTTGACCGAGGAAAGCGCGCCGGCAATCACCCGAATCGCTGTCCCGGCAGTCTTGATGGCTACATCGGCCACAAGAATGCCGGCACGCGCAACGGTCAGGTAATCGCCCACACACTTCATGCGATTGAGCGAGCCCCCCATCTGCCCGGCCGTTCCGCACAGGGGTGTCTGCCCGTTGCTGCCCGCACCCGTGGCAATCTCCACCACGTTCAACATGACACTGTTGACGTACGAAGACATCTTGGAGTCCATGTCAGCTTTCAAGGACCCGACGTTGATATCGCTGTTGGGGTCCTTGGGAATGAGGCTGGCAATATCCTCAGGCTTGGCCGTGGTCGATTGCTTGTACCCTGGCTTCTCTTCTGACTTCTTGTCGATTGCCTCGGTGACCGTGGTCACGCTGTGCGTCAGCAGAGAGGCCCGGGCATCGGCAGGCAGTGCACCGAGAGAAGGCGCACTGACCGAACCGACCGGCTCGGACAGCACCCCGGCAATCTGGCCTCGGACCATACCCACGCGCTGGAACCATCCGCCAGCCGCCGACCAGCCATCATCGGTCAGCGTGCCGAGGAAGTCCTTGAGGCCATTGTCGACATCGCCCTGATCACTGCTCACCTGGGCGAACAGTTGCGTGGCCACCTTCTGCTCCGCCGCGTTCACGATGGTATTGAACTGGTCGGAGTCGACCGCATCCCAGCCAGCGTCGTTGATCGTCGCAGGCCAGCTTCTCACCCAGGTGTCCAGCTGGGTCATCATGCCCATGGCCGCTTCGCGCTTCTTGCCCTGCACATTCACCCGCAGCGATTCCAGAGCCCTGGCCATCGCCTCCGTCTGGGTCTGTGCCGAATACACCGCCACCTTAACGGTGCCACAGAAAGCCGCCCCACCGGCCAGGTTTGTATCGGCGTTGCGGTCCTTGATTTCGAAGACGTATTCCGTGCGGCCATTTACCGTGTTGAGCTTGTCCTGCGTGTTGTTCGCCCTTACTTCGGGAACCGCACCGGATGCCGGGTTGTTGCCATAGATCGAGTTGGCCGCCTTGGCACAATACGACGCCGCCAGGTAGCTGCGGGCGAAATCGCGCAAGCCGTAGAAATTGCCAGGTGAGTTAACCCCTTCGACGATGCCGTTCGGCGACAGCACGCCCATGGCCATGCCTGCTTTGTAGGTGCCATTGGCAAAGCCGACGCCCCACAGGGAAAACATCAACACAATGAGCTGTATGAAAGAGAAGCCGCTTGTTGTGGGCAGCAACACTGCGCCGCCCGCCACGATCCGTACCGGCGTCCACAGCGAGGACCAGTTCTTGCCCATCGCCTCCCCGTCGTTGGCCGTGTTGGTGACACCCATTACGGCAACGTAGGAAACGATCAGCGAACCGATGATGAGGATCCCGCTGTTGAAGAAGCCGAACATCGTCGCGAGGATATTGGCGCTTGCCTGCACAGCGTTGGGGTCGGTGCCTTTGACCAGGGCATCGATTACCGGGCCAAAGATCCTGCCAAGCATCTCGACTGACTGGTCGGTGCAGGCGTTTGCATCGCTGCACGGTGAAAACGGCATCTGAGCCATTGAGAATACCTACCTGAATCGAGTTGCGGACGGTTGATCTAAATCGTTCGCGACGAATTCCCCTTGGAATGCTCCGTCGTCCTTGAATTGAGCTCGCTGCACCCGGTAGGCGATGGCTTACACCGATGCTTTGAGCCTGAGCTCATGATACTACTCTGCAGGCATGATCCTGAAGATATGGAAAACGCGGCAATCTTAAACCACAAATGACAAAAAAATCAAAATAATGCTACGAAAGAAAATTAACAAAATCTGGATCAATACTGATCATGAAGCCGTGCTTTTAGCGAAACGGGGAAAGCGACCAACCTGTAAATTCGTGAAAATTCCGAAAATTTGGCTTAAAGAAAGAGATATGAGCGCGAAATTTCATAATTTGGCCAAAAATGAGATTTTTTGAACCTTCGGGCTAGCACGTTATTCAGATGCCGGCGGGAGCCCCGTCAACCTGCCTTTTCTGCACAAAAAACGTACAGAAGGCTCTCAATTGAACGGCTTACAGGCTTGTAAAGTTGTGTAAATAGACATTTCACCTACTGGTCAGCACACGAAAGGGGCGGCATGATTGGCCACAACAGCCCGTTTTTAGTGGGCCTCCCGCTCATCAGCGTCCTGATGAGGGCTTTTGAGGACACAAGCCAGCGCTTGCTCAAGGGGATACCTGATTCAACCAAAAAACCTATTTATCCGACTCAAGCACAAGAAAAATAACAGTAAAAATGCTATGGTCACTCAAGCAAGCGAACCGCAGGGTTCGCGGTGGACTGGCACAGCACGTCAGCGCAGACTCATTCGACCGCCCGCATCAGCCTATGCGCCTGGGTACGGCGAGCCGCACAGGGAAGCAGATGTTGCTGAATGCCGACTGACTCGGGCACGTTCAAGCCCCGTGAAAAAACGACGGACATAGATGCAGCTATCAATACGCGATGCGAGCCGATTCGTGATCGGCGCCGGGCTAATGCGACAAAAGGCCATCGAGGCCTCAGGCAACCCGGCAATCAGCCTTGGCAACGTAGCGCAAGCCGCCCTGCGGGAAGGCCCTGACGGCCAGAAAGTCCGCCAGACGATCGACACACTGGCCGATCAAGCGTCTGAATATTTGCGCAACACGCCTCCCCACACCCTGCGCTCCGAGCGGATAATGCAAAGCAGAGAAGCCGAAGCCAGCGCATTCACAGCCATCCATCGTGCCGTGATCAGCAGCGTAACCCTGGAAATGGCCAGCCCGTCCGTGAGGAGTGGCGCCGAGTCCGAGCTGCGCCAGTCGCTGCTCGATGCACTCGAAGCAATCGACAATACCCCCGGCTCACGGGCAGACAGGGAAGGTTTGCTGGCCTCCGTGCGCGATCAGGTAATCGCGGCCTCCTCCGACGCCGACAGCATGAAGCGGATGGTGCGTGAAAGCGAACAAGCCTACCTGGCTGCCGACCTGGACAAGACGTTCGCCCGCTACGCCAACCCATCGCTACCACGCAGCGAAAGCAGTAACGACTACAGCATGTAAGGATTCAAGCCATGCCGACCCCGCAGGAATTTCAGAGCTTCACCGCCTCCGTGTTCCCTTCCCAGGCGGCGGAGACTGTCATTGCCAAGCAGCCCGTACTGGCCGACTACGGCCGTGAGCTGCGCAACGCAATCAGCCAGCTGCCACCTGAAGCCACACGGACGCTGCTCGGCGATTATGGCCAGGCATCCCCAGCGCTCATGACGTCGATCGAGGACTCCATCCTGCTTCGTGAATTTGCCCACGAACGCGTGGCTCAGCAGGCGGACGTCAGCCAGGAGTGGCTGAACACTGCCGATACGCAACGGACGGGGATCGATGAGTCAGCGGCAGCTGCGGACGACACCTGGAACGCAGAGCCCTAGCCTGACAAGCAGGCAAAAAAAACCGGACCTGCGTCCGGTTTTTTTGTGCCTGCTTCCGACTACGAGGTCGGCCCATCACAGGTTATCGCGAAGCGGTCTTGAACTGACGAGTGCTGTCTTTGCAACCCATGGATGCAACCGTGAACAACACTTCATACCGCGTGTAGGCGCTTGCAGAAACACGTGATGGCCTGGGGCCTTTGTCTACGGTCTTGCTGTAGGCAAGCACCGCATCGCACGCTATCGCATCCACCACCTGGCTGCTGACCTGAGAGGCACGCTGGCGCATACCCAGTTCGAACTGCGCATCATCCAGAACAACCGGCGTACGTGCCGGCGTGGTCGCCAGCGCTACGTGGGCGCCCTGGGACTCTCCCAGCAAGCGCACGGCAATGGTGATGCCGCCGCTGCTCTCGATACGCGGGTATCCGGCAAACCGCGCGGTGAACTTGTCAGCAGCCGCCAACTGGCTGACAGTGCGGCCCACCACTTTGGCCCAGTACTCATTGGGCGGGTTCGAAGGATCATAAGCTGGCGCCCCCCGATCATAGGGCTTGCCCGCCATCCTCAGCTGCTCCTGGCGCAAGAAGTAGCTGGAGCGGCACTTGTTGCTGATCTGCGCGTCCATGGGGCGCCCAGACTTTGCGCTGTAGAGCAGGGCAGAAGCACACTCCAGCTCAAACTGCCCGTTGAGATACAGTTGCTCGCCCGTGCCAAGCGGGCTTGTTGTCGGAACAAGGTTGATCCCTCCCCCACCTGCGCCACCTGCAATCCCGGTAACGAGGCTGCCAGGCATCATCGAGGTGAGCGAACTGACAGCCTCGTCCGAAAAACGAATCTTGGTGGTCCCATCCGGCATCTGCTCGGTGGTTACACAACCCGCCATCGCCGCAGCGGCCAGCAGGGGCAGGATGAGTTTGCACTTGGTCATGCTCGTGTCCTTACTTGAAAAATCTGCTTGAGCGCGTCAGAAGAACCGCCCCATGTCTTGCTGCTGTGCCTTCACCTTTCGCGTCTCGCGCAGCTGACCCACCACATCGCCCGGCCGCATCGCAAAAGCCTCGCCACAAGGCTCGCCGACCTCAGCCACATAGCCTTCATGCACACTCACCCGCACGAACTGGACGAACCTGGCTTGAGCCATGAGTTCGCGCTTGCCCTGATCGTCGACAAAAATGCCAAGCGCCAGCGGCGGCATGCGAGTGTCCATGAAGTTGACGCTCTCAACCGACAAATACAGCCGGTCGGATACGTAGGCAGCCTCGAAAGGCATGCACCCGGCCCAGGCGGCCTCGAAGGGCTGCACACCCACATACAGGGTGTCCCCTTCCAGCGCAAAGCTGAATCGCCCACTTTGCATGGGCGAGAGCAACATCACGCGGTCGTGCTCAGGATGGCGCAGCACTTCGTCCCGTTTGAAGTTCGCCGTCCAGCGCAGAAAGTTGGCGTACGCCACCACCTGCCTGGCGGCCCGCGCTATCCGGGCTCGCTCATCTGCGCTTATAGCCGGCCCGACATCCTTATGGCCTTGGGTTCCCATCAAATCAGTCCTCGTGCTTTTTGCGCTTTTCCAGCATCCCGAAGAAATCATCAAGAATCTTGTTCAACATCTTTTGCGGCGTATGGCCAAAGTTCTTGGCATGTTCCGACACCCGCTCATGATTGTCGTTGCGCAAGGTGTAGGCATTGGACGGATCTTTTTTCCGGTTACGGAACGAGATCAGCCCAGAACGGCGCGCCATCGACATCATGCGCTCATAATCGGTATGCGAAATGTTGAACTTCTTGCGGATATCGACCTTGGTCAGGCGCTCGTCCGCCTTCATCAGCCGCACCGACTCCAGCATCAGGTTGTGCAACTGGTTGAGCCGCACCAGGTGATTGAAGCCACTGTCGATCTGACCTCGCTCAACGGCACCGCGGTCGGTGTCCGGCCGGGCCAGCCCGCTGGAAAGGTTTTTCAGCACGACTTCATCGGACAGGTCCAGCGGGTTTCGGTTCTTCTTGGTTTCCTTGAAATCGGGCGACTCGCCACTGAGGTAGTAGACCGAGCCCTGCTTGGCTATTTCCACTTCCAGGAACGAGCAGGCAACCATGAAAATGTCTTCAGTGCAGAGCTTGCGCGACACGCCTTGCTGAATGGCTTCGCGGCTCAGGGGTTCGCCAGCTGCGCGCATGGCGGCATGGGTGTGCTTGGTCCGCTGAATGTCCTGGACCATGTTGAAATACGATTTCAGCGGCAGCACCTTGTCGGACAGGTTGACCAGCGGGTGCAACTCTTTGACGGTGTCTGCCAGTACATCCGGCGAGGGGACCAGCAGGGACCGCAAGCCTTGGGCAAGCGACAACAACTTGGTCCCGTCTTTCACTTCATTCGCTGGTCGCATATACGTACCTAAGGTTTTCCAATCCAAAATAGTCTTAAAGTGCCTGCAGGGAGAGCAACACCCTGCTCAAGCAGAACAGCACGGAAGGCTTCGCGGCCCTTGCCTGCTCTTAATCTCCAATCCTGGAAAAGAACCACCTTCGGCACCGCTTGGCAACAATCGGGCAAAGCGAAAAGGCATTACGCCATTTCACACGCCCGCAAACCAGCGAAAGGCATAACCCATCCCTCAAGATGGAAGCAACGGCAATCATTGCGGTGCCAGGCACCCGAGATCGCCGCCTTGACCTGGGTCAAGGCCCATGGACTGAAGCGTCTGCTTGGTAAGCTCCACCTGCGCCTTGATTGACTCAGGGTCATTCGCCATCTGCTGCGCGACAGCATTTTCAATCGGCGACGGGGAGGAAGCAAGATGAGACATGGTGGCCATTACCGCAACCACTACCAATGGCGGAACAACCCAGGCCAATGCAGTCTTGCGCCGGCGCGATCGGGCCTGGCGAGCTGCATCATCGGCGGCCTGTTCGCGCAGGGCCTTGCGTGACGGTTGCGGCGCCGCCCCTGCAAGCTGTGGCGCAGCCACGGGAAGCGAAGCATTAAATGCCGCCGGCTGCAGCTGCCCACCCACCCTTTGAGCTTCATCGCGCTGGAAGTAGTCGTTCAGGGCCTCGTTCAAGCATTGCGCAAGGGCCTGGCGAACGGTGTAGGCAACCAGGGCCGGATCAATGTGGGTCAGCGCGCCCTTGCGATCTGCCTCGGCATGGAATACCAGCTGCAGGGCGGCCAGCTCGTGGTTGGACAGCGCGCCAGTGGCATCCTCGATTGCCAGGCTGACGCTGCCCTTCAGCAAGCGCTGATGACCATCGTCTTCAGCCGTATCAAAACCGGCAACCAACAGGGACAACTGCTGAAACCCCTTGGGAATACGCACGGTCCGGGGCGCCCGCAGCACGTCATGGGGGCTCTGGCTGTCGAACACCACCAGCAAGTGCTCGCCCGAGCCGAAGATGCGGATGCCGGGATCGAACTCGAAGTTCGGCGCTTTGGATTTCATGTACGTTGCTCCTTAAAGTTTCCCAAAGATGTCTTCAAGTACGACGGCCTGTGAAAGGCCCGTCATCATCCTTGGCTTCCCTGTGCGGTGGTCGATGAAGAACGCAGCCGGGACACCCGCCTGTTCCTTGCCGTTGTTTTCGAACGCGGCAAACAGGAACGCCAGGTTGGTGCTCAACTGTTCGACCGTTTCCGGCGATGGCTCAGAGCGGATCTGCTCGTGCTTGCCCAGCACTCGCGCCAGCGTTTTCTGGTCCTTGGCCTGCAGGATAGTGGCCGCAAGCGGGACGCCATCTTCCGGGTTGCCCAGCGCTGCTGAGGGGATCCACTTGATCGAGTGGCCCTTCGCCGCATACGCCCGCGTCAGGTTGTACGCCTCCCGGCAGTATGGGCAGCGGGGGTCGATGATGATGTAGACGGTATCGCCAATACCGCCCTTGCCTTCCTTCACCCCGGCAAGGGAGTCGACCGTCTTCATCGACTCCGGTACAGCCCCTTTGAAACTGCCATCCATCGCTGCGGCCTCACGCACGTTCGGTGCGACAACCGGCGACATCATCGGCGCGGCAGGTGCAACAGCAACGGCTGCAGGAGCAGGAGCAGGCGCAGGGTTGGCGACCTGCGCAGCGCCCGGCAGGAAGGCGTCGGAGATGTTGGCGCCCGATTCGGCATTCCAGGCCACACCGGTGAACAGCACCGCAGAATCCGGGGTGCTGAACAACACCACCTGATGGCCGTTTTTTTCCACCGTCCAGGCAGTCAACCCGCCCAGGCCCACCGGGCGGGCGTTGACGATGCGGCCATAGCGCGATACCCGTTGCGCGGTCAGGTCATCGAGTTCCTGCTGTGCCTGAGTGGCCGGCGCAACGGCTTGAGCGGTGATGAAAGCAGAGAGGTCCGCCGTTTGAGCCGGGGCGGCATGGGCGACTGAAACCCCCGCCGCAAGCACCGCAAGCACGGCAACAGGTCTAGCAAACACACCCTTCATGGCTCAACGTCCTTATTAATAATCCAATACGACCGCATTCTAACAAAAAAGCAGAAAAAGGCACTAAAAAACAAAAAAGGGACATATTGAATGATGACCCTCTGACAGCGAACTGCCGGCTCAGCAGTGCCACTTCATGTCATTTTCTCATCGTGCATCGCCTTCCGTGCCGCGGCTTCCTTCTTCCTGGACGGCCTCGTAACGCTTCTTGTCGGCGTCAGTATACTTGTACGCCGACATGGCCTGTTCAAGGCCATTGACTGCCTTGTCCAGCTGGGGCTCCGCCAGCGATGCACCTGCCTTGCACTCATAAAGGAAGTGCGACAGGATGCCCGGCGCCTCCGGGAACCCGGCCTGGCGCCCGATCGTCTGCAGGGCATACCACATGTCCCTGTCGAAAAAGCGCAGCCAGCGCATCTCGGCGGGAGGCAACACGCCCAGGCGCCGCGCCTGGAAGAACATGGCGAAGATGATGGTCCTGACGAACGCATGGGCATGCAGGATCGCACTGGCGTTAGGGTGCTTTATGTATTTCTGGATGATTGCCCGCGGCACCTCCAGTGGCACCTCAGGCTTCAGCCAGGCATAAGGGTCGGCGGCACCAGCGCCTTTACCCCCCTTCGCCGAAGGCGCCTTGAACTGGTCCCAACACCACGCAACCATGTAGTCGCTGTCGGCCATCGCCGCCTTGAAGGCTTCGTCATCGAGCGACGTGTCTGTGGCAACCACCCGTGGCAAGGCAATTGCCACCAGCAGGGTTTCCGCCGCAGACAAGCTGCCAACCCGGGTCCAGTGCTGGCCCAACTGACGCCGCATCACTTCGGTGGCCTTCTCACGGTCGAGCGTCGGCGCCCAGCTTCGGTCCGACTGCGCTTGCCAGCCACTGATCAGCAGATGCTCGTAGGCAAACTGGCGGGAGGTCTGCGACATGCCGAATACAGGGTGGTCCAGTGGCTGGGCGATCAGGTCGAGCTCGGCGAACATCCGCAGGTGCGGGTACTGCGCCTTGTTCTCTTGCACATAGCTCTTGATGTTGTGTGTCCGGGTGAACCTGAGCTTGGGGTGGGTCTTGTTTATGCGCAGGAACATGCGCACCGAAAGCACTACCATGAGTACCAGCAAGAACCCGTTCATGAACAGGGAGGACGAGGTAATTTCGCCCCACGCCACGTTTGAAAAGTCACGCTGGCAGGCGCCCACAATGCCGTCGGGCGCACACATGCGCCCGACCCATTCGTTGATCGACGAAATACCCGGTATGTCCGCAAAGTCGCCAAGCACGCTCGGCAACCAGAGTTCCACGTAGCGGATGTAGGTGTAGGCGGCGGAAATCTTTTCGTGGGCGAAGTACCAGGCACCCCACCCCCCCAGGTAAAGCACCACGATGATCCCTATCAATATCGCGGGATCATCCCACGTGAAACTTTTTTGCCCACCGCCTTGCTGCTTCATTCAACGCCCCTTCTGCCGCCACAAAGATTTTCGCCGGTCATGCCTGCCGTGCCCCTACCTGACCAGCTCTTTGAGGATGTTGTGGGTGGTACGCACACGCCCCACCATGAACACCGCAGCCTGACGAAAAACAGCGCGTACGGTCATTTTCTTGACCACTTCGATGTAGACCAGCCCGAGCGTCATGCACAACGCCAGCGGCAGCAGAAACTTCCACAGCGCCGGCACCAGCAACAACAGCAACCAAGGCAAGGCAGCGCTTGCGTTGATCACGAAGAAACGTGCGGGTGGAGCACTTCTGCTCCAGTGATACCGTCCTGTTGCCATGTTCTTCCCCTGAATTCTGTTGGGTAGCCTTTACGAGAGCCCCGGCTCAGCCGTGGCGCAAGTCGCGGGCAGCCGCTTCGTTGATCACGCCCGCTGCCAGCAGGCGGTCCGCCTCGGCAGCAAACGTATGCCCTTCATCGCGCACGAACTCGGCGACACGCTGGGTAACCCGCCCCATGTCGGTCAGGTCCATCAAGGTGTCACGCACCTGCTCGGTGAACTTCAGCCAAGAGCGCGCCGCCGTGCGCTTGCCATCGACCGTTGGCACCAGCTTTTGCGCCATCATGAAACGGCTGGTGTCGACCAGGTCGTAGATGGCCGTCGCCCGTTCCTGTTCGGGGAAGCGGGAGATCATCCGGCGCATGATCGCCGCCACGTCCTTGGCGTGGACCGTGCCGAACACCGGGTGGCCAGTCAGCGACAGCTCGACCGCCGCACGAATGGTTTCCTGGTCTCGCAATTCGCCAATTACACACAGGCCGGGGGCACGCCGCATGGCCTCGCGGTTGGCCCGGTAGAAATCCTTGAAGTGCGTGGGAATTTGCGACTGCACGAAGATCGAATGCTTGCTCTGGATCTTGTCGTAGGTGAACTCGATCGGCTCTTCATGGCTGATCAGGTTGCCCTTGATCGGCGTGTCGTTTTCCAGAATGAAACGGTTGATGGCGGCAAACGTGGTGGTCTTGCCATGGCCCGTGGCCCCGGCCACATAGACGATGCCATCACGCGGCGTGGCCATTCTGACGATGTCCTCGCTCAAACCGACGTCCTGGATTCGGGGCGGGTCATCGGGAATGGCCCGGATGACAATCTGGCACGACGTATCGCCATGGCAGGCAATAGGCGAGGCGTTTACCCGGTAGGCATAACGCAGGCGGGCGCCTCGCGCATCCTTGCGCTGCGGGTCGAACAACTCGTACCGCTCGTTGACCGCCGTCCCGGACACGATATCGGTAGTGGCGGTGTCCCGGTTGGCCGCCATCTTCAACAGTTCGTTGACTTCCCCGACATCGAGCGTACGGCGGGTGACCGCATACAACCGCCCGTACTTCTTCACCACCACCGGCAATGCGGGCTGGATGAAGATATCGCTGACGCCATGGGTAAGGGTTTCCAGCATCATCGCCTTGAACTGGTCGGCGCGGTCGAAGCGAAACGGGTCTTCGTAGCTGGTCAGCCGCTCCAGGCGCTCGATCAGTGCGCCCGGCTCCAGCATCATCACGTCATCGTGGAAGTCCTGCTTCATTGCGGCCCGCCTTCACCGGCAGCGGGCTGCGTGCGCAAGCGGCTGCCACCGGGGGCCGCGAATGCCTCGGCCGCTGCAGGCTGACGGGCGGCGGCCGGCGACGGTGCCGGGTTTGCGGCACGGGCTGGCGCAGCACGTCGCACCGGATCGGCGGTGGTGGAGGTGGCAATCGAGCTGCGCCAGACATTCATGTTGTCGTTGAATTCTGGCAGCGCCGTGATGCGCAACAGGGTTTCGTCCACCGCCATCGACCGCCCTTCCTTGGTAACAGGGATGGCCGCTCCGGAGATGATCGGCAGGGTGACCTGGCCGTGGCGGGCAAACTCACTGAAACGGCGCATGCCATCGATATCGCGGTTCATCCGGTCGAAGCCGTAGGTCAGCATCAGGTTTGCCTGCTCGACGCCTTGCTTCCAGCCTTCACGTACAGCCAGTTTCCATACCCGCTCTTCCTCGTCGGAACGCGGCACCAGCGCAGAAACCAGCGAGGTGCGGTCGAAGCTGGGCAGCGGGAAGGTCAGGTACTCGCGCCAGCTTGGCGGAACGGACGAAAAGCGCGCCTGCGATTCGATCTTGTAGGCCGCCCCCGACAGGCGCAGCGTGTAATCGCCGTCCTGGTTGTACAGGTGGCGCGCCTCGGTGATCACCGGCGGCACCACGCGGTCCTGGATCATCAGGCTGCTGAAGTCATAGACCGTATCGAACTCGCGCTCGCGCACCTTCAGCGCCTTGTTGATGTTGGTGAGCTGCCAGGCCAGGCCAGCCTTTACACCGACCTGCAGCGCAGCATCGAGAATGGCTTCGCCACGGGCTGCCGATGCCTGGTTCTTCTCATCGCGCATGGCCTCGACAGCGGACTTGGCATCGCCGGTGTCGCCCTGCTGCTGAACGTAGGCAGGCTTGTCATAGAGGCGCTCGGCGTCCTCAAGGGTCATCGGGGGCATGTCCATCGCCATGTTCAGCCCCTCCCCAGCGCCAACGGTACCGGCTTGTAGATCAGGCGCAGGGTATTGGTGCTCTTGTCGAGCACCACATCGGCACCGGTGTCGATCTGCGCGCCCACATCCTTGAGCACGTTGATCGGGGTAGCCTTGCGGACCCACACGTTGATGGGCTTGAGGTCCACACGCTTGCCGCTCTCGACGTAGGCATAGCCGTAGCGGCTGGCGAAGGTCTGCAGCAGCTCCTGGGGCTTGCCGATGAAATCGATATCCACCTGGTCGGTGTCGACCGCAGCCTGGCGAGAGGCGGCTTGCACACGGTCAGCGTTCAGGCGCGACACGTAGTTGTGCTGAGAGTTGACCGCTACCGATACCTTGTCGGCGATGATCCGGCTGGCAAACGCCTCGGTGTCGTCGGTGGTCGGTTTGGCAGAACTGGCACAGCCCCCCAGCGCAACCAATGCCAGCAGCACGCCTCCGGCCTTGCAGCAGCGTGCACCCATGAGCATTCCTTTCATTTAAAAACTCCTGAAGTTTGTCATTCTGATCGACCCTGCGCAGGGGCAACCTGCGGCGGCCTGGTTACTGGTAGCTGACCACCAGCCGGTCATGGCGCTGCCGTTCAAGGTATTTGCCCCATTTCACCGCGAGCGGGATCAGGTCTTTCTTGTAGATGTCGTTGAATTTGCGGGTGCGGGAGTGGTAGTTGGCCGCACGGGTCCAGAAGTCCTGACCATTGTTCTCGGCAAGCTTCTGGCGCAGCAGCCAGGCCGCCAGCTCTGCGTTGTAGCAACCGCGCCAGGCGACATCGGATTTGGTAATGGCCGGGTACGAGGCAAATACGCCTTTCGGCCCCCAGTGGGTGGTATTGATCTGGAAGTGGCCAAGGTCGAAGGTGCCGTTGCTGTTCGACACGCTTTGCCCGTTCTTCCCGCTCTCCTTGCTGGAAATGGCCAGCAGCACGTTGGCCGGCACACCCTGGCGCTGTGCGGCCTGCACGACGCAGTCGATATCCGCAGGCCGCACGGCATAGAAGTCGTCGGCCAGCACTTGCGCAGACCACAGCGCCAGCACGGCGACTACCCATTGGAGCCCGTTGCGCGCCATGTTCAGATAATCCACTTCTGATGCTGGAACCAGAACCAGAACGCGCCTTCGACAAACAGTTGCCCGGTCGAGACCTGCCAGCTGCGATAGGACTTCTTCATGCCGAATACCCACAGCGCAAAGCCGATCGACAACCAGTTCAGGGCGATCATGATGCCGGCGCCGGTCGCCAGCATGTAGACGAACCCGACAACGGCGAAAAGGCTGGCGATGAAAAACGCCCTGGAATGCAGCCGGTGGTTGCGGGCGATACGGTCGAGTTCGTCGCGCTCGATGGTCGTCAGCTGTGCCTTGACGCGCTCATTGCGGTAGCGCGCAGCATGCTCGCGGACCTTTTTGACATTGTCCTCTTCGAACAAGGCGAAGTCACAGTTGTTGCAGCCCCAGCTGTGCAGCACACGCAGCTTGCCTTTCGGGCTCTGCTCAAGCTCCTGATGATCGCCTTCGGTCTTGAGCAGGACCCCGTGCTCGCACTCGGGGCAAGTGGGGCTGAAATTGGAACGCCACAGCGACTTGATGTGCTGGTTGCCCATGCGCAGCTGGTTCACGCCCAAGGCCGCCATGGGCATGGTGATGAACGCGAACTTCGCTGCCTTCTTCCCTGAATCGAACAACCCCATCACGTCACCCTGGCATGCAAAAATTCTAGTTTCTGATTATCTGTTAGATATCTATCGTCGTCAATTTATGACACCAATTAGAATCTGCTTCCGACCAGTGGACGGGGGGCTCGATGCCTACTCATGCGGTTTGTTCTTCATCAGCGCGCGGCATTGCGCCTGCAGTTCATTCAACCGTTCACGCATACCCGCCACATCCTGCGCCTCAGGCGCGGGCGCTACGGAATAGGCCGTTTCGCGAGCGATGGCATCGCAGGCTTCGCGGATGCGTTCTTCGGCGGCCCACTTGTCCGACAGCGATGCAAACCCTTCACCGGCAGCCATCACTTGCATGTCGAGCATTTGCTTGGGCATGACGATTGCCAGTTCACGGGCCCATTCATCGTCCAGCGTCTGCTCGTCCGCAGCCGCAACAGCGGGCACTTCTGGCGCCACCGTGTTCCCGACGATCAGGTCCGCCACCGCCAGAATGCTCGCCTCGATCGCCCCCGGGCTCAGTGGATCCTCCTGGGCTGCCGCTACGGGCGCAGCGGGTGGCGTAACGGGTGTCTCCAGCACCTGCTGCGGAGATGGCGCAGCCGGAGCCGGCTTTTTCAACGCACCGGTCAAATACCCCCCGAGCACGGCGAACGAAGTATCCAGCCTACCCAGCAGTGGCCGGTCCGGGTCTGCGTAGTTGTGTTCGAACGCACTGTGCATACGGGCAAAGGTAGGGTCGCCCTTGACCACCGCCCGCACCCGCCTGGCGAACGAGCCATCTTTCAGGCTGTCGACAAATGCCTGGCGCGATTGCCTGTTCTGCGGAAGGTCTGACGGCTCGGGCGGCTCGACCGGGATGAAATCGTTGATGCGCATTTCTTTCGGTGCCGGGCCGGCTGTGTAGAAGCCCATGCCGCGGATAAGGGCCACACCGCCGGTTTTGCCATTCTGCGATTTCTTGCCGACCAGGAAGGTGAACTCGCCGTTTTCCTGCATGGCGACGTCGTCGTAGTTCAACCGGCTGCGCTGCTCGATGCCGATGTTGTCCGACTGGCGCAGCTTTTCGTTGCCCGCAGTGCGTTCGAAATTGCCCAGCATGGCCTGCGAAGACTCGGCCGCCGCGCCCTGCACGCGTCGCCAGGTTTCCGATTCGGTGCCCGAGGTCAGGCGGCCGACGGCGCGGATGTTGGTGTTTTCCCAGGTGGCATCCGCTTCTTCGGCGCTGGATTTCTTCAGCGAGGAAAAGTCCTGCGCCGCGAAGGTGACACTGAAGCCCAGGCTACGCGCCTGGGCCGGGGCCACGGCGAAGCCGACCACGGCGTAATAGCCGTATTCGTCGAGGATGGTATAGAACGGGAACTTGGAGCCCGTTGGCCGGCTGTCGATGATTTCGCGTACCACCCCTTCGACCCGGTTGCCCAGGCAGCCGGCCATCATCTGCTTGATGCTGCCTACAATCATCTTGCCAAGCATGCGCATGCTGTCAGGTGCACGCTCCAGCGCCGGCAGCAGCACCACCAGCAAGCGGCGGTTGATCACCACATCGTAGAAGTCCACGTCACCGACGCGTGTCTTGAAGATATGGCCGTAGTTGAAGGTCAGGTCGTTGAAGATCCGCCCGAGCTGCATGACGATGTAGCCGTGCTGCTCCAGGGTCTTGGTTTCCTGCTTCTTGAACTTCGCCTTCTGGTAACCCGGCAGCGTCAGCAGGTAGGAGCGCAGCGGGGCCACGATCACATCGAACATCTCGCCGTACTTGCCGCCGTGCTCCCACACCAGTTCTTCGATCACGTTCAGCTCGAAGTACTCCAGGTACTTCTCGGGGGACAGGTTGATGTGACCCTTGTCCCGCAGATAGGTCAGCGGCCGCGTCAGGGCTGCCACGAACATGATCGCCCGCCCCTTCCACATGTCGCCGCCGCCACCGGAGTCATCCATCAGCGACACGATCAGCTCGATCAACATGCCCGACGAGGTATTCCCCATCATGTTCATGTTGTTGGTCACCTTGTCGACCTGCTTCTCGACGAAGTCGCGGCCAGAGGTGATGAAGTTGATGATCAACAGGTCATCTTCGCGGCCAAGGTAGCGCGACAGGCGGAAGATTTCCTTCTGCAGCTTGGGGTCACCCTTGCCGTCGACGTAGATGAAACCCGTGTTCTGCACCAGGGCGTTGAACACGATGCCGAGCAACAGCTCGGTGTTATGGGTGACCAGGCTGTCGTCGGTGATATACAGGTGGTGTGGGTGATCGATCTCGATGCACTGGCAGGGCGCCTGCCCGGCAGCGTCTACCTTCCACACCTCGGCCCAGCCATTGAACTTGGCAGACCCACGCTTCTTGCGCACCTTGGGCAGCATCACCACCACGCCACGCCCCATCAGCTCACGGATGGCATCGGTCGTCACGGTGTGCGCTGCTTCGCTACCATCCTGGCCGCGTGTAAGCACTCGCCACAGGTGGTCACCGGTGGCCTGGGCCCTGCGGCCGTCGCGGGTGGCAATCGTCCAGATCGGCTGAACGCCCTGCTCGATCACCCGCAGCACCGCAGCCTGCTTGCCATCGGGCGTGCACACGCTGTCTCCGACCCGGATGCGGCCCATTTCCACCCAGCCGCCCGGCGTCAGCACCTTGGCATGCTTGGGCTGCGGCTTACCGGAGCCCGTGGTGCCCAACACCAGCTGGTGCGTCCTCAGGTCGCTGTCGCCGGCGTAGATCTGCTCCCGGGTCTCCAGGTCATTGCCGAAAAGGGTAACCCCCTCGCCTTTCTTTTTGCCCTTGTACGAGCCGTCATTGACATCCGCCAGCTTGGGTACCCGGTAAGGGAAATCGAAGGCACGGTTTTCGACGTCGACGAACTTTCGCTTGAACACCCAGGCCAGCAGCAACAGCAGCTCACCCGAGAAGGGCACCTTGATCGAAACCAGCGCCAGGATCGGCAGCGCGAAGGTGCCAAACACTGCGCCATCAGCAGACTGGAAAAAATCGCTGAAGCGCTGCCCGGCCAGGCGCGTGTCTTTGCGCCGCCGGCTGGTGCTGACTTCATGCTGACGGGATGCGCCCTTGTACTGAGCCATCTGTCACTCCCTCACACTACGTCTTCGTATGCACTGGCGCTGATGTAGTCAGCGACCAGATCCTTGGCGATGCGCGCAATCACGGACTGCTCCATGTCGTCATCGACGAACTCGACATCCTTGAACGTCTCGCGCTTGAGCCGCTCCACCATGTCCTTGCAGCCACCCGACGGGAAGCGGCGGGCCAGCAATGCGAGCGCGTCCGGGCGCGGCATGTGCTCGTAGAGCATGGTGCGCAGTTTCCGGTCCTCGGCGGTGGTGGTCAGTGCCCACAGGCGCATCGGCCCTGCAGACATGGTGAACAGCTGGCTGTAGGTGGCGTTCTTGGTTTCGAAGCGCGCCAGGAAGGTACAGCCATGCTTGTTGGCCCCGTGCACGAAGTTGACCAGCGCATGCTCCTCGGTGTCGGACAGGCCGATGTTCTTGCGCAGCCAGTCGCGGGTCTCCTTGGTACCCGAGTCGAGGATGAAGGTGGCCGTGGCGATCTTGGTCAGCTGGCCGAAGTCTTCCATCAACTGCGAAGCCAGGATGATCTCCATGTTCCACTTACGGGCCTCACGGCCATCGGTCTGCATCTGCTCCTGCAAGCCCACGTGGCCACCGGTCTTGTGGAATTCGTCCATGCACATGACCTTGTATTCATCCACCAGGTCCGCCACCAGGCGCTCGTAGAATGGCAGGTACTTCTCGGTGAAGAACGGGAAGTCCTCCTTCGAGAAGGCCACCTTCTTCATGAAGCACTGGCGGGCGATCATGTACATCAAGGCCGTCTGCTTTTTCGCCGATGCAGAGCCTTGCAGCGCCACGTCCTGCAGGTCGAGGGCCACGATGCGGGCACTGCCCACGTCAAAGCGGGTGTGATCGGAGAACACCGGGAAGTCACCCACCGCCTCGCGGATACCCAGGATGAAGGCGTCGACCAGGCTACGCCCGACCTCGCCGGACCCCTCGTATTCGGCCCGCACTTCCTCGGTCGACGCCACCGCCACCAGGTCATTGAGGGTTGGCACCGCGTAGCGCTGGGTCACCTCTGCCTCGTACACCATGCCGGCATCGAACATCGCGTCGACCAGCTCCCAGTAGGTAGTCGCCGGAAGAATCCGGAAGCCAAGCTGCGCCACGGCAGTATCCACGACATCGTTGTGCCCCGGCTTGTAGGTTTCCGGGCTGGCCCGCTCGATCTTGTCGTCCTTGCGCCGATAGGCCAGGTCAACCATCCGGCCGACGAAGTTGCTCATCCCTTCATAGGGTTTTTCGCGCTCGGGCGGCGTCACTAGAATGGTCAGGAAGTTCTTGTTGAACTCACGGTCTTTCGGCAGTGGATAACGTTGGCCCAGCGGCGTATCCAGCGGGTTGATGCAGTCTTTCCTGGCATTCTGCAAACGTTTGTACACCACCAGGTGATGAAGCCGGGGGGGCAGGTTGTCGCGCACCAGGTCACAGAAACCGGACGAGGAAATCCCGATGTCTGTGATGCCGATGTAAGGCAGGCCGGTCAGGCCCGGCATCAGGCAGGATTCGAAGTGGTTGTTGTTCATCAGCACCGACTTGCCCGAACCCGGCTTGCCTGCGATCAGGGTGATCCAGGTGGTCTGCTGAGACGAGAAACGCTGGTACTTGAGGATCTTGCCGTCCAGGCTGCGGTAGATGGTCGAACCCTCCTGGAACGGCGAGGCTGGCCGGGTCAGCGGCAGCATGGCCACGGCATCGCCAAGCGGCGCTGCGGCAGGGTCGCCAAGATGCTTGGTGGTCAAGGCCAGGCAGTTGGACTGGAACGCCTGCATCGGGTTGCCGGTACGCTCGATGAACACCGGTTGGCCCCACGACTCCAGCGTGCGCCAGAGCTTCGACTTGCGCAGCGCAAGCTCCTTCACGCCTTTCTCGTCCGGGCTGGCCCAGGTCATGGCGGCAACCTGCAGCTTGACCATGCACTCACCGTCACGCACCCGCTCGCGCAGCTCCTTGGTGGCCAGGTTGATGTTGCGGTTCTGCTCGGAGGTTACCGAAAGCAACTGGGCAAACAGGCTTTTCCAGGCCAGCACGCTCATGCCATCGGACGACAGCATGATCGACACCGAATACGGCAAGGCGCGTGACACACCGTTTTCCTGGGTTTCCGCGCGGTTGAGGCTGTTGAACAGGGTGTTGAAGTATTGCGGCTCTGCCGGTGGAATCGACATCAGCAACGGCGCATACACGCGCGAGCCAACCCGCACGCTGGTAGGGTCGGGCAGCAGACTGGTGCGCTCGCCACTGCCGATTTCAGCCGACGTGACCATGATCTGGCTGGGCAGCGTGGGGTACATGAACTCTGACATGTCCCCACTGCGCTTGCTGGTCTTCCAGCGCATCGGAATGGCGCTGCCCGGAATGTAGGGCTTCCAGGTACGCGGCGTGATGTCGGGGTTCACCTTCGCGCGGATGGCGCGGATTGCTTCACTGACGTCGAGCACATCCGCCGAGCAACCGAACTCGGGGGACGTCAGGTCTTCGGAAATCTTGGTGACAAAGGAAAGGTGGCGGTCCTTGAGGTAGGAAATGGGCCGCAACAGGTTCTGCGCTTCGGCGGTGGCCGGCCATTCCGATGCCTTCCTGAACTCGTTCAGCGCCTCGCGCGCCATCGACCGTTCGGTCTGGTCAAGCAGCGCGGGCCGCGACCAGAACACCAGGTAGCATTCTTCGTCATACACATACTGGGCGTACTTGCTCACGCCCTCGTTGATCAGGTGCCGCACGTTGAGGTTCAACCGCTCGGCAGTTGCTGCCTGCTGCGAGGCGTTCTGCTCTAGCGGCGCAGTCGCATCCAGGTCGCGGCTGAAGACAATCTGCAGGTGATGGCCGCGCACCTTGAAGTACACCGAAAGCGACGCTTCCAGCAGGCTCACCAGGCGCTCGAACTGTTCGCGCCCCAGTACGCTCTTGGTGCCGTTGAAACGTACGATGGACGCCAGTGAACCGTCGTTGGCGACGATGGACTGCCCACCGTCGACCGTTTCAAGGTCGCAATAGTCCTGCACGTCTGCCTTGAGCTGGCTCAGAACCGTCAGGATCACCGCCTCGAGTTTGTTAAACATTTCCTTGTTCTTCCTGTGTAAGGTTCTCAATGGCGAGGCTGATCAGCTCTGCTTCAGGTTGCATCAAGCGAATTGCTTCAGTAGCTGGCCGGTCAATGCCGACCAGTTGCCGGGCAGGAACAAGGCGCGGTTATTGGCCGCGTAATATTCAAGCTGCCCATCCTTGAACGCGCCCTTGGTTGGAAACAGCCGCAGCGGGGCCAACCATTCAGCACGTCTTTCATATTCTTCATCGCTGACAAGTGTTTTGCTTGCGAGGGTTTCTGCCACACTCAATACCGTGATCACTTCTCCGCCGAATACGTCCTTGAGCGTGTCGCCACCGCGAAACTGGAACGCTGCCAACAGGCTGGTCAGTTTCTCGTTGACCGCCCTGTCGCCGAGCAACTCATTGACATAGATGCACCGGGCAATGTTGTTGATCTCGGTTTGTGTCAATTCCTGAACTGCCACGAAAAAACCGGTGCCATTCATGGCGCAGGCACCCAGGTGATGAACCTGGCGGCACAAGTTGCACGCGGTGATCAGGTTGTCCTTGGTGCAATTGTCGGCATTGCCATCCAGTGCATGGAGTTCCTGAAACTTGGCAGACTTGAAACCACAGAAGCGACAGGTGTAATTGTCGCGTTGCCACACCGAAGTACGCAGTGTGTTGTGCGCTTCACTGAACAGTTTTCGTTGATCATCGTCAGAGCGCCACAGTGGCCGGCGCACGCCGAATACCGGTTGGTTGGCAGTACGGCTGACATAACCACTCGCCAGCGTGGGCACAGTCACTGCCCTGCCCTGCGCAGAGTTTGTTTCGCTCACGTCCGATATCCCCGAAACTGTCTGGAAATTGCGGGGCCTGGCGCCCCGCTTTAGGGTCAGCGGCGCGCAGCCTTAGTTGACCATGGTGTTGCGCATGATCCACATCACGGTGCCGACACCCGCCATCAGGCCACCGATGAACAGGCCGACAATGGCCGACATCGGCTTTTCACGCTCATCCTTCGACGCTTTCCACAGGGTGTACAGCGAAATGGCAACGACCACGAAACCACCAATCGACACCAGCGAGATCAGCAGCGTGGCGCCGCCCTGAGCGGTATTGTCGATGTTGGTCATCACGTCGTCAGCGGTCTTGCCGCCCGAGGTGTCCTGGGTCAGGTCAGTCTTGGTAATGGCAAATGCCGACGGTGCTGCCAGGGCACCGATAACTGCAGTGGTCGCACGAACTTTGGCCGAATCGTAAGCAGCTTTCAGGGTTTTGAGTGCTTTCATGAGTGACGCTCCTTGGGTTTCATATTTCGAAAAGCCGTTACGACCACGGCGTGAAAAGTCCAACCAGATTGAATCCGATTGTGTTGTTGAGTACATCGCTGAACCATTTGAAGTTCCACGCCAGCACACCGCCGATGATCCATCCACTGGCGGTCCCCAGGCCGGCCTGAGTTTGATTGTTGTAATAACCGTTTACCGTCAACCAACCTTTCACCATGGCAATCAGACCGACCACCTGCATGATGCCCAGCAGGGCGAGCGTGGCCAGTTGTGCCTGTTGCTGCAACGTGGTGCCGGTAGAGGAATAGGACAACATGCGCGAGTTGGCATAATCCCCGGTCAACGTTCGCGACATGATCCCCATCCACTCCAGTGTGCCAATGGCCAGCAAAATAGAGCCGATCACCAGTTGCACACAGGCGGAGCCGACAGAAAAACGCTGTCGCCCGGCTACATACTTCAATGCGTTGTCATGGGTAACACCCCAGATTTCAATCAACGCAGCACCTGTCAGGTAAAGACCGATAAGTGCGGCAATACCCTGGCACATCATGATCGCCGTCGGGATTACTTTCCCGATATTGACCAATACATCTACTAGATCGGCAAATCCGGCCGCCATGGCAACGTCCTTGTTTAAAGAGCGGGTGAAGTCACTACAATACCGCTGTCGCGATCAACTGAAAGCACCTTCAATTCGCGCTGCACCGGTGGCAACGTGTCGCCGGCCTTTACGCTGTCTTCACTCTCACCATTCTTCACCCAGGCCCGGTGCCCGACCACGGCCTGCACTTTGTAGCCACTCGATTGCGGAATCGGGTGAGCGCTTCTGGCGTACCCCTGCGACGCGGCAGGTGCTGGCGCCCTGCGCGGCGGCTTGACGATTTCCACGCGCTGACGGTTCTGCTCGTAGCTGTTCATGCGCTGGGCCAGCTGGGACATGCTGTTATCCAGGTTCTTGATCTGGCTCAGCAGCAGCTGGGTATTGCGCTGCGATTCCTCACGCACGATCTTCAGTTGCTTTTCACTGTTCTCCTGGGCTTGCAGGGCCGCTTGCGCCTGCTCCCTGGACTTGGCGAGCTCGATGCTCAGCACATCCATGCGTGGCTGTTGTGCCGACTGAGCCTGGATTTGCGCTGTGCGCTTGGCCTTGGCGACCGGCGACGAGGAGGCCTTGATCACGACCACGGCGACCACGATCAGCGCCACGAAGCTACCGGCAAAAACGCCTATGAGTTTTCCGAATGACCAGTTCTTCATGTCGAACTCCTTATCGAGATTGATCGTGAACGTCTTGCAGGAAGAACAGGCCAAAGCCTTTGTTCGCAGGTGTTGCGTAGGTAGCCGGACGGTTGAACCCACGGCGTACTTCCGACGCGATCGCGGTACCCATCTCGCCCACCGACGAACCGATGACCTGCTTGGTCGAAGGCTCGGTCGTGGTCTGGGCCACTACACCGCTGGGGCTGATGATCGTGGTACCTGCCGTCTGCTGGTAAGCCCGACCGTAGCCAGACAGCAGCGAGGCAGCCCCCAGGGCGAAGTAGCGCTCCATGGTGTGGTGGTCCTTGGTCTCGGCAATACCCTGCTTGGCATCATCCTCTCGCAGCGCCACGGCGCTGATGCGCATGGTCGGGCGGGAATCGTTCACCGGTGGCGCCAGAATGGTGAATTTCACACGGATGTTGTCCGGCGCCTGTTCGATCTTGCCGATCAGCTTGGAGCCGTTCCATTTGCCGCCACGAATGGTTGCCAGCACGTCGCCGCCGTCGTCGGTGTTGACCTCCGCATCCAGCGTGGCGTACATGATGGTACCGGTCTTGATGAGCAACTCCCGGTCGGTGTCACCCACGGCCTCGATGTCGTTGGGGTCCTTCTTGTTCTTGTCGTTGCCGGCACGCAACACGCCATCACGTTCGCTGCTGCCAGCACGCTCGGTCGGGTAATAGCTGACCGTGCTGAAGCTGCTTTTTTCGGCGAAGCCTTTTGCGCTTTCAGACTCACCCATCAGTTGCTTGATCGACTTGAGCGTCTCGGCCTTGAGCTCGTTGACGTACAGGTCGCGCTGCTGCTCGGCCTTTTTCAGCTGCTCTTCCAGGCGCAGGCGTTCCTGTTCATCAGACTGTGCGTTGCTCGCGCCGGCGCGCTGGTTCTGGGCGGCCTCGCGGGGCGGCTGCCCCGCCCCGACATAGATCGGCGGCGGCTGCATGCTGGCATCGTTGTACGGCTGCCCGGGCACATTGAACTGGGCATTCTGGCCACGGGCAGCATCCCTGCCGGTGGACTGAACGATATTGGGGTCGAAGCCAGGCTGGTACGACATGCCGCGCTCGGCAGCCTGCTCGGCCTCCAGCGAGCTTCGCTGGTTGCGACGCTCCGCCTCGGCAGCGGAAATAGGGTCGACCGACACCTCGGGCTGCGGTGCACGCGGGACATCCACCGTAGAGGCCTTGCCGACAGGTTCGTCCTTGCTGGTCATGCCGTTGTAGGCCAGCGCCCCCAGCGCAAGCACCACCAGGCCGGCCGCAATCAGCGACACCTTGCCCACACCGGAACCGAACACGGCGTGCAGGTTGCGCTGCATCTCATCGGACTTGCGCGCCTTCTTCACGTGCGAGCCAGCCGGCCCGTCGCGGTCGGCTACCAGGTGCTCGTCCTCTTCATCGAAGCCCGAGTCGTTCGGCGGCATGTTGTGATCACTCATTGCAGATTCCCTTGCTCGATGAAGACGGTTACGGCTTGCCCGCCAGTCGTGAACGTGACGCTGTTCTGCAGGCCCGCGTAGCGATACACCGCCACACCGGTGGTGCTTCGCGCAGCGTTGGTGTAGGCCGGGTATTGCGCATCAGCCTTGGCTTTCACGTACATGTTCGGGCCATAGCTCCAGGCCTCGACGCCCTCCAGCCCGGTCACCTTCAGGCGATTGGCCTCTTTCGGCGGCACACCATCCAGGAAGTAGGTCAGCGCATCATCGATACCCGGCATCCTCAGCATTGCCACAGAAGCCGCAGCATCCGGATTACGCCCGGGTACCTTCGCATCCACGCGCATGTCCACTTCTTCCTGGCCGGCAGCCAGGATCAGGATGATGGGCGTGGCCAGCCCGCGCAGGGTGACGGTGACGTTGCCGTAGGCCGCCGCTGTGGCGGGGTCCAGGGTGAGGATGTTGGTCGGTGCGGCAGTGCCGTTCTGTCCGTTCTGACCGCCTCGCTCGCGCCCGTCGCTGAAGAGTTCGCGGTTGATCGACACGTTCTGAATCATCCATGGCTGCCCGGCATAGTCGGAGAACACGATCGACGACTGCTGCCCCTTGCTCAGGCGAACGATGGGTGGCGACACGCCCGGGTCCAGGTTCAGTGCAAGCGTGCGGGTCACAGGTTTGGCCGGGCTTATGTAGGCCGTGGCTTTCTGCTTTTCACGCTCCAGCCATAGCTGCTTGATCAGCTCTACCTGCGACGACGTCAGCTGCGAATCCTGAACGTCCTGTACCGTGTCGCTGATGACATCTTCCGGCCGCGGGTAGACCACTTGAGCAACACTGGATACTTGCCGGCCCAGGCCATTCATCGGTGGCTGGGGCGGAGCTTCGCCAGCTTGCGTCGCGCCAATCTGCCCCATGCCACCCTGGGCGGCCGGCGCTTCTGGCGCCTCGTTGGCAAATGCCGGCATGGCGATAGCGCTCGCAAGCAACGATGCGATCAGATGCTTCTTCATGGTCACTTCCTTGAGGTGTACGGCGACAGCTGAACAGAATCGACGGCGATGCCTTTGGTGTTGGTGGCCGAAGCGGGGATCTGGACGATGGTTACGGCTGCGAGGAAATCCTGGCGCGAGCGTGCTTGCTGATCACCGCCGACATAGAACTCGATGGCAATCGGCACCTGTACCACCCAGTAGTTCTGCCCGCTCGCCAGCACACCGCTTTCTTCGACCTGGGCCACCTGGGTGGCCATGGCCCGCAGGATCATCCGCCCCTTGAGCACGCGCTCCAGGTTGCCTGAATCGTCAAGCGTCTTCAGGAAGGCCTTGCGCCCCTCATCGGTGTACCAGCGCGCACCTGCGGCATTGAGGTTGGAGCGGTAGTTCACATAGTCGTAGGAGTACGAGTTGACCACCGCATCCTTGGCGTACTCGGCCAGCGTCGCAGGGGTGACGCGCGGGTTGCTTTCAGTGGAGACTTCACAGATGGCATGGTTGTCAATCGTCGGAATCCAGCGGTACTTCGGGTACCAGAACACCACCGCCGCGATGGTTACGCCGAACACGCAAGTCAGGGCCAGCAGCTGCCCCCAGACGCGCTTGTTACGGCGCTTGAGATCCAGGCACTCCAGCTGCAGACGCTTGACTTCCCTGACGGTGGCTGCGGCCTCACCGGGCGTTTCGTCCAGTGCCAGCTCCAGCAGCTTTTATTCATCGGTGCCCCGCCGGGCCTGCGGCGCATCACCATCAGGGGTTCCGTGTTGGGTTTCCTTACTCGACATTGCGGATTTCCCCTGTCGTTCCGTCGTAAATGCAAATCGAGTCGGTTCCGTCATAGAACACGACATTTTCAAAATTCGTTTGCGTCACCAGCCAGATGGCGGCCACCGCTACACAAGGCAGCAAGCCGATGCAGGCCCACTCCCCGATATCCAGCAAAACACCCAGCAACCGGTTGTAGCGTCGTAGCGCGCGAACATCCACATCCTCGCCCGCACCGCTGCCCCATGACGTTGTGGTTGGTCCCAGTTCGTCCATATCTCGCTCCATGAAGCAGCATTTTCATCCAAGACTTAGAAATGTGCAACAGCGAAATTTTGACAGATTGGGTTAATACCTGCAATCCGCGACGCATTTCTGCACACCCATGTAAAAGCTTTTGACGCTAAATACCCAAAATCAAAGCGGGGCGCCGGCCAATACGGCCACGCCAAAATCAGGGCTATAGCCCTGATTACACTGGGGAAATCAACGAATTAGGTGGTGTTTACTGCACCTCGCCGGCATGCACAACAGCGCTGACCGGCCTACTCTAAAAAATTACCGTCGACCTATATTTTCGATGTGCAAAACCTGACCATTCGGACATTTAAAATGGCTGAAGTCAGCGGTCGGAAAAATGTGCGAAAAGCCCTGAAGGCCACGTAAACCGTGATCTCCAGCACCTGATCAGGAAGATCGGCAGGGTTGATGGCGGGGTTTGCAGCGTATCCTCCATGACAAACCTGAATCTTGGTCCAGCCCTCCTCCGTGAGTATCCATAGAACTGAGCGCTACTTTTACTAAAACCCTTGTAAAACAAGGGATAAATCCATTTTTAAGCCACACACCAAACAGTAGATTGCGGCAACCGCTGGCGGAATCGCCCGATGCTCAAGGGCGGTTTCTTCTACCCAAGGTACTGCCTTGGTATGGCGAAAACGTGATTTTCCACCATCTACACAGTTTTGTGCGATAGCGGCTTTTTGCCATCAGGACGGCAGATGGTGCTCATTGCACTTTGGCATCACTCAACAGGCCCGCAATCAATGACATTCGCCGTTCGAAATAGTTGAGGGCCCGGGAGAAATAATTGCAAAACGCTATCCTGTAACGCCGCGTGAGGGCTCACGCACCGTGCTCTGCCCACGCCTCCAGCTGCACTGGCGGGCGGCTCAGCAACACACCCACCACAATGGCAAACACCATGGCGGCAATGCCTGCGACGTGCAGCACGCTCTCAAAACCACCGATGAACGCCTGCCGAGCCAAGGGAGCAACCTCGGCACGCAAGGCGGGATCCAGCATGGCCAACGCGGCGGCCAGGTCACCGGCAGCCACTCGCGTGGCCATCGCTGTAACTTCTCCCAGGTGCGCTGGGGCCACCACTGCCATCGCCTCCTTCATCAACTGGCCGGTACGGGCGGCCAGCACTGCGCCCAGTACACCTATTGCCAGCACGATCGCGCCGAACCGCGTGGTGGTGCTCAGCCCCGACGCCATGCCAGTACGCTCACGGGGCACACAGGCCATGATGTTCTTCTGCGTATCGCCATTGAGCAGCCCGGCGCCCGCACCTAGCACCAGGCTGGCCACTGCAAACGCGCTGTAGCCGCCATGGTTTGCAGCCCAGGCACACAACAGGTTGCATACCCCCACCAGCATCAGCCCAAGCGCAAACACCTGCGCAGCGCTGCAGTGCGCGGCCAGGCGCATGCCAACCCGCGGCATCAGCAGCATGGCCACGGCGAATGGCAACATGCCCGCACCCGCGGCCAGGGCCGACAGCTGCAGGCCGTTCTGCAGGTACAACGGCAGCAGGGTCATCATCACCTGGGCGCAAGCGGCGTAGGCGAACATGCCCAGCAAGGCACCGACGAAACGCGCACTGCGCATCAGCCGCAGGTCGATCATTGGCCGCTGCTGGCTGCGCTCGACCATGACGAACACGCCGAACAGGAAGGCGCTGATCACCAGCCTACCTAGCGTTTGCGCACTGCCCCAGCCCACCTGGCTGGCATCGATCATCGCCCAGATCAGGTAACCCAGGCCGCCGGCGAAAGTCAGGCTGCCCCATGGGTCGAGCCGGGCCGCCGCACTGTCGCGAGACTCATCGACGCTGTACAGCACCATGACCGCGAGCACTGCCACCAACGGCAGGTTGATGTAGAAGATCCAGCGCCAGCCCAAGGTACTGGCGATTATCCCGCCCAACAGCGGCGCGAAGGTGATGGTGGCACCCATGCAGGCACCCCAGAAGGCCCAGGCGCGCATGCGTTCCTGCGGCTCATGAAAGCGGTTGCCGATGGCGGCCAGTGCCGAGGTCAGCAACAACGCTGCCCCCACACCCTTGGCGGCCCTGGCCATGTCAAGGAACAACAGGCTTGGCGCTGCACCACAAGCCAACGAAGCGATGCCGAACAGCACCAGGCCGAGCAGCAGCATGCGCCGCCTGCCGAAGCGGTCGGCCAGGCTACCGGCAGGCAGCAGGCAGGCAGCAAAAGCCAGCAGGTAGGCGCTGACCACCCACTCGATATCGGCGAACGAGCCCGCCAGGTCACGGGCGATACTGGGCAGACTGACCGCGACGATGTTGGTGTCGAGAATGATCAGAGCGCAGACCAAGGAGGCAGTGAGCAGGGTGAAACGTGCAGAGGGCATGATAAGGCTCCGGAAGCAGAGCGGGTTGGCTTGGCGGTACGGTCAAATTGCAGCATCGCCGGGGGCTGCTTTGCAGCCCATCGCAGGCAAGCCAGCTCCCACAGGTTTTGCCTAACCTTCGCGAGCGGTGCAGCCCCCTGCAAAGCAGTGCCCGGCTATTCCACAAGCGGCCTTTACCCCCAAGCCACCAGCCTTGTAGTGTTGGCCTCAACCATAACGCCGCCAACCCAAAGCGTTGTTAGCCCCGGCGGCCTGCGTCATTACCCTGTAGGTAACACCCATGGAAATCCGCCATTTCCGCTATTTCCTCTGCGTCGCCCGTCACGGTCATTTCACCCGTGCCGCCGAGCAACTGGGGATCGCCCCGCCCACTCTCAGCCGCCAGATCCAGGACATGGAGCGCGAACTGGGCGTACGCCTGTTCGAGCGCAGCCAGCGCGAGGTCAACCTGACCGCCGCCGGCCAGGCATTGTTGATCGAGGCGGAGCACGCCGTGCGTCAGTTCGATGCGGCGCAACTGGGCGCACAAAAGGCCGCCCGTGGCGAAAGCGGGCGTATCGAACTGGGCTACGTGGCTTCAGCCGCCTACTCGGGCATGCTCCAGCAGCAAGTCAGCCGCTACAGCGAAACCTGCCCTGGCGTGCGCCTGAATATCCGTGAACTGCCCATGGCCGAACTGCCCGGCATGGTCCGCGACGGCTTGCTCGACCTTGCCTACGTGCGCTCACCGATGGAGCTGCCTGACGAACTGGAAGCCATCGCCTTGCACCAGGAAGGTTTCGTCCTCGCCCTGCCCGCCAGCTCGCGTATCAACGAAATGCCGCAGATCCCGGCCTCGCGCCTGGCCAACGAATCCTTCATCCTGCCCGAGCAAATTTCCGGCACGCTGGAAGTGGCCGCGCAAGGTGGTTTCGTCCCCAGGCTTGGCCCACAACCCGGCAGCCTGGTGGCAGTGATTACCTTGGTATCACTGGGGCAAGGCGTTGCCGTCGTCCCGGAATCGGTGGTGCAGCGCATCAACCTGCCACAGGTGAATTACCGGCGGGTCGTCGATTGCCAAGCTAGCTCGTGGCTAAGCCTGGTTCACCGGCGCTTCGAGAAAGCGCCGGCGGTGATGAGGTACATCGAGATGATGACGGCCTGACCGTCGCCCTGAAAAACAAAGGGCACCCATCCTCGGGTGCCCTTCGCCCTACCGCCAGGTGAACTGAATCACCCCATCGACCGCGCCCCCACAGGTTGCACATGGCCGCGCGAGGTAACGATCCCCAGGAAGGAAATCACGATCGCCAGGCCCAACGTAGAACTTACCTCTACCCGGTGCTCGGGCGTGTACATCATCACCGCCAAGGCCCCGGCAATGAAGATGATCACCGCCCAGGTCAGGTACGGGAACAGCCACATGCGGAACTTCAGCTCGGTGTTCTCCCGCTCCAGGCGGCGGCGCATGCGCAGCTGCGAGATGGCGATGACCATGTACACCAGCAGGGCGATGGCCCCAGAGCTGGCCAGCAGGAACTCGAACACCCCCTTTGGCGCGAAGTAGTTGAGAACGGCGATAGCTGCCCCGATCAGGGTACTGCCAAACACGGCAGCGCGCGGTACGCCAACCTTGGAGGTCTTGTTGAGGAAGGCCGGGGCGTCACCGCGCTTGGCCAGGGAATACATCATCCGCGAAGCAATGTAGATCGACGAGTTCATGCAACTGGTCACTGCCACCAGCACCACCAGGTCGACCATGAACGCTGCGTTGGGAATGTTCATGATTTCCAGCGCACGCTGGTATGAGCCCACCACTGCCAACTGCGGATCGTTCCACGGTACCACCGAGATGATCACGAAGATCGACAGGATGTAGAAGGTGCTGATACGCCAGATCACCGAGCGGGTGGCTTTGGCGATGTTGCGCGACGGGTCGCTGGACTCGGACGCGGCGATGGTCACTGCCTCGGTGCCGATGAAGCTGAACATCACGGTGATGAACGCACCCACCACCGCCGACCAACCTTTCGGAGCGAAGCCGCCATATTCAGCCATCAGCCCGCTCAGGCCGCTGACCTCGCGGTTAGGCAACCAGCCCATCAACGCGGCAAAGCCCAGGCCGATGAAACCCAGAATCGCCGTAACCTTGAGGATGGCGAACCAGAACTCGAACTCACCGTATTTGGCCACGCTGAACAGGTTGGTGCAGGCCAGCAGCAGCACCGAAGCCAGCGCGAAGATCCAGCTGTCCACCTGCGGGAACCAGGCATTCAACACATGCCCGGCAGCCAGCGCTTCGATAGGGATCACCAGTACCCAGAACCACCAGTACAGCCAGCCAATGGTGTAACCGGCCCAGCGGCCGATGGCCTGGTCGGCGTAGGTGGAAAATGACCCGGTATCAGGGTGTGCCACGGCCATTTCGCCGAGCATGCGCATGACCAGTACCACCAGGGTTCCGGCCACGAAATAAGAAACTATGGTAGCTGGCCCGGCCGCCGCGATGGCGTGGCCAGAGCCTACGAAAAGTCCGGCGCCGATGATGCCGGCGATGGACAGCATCGTTACATGACGAGGCTTGAAACCTTGTGCAAGGTTGCCATCAGATCCCACGGTGCTCATTGATGTTGTTCTCTTTTTGCTGACACAAGGATGGACGGGCAGGTGTAGGCGAAAATATCTCCTTTCAAATCAGTAAGTCGACAGGTTGCTCGCGCGCTGTTGTTGATCTTTGGCGCGCATCACAGAGCAACATGTCCGTGCGGTTCGGGCTTCATTTAAGCCTTGCAGGGCTGCGGGAAATTACACGAGAACGCCCCGGAACTGTTCGATCACGACAGGGCAGTTCCATTACCGCCAGATGTCGCGAATGGCATGCCCGATCGCGCCACCTCGCCATCTGGAGCTTTTGTTTTTCATCTGGATGTGGGTTGCCAGTGCCGGCCCAGGCGATTTCAGCTACTCACAAAAAAGCCCCGGTCACCCGGGGCTGTCTTTGCACTGCGGGCCTGTAACCGCCTCAACGCACCAGGCAAGGCCGCTTGTTATCGAAGCGCCAGCCCGGGATCAGAAACTGCATCGCCACGCTGTCATCCCGCGCCCCCAGCCCCATGTTGCGGTAGCACTCATGGGCCTTGGCCAACTGGTCCTCATCCAGCTCCAGCCCCAGCCCCGGCCGAGCCGGGACCCGCACATGCCCGTCGACAATGCGCAGCGGCTCACGGGTCAGGCGCTGGCCGTCCTGCCAGATCCAGTGGGTGTCGATTGCGGTGATCTCGCCCGGCGCCGCCGCCGCCACCTGGGTGAACATCGCCAGCGAAATGTCGAAATGGTTGTTCGAATGCGAACCCCAGGTCAGCCCCCAGTCATTGCACATCTGCGCTACCCGCACCGAGCCCTGCATGGTCCAGAAGTGCGGATCGGCCAGCGGAATATCCACTGCCTGCGACTGGATCGCATGGCCCATCTGCCGCCAGTCGGTGGCAATCATGTTGGTGGCGGTGCGCAGGCCGGTGGCACGGCGGAACTCGGCCATCACCTCACGGCCCGAGTAACCATTCTCGGCGCCGCAGGGGTCTTCGGCATAGGCCAGTACGTGATGCTTGTCGCGACACAGGGCAATGGCCTCTTTCAGTGACCAGGCGCCGTTAGGGTCCAGGGTGATACGCGCTTCGGGGAAGCGCTCGGCCAGCGCCGTCACTGCTTCCATCTCCTCTTCGCCACGCAGCACACCGCCCTTGAGCTTGAAGTCGCTGAAGCCATAGCGCTGCTCGGCCGCTTCGGCCAGACGCACCACCGCTTCCGGGGTCAAGGCCTTCTCGTGGCGCACGCGGAACCAGTCGTCATCTGCATCGGCCTCATTGCGGTAGGCCAGGTCGGTGTGTTGACGGTCGCCGATGTAGAACAGGTAACCCAGCATCTTCACCGCATCGCGCTGCTGCCCCTCGCCCAGCAAGGCTGCCATAGGCACGTTGAGGTGCTGGCCAAGCAGGTCGAGCAGTGCCGACTCGATGGCCGTTACTGCATGCACGGTAATGCGCAGGTCAAACGTCTGCAGGCCGCGACCAGCCGAGTCCCGGCTGGCAAAGGTCTGGCGCATGGCATTGAGCACGCGCTGGTAGTGGCCGATCGGCTGGCCCAGCACCAGGTTGCGGGCTTCTTCCAGGGTCTGGCGAATGTTTTCACCGCCAGGCACCTCGCCCAGCCCGGTATTGCCAGCGCTGTCGCGCAGCACTACCACGTTGCGGGTGAAATACGGGCCATGGGCGCCACTGAGGTTCAGCAGCATGCTGTCATGGCCGGCCACGGGAATAACGCGCAGGTCGGTGACCACCGGAGTGCTGGTATGAACGGCGGGATTGGTCTGCATAGTCATGATTGTTGTCTCGCAGTCATCAGTGGGTATGGCCCAGGGCCGAGGGGGCCTTGAGGTCATCGGTAGGGGCGCCCTTGGGGCGAGTGCGTACAAAGAAGATGGCAATGGCCGCCAGCACCGAGGTCACGGCCAGGCCGTACAGCCCACCCTGGATCGAACCGGTCTGCTGCTCCAGCAGGCCGAAGGTGGTGGGGGCAACAAAGCCGCCGAGGTTGCCGACCGAGTTGATCAGGGCGATCACTGCCGCCGCGATGCGGGCATCCAGGTAACCCTGCGGGATCGGCCAGAACAGTGACGATGCCGACTTGAACCCGATGGCCGCGAAGCACACGGCGACAAAGGCGAACACCGGCCCACCGGTGGTGGACATGAACATGCCGATGGCGGCGACCAACAGGGCACCGGCTACCCAGGCCTGCTGGAACTTCCAGCGCGCAGAACCAGCGGCAAAGGCGTACATGGCCAGGATCGAGATCAGCCACGGGATCGAGTTGAAAAAGCCGACCTGCAGGTCGCTGAGGTCACCCATGCGCTTGATGATGCTAGGCAGCCAGAAGGTGGCAGCGTAGATGGTCAACTGAATGCAGAAGTAGATCACGCAGAACAGCACGATCTGGCGATCCTTGAGCAGGGTCCAGGCCGATGCCTTGACTGTACCAACGGCTTCACGCTCACGTTGCTCACGGTCGATGGCGGCCACTAGCGCGTCCTGCTCGGCCTGGCTCAACCACTTGGCATCTTGCGGCTTGGAATCCAGCCAGAAAAACACGAAGAAGCACAGTGCAACCGAGGCCATGCCTTCGATGAACAGCATCCACTGCCAGCCATGCATACCCAGGCCCTGAATCTGCATCAACGCCCCGGCCAGCGGCCCGGAAATCAGCGAAGCCAGCGCCGAACCGCTGAGGAAGATGGCAATCGCCTTGCCGCGCTCGGCGCCTGGCAGCCAGCGGGTGAAGTAGTAGATCACCCCAGGGAAGAAGCCCGCCTCGGCAACCCCCAGCAGAAAGCGCAGCACGTAAAACTGGGTTTCGTTTTGCACAAAGGCCATGGCCGTGGCTACCAAGCCCCAGGTGAACATGATGCGGGTCAGCCAAAGCCGCGCCCCCACCTTTTGCATCAACATGTTCGAAGGCACTTCGAACAACGCATAACCAATGAAGAACAAGCCGGCGCCAAAGCCATAGGCCGCAGCGCTGATGCCCAGGTCGCTTTCCAGGTGCGGGCGGATGAAACCGATATTGACGCGGTCGAGGTAGTTGACGATGAACATGATGACAAACAGCGGCAGGACATGACGCTTGACCTTGGCCACGGCACTGGCCAAGGCGTCACTGTCGTGCCGGGCAGACGGAGTGAGGGTGTCGTTCACTTGCAAATCTCCCACTAATTGTTTTTGTGCGGGTCTGGGTTGTCTGACATGGCAGTGGGGATGAGCATATGCGTGGCGATGTTGTACGACAAGATCAACAATGTCGGCAAAACAGCAAAATACAAGCTGTCATAATGTAAACATGCTGCGATCTTTCAAAAACAGCGAAGCTAAACAGCAGTCTGAAGGCACAAAAAATCGGCAAAAAATAATTTGATGGTTTAACTTGTCGTACAAGTTAAGCGCGAAACGGATCACAGCATGGAACCCGAAAACGCCCGCAAGCACGGCCACAGCCGCGCCCATGACCTTGTCTCCAGCCTGACCCAACAGATTTTGCTGGGCACCTTCAAGCCGGGCGACAAGCTGCCTTCAGAGAACACGCTGGTGCGCGAGCACGGGGTCAGTCGCACGGTGGTGCGTGAGGCCTTGTCCAAGTTGCAGGCCTCCGGGCTGGTAGAGCCGCGCCACGGTATCGGTACCTTCGTGATGGCGCGCCAGGCCCAGGCCGGGCTGCGTATGGCAGCGGAAAGCGCGGCGAATGTGCGTGACCTGCTGGAACTGCGTATTGGCCTGGAAGGCCAGGCCGCCGCCCTGGCTGCGCTGCGCCGTGACGAGGGGCACCTGGTGCGCATGCGCCAGGCGCTGGATGACTATCAGGACCTGGCAGCCGCCGGCGACAGCTGTATCGAGCCCGACCGACGTTTCCACCTACTGATTGCCGAGGCCACCGGCAACCTGTACTTCACCGAGATGCTGCTGCACCTGGGCAACAGCCTGATCCCGCGCAACCGCATGGCCCTGGCCGAACGCGGCGGGGCGAAGCTGGCGCGGCAGGCGTACCTGGCCAACCTGGAGCACGAGGCAATCCTCAATGCCATCCGCCGGCAAGACCCGGACGCAGCGAGGGCGGCGGTCTGCCTGCACCTGTCCAACAGCCGCGACCGTTTGCTGCCGGGCTAGGGGCCGCTGCGCAGCCCTTCGCGGGTGCGCCCGCTCACACAGGTCCCGCGTATGGGCAGGGCCTTTGGGAGTCCAGCCTTCACCAGGTCAGGCAGATCTTGCCGAAATGCCGGTTGCTTTCCTGGTAGCGGAACGCTTCGACGATCTGCTCCAGTTCGAAGTGCTTGTCCACCACCGGCCGCAGGCCGTTGGCATCGATCGCCCTCACCATCGCCTGCTGCTGGGCGCGGCTGCCCACCAGCACACCTTGCAGACGAATCTGCCGCACCAGCGCCTGCACCAGCGGCAGCTGACCGGCCACGCCGGTAAGGATGCCGATCAGCGAGACATGCCCACCGATGCGCGCGGCAATCATCGACTGCTCCAGCGTCGCCGGGCCGCCCACTTCGATCACATGGTCGACACCGCGGTTGCCGGTGAGCGCGCGCACCTTCTCACCCCAAGCCGGGGTGCTCTTGTAATTGATCAGGTGGTCGGCGCCCAGGGCCTTCAGGCGCTCCAGCTTGGCGTCGCTGGACGACGTGGCGATCACGGTGGCGCCAGCCAGCTTGGCGAACTGCAGGGCGAAGATCGACACACCACCGGTGCCTTGCACCAGTACCGTGTCGCCAGGTTTGAGGTGGTCGTCGCTCATCAGCGCACGCCAGGCGGTGAGGCCTGCGGTGGTCAGGGTAGCCGCTTCAGCGTGGCTGAAGCCCTTGGGGGCCAGGGTGAACGCGGTGGCACGGGCAGTGACCTGCTCACGGGCATAACCATCGAGGCCGTCGCCGGGTACCCTGCCAAAGCCTTCGACGTTGGCCTGGCCGTCGAGCCAGTCGGGGAAGAAGGTGCTGACCACATCGTCGCCCACCTGGAACTCGCTGACACCTTCGCCCACCGCAACCACTTCACCAGCGCCATCGGCCATGGGGATACGCCGCTCGCTCGGGCCCCACATGCCGCTGACCACTGCAAAGTCGTGATAGTTGAGGGAGCTGGCGTGCAGGCGCACGGTGATTTCGCCGGCCTTGGGGGCAGCGGCCTCGCTTGTGCCGACCTCGACCTTGTCGTAGCCGCCGCCGGGTTGTACGTAGATGGCCTTGCTGGTCATGGGTGGGTCTCCGTATCAGAGGAAAGAATGGGGTTCAGCATAGACAGGTTCGGCCCTTTCGCGGGCACGCCCGCTCCCACAGGGGCACCACAGCCCTGAGACTTGCGCAATACCTGTGGGAGCGGGCTTGCCCCGCGAAGCAGGCGACACGATGCATGGCCCGGCTGCGCCGGGGTTCGCGGGACAAGCCCGCTCCCACAAAGTCATTGCTAAATCAGTAAATCAGTTGGGCTGCGCTGTCGCGCAGGGAGCAAGTGCCATTGTGGGAGCGGGCATGCCCGCGAAGAGTCCCGCATTGCCAACACAAAATCAGCCCAGCATCACCTTCAGTGCCCGGCAATCGGCCGCATGCCAGTCCGCCAGCTCCGGCCATGGGTTATCCGGCAGGTTCACCAGCACCGTGCGCGCACCCGCTGCACGACCGCAGTCCAGGTCAAACCGGTAATCCCCCACCATCACCAGCTCGCTCGGCGCCACGCCCCAGGCACCGGCAATTTTCAGCAGCCCATCCGGGCTTGGCTTGGGCGCCGCTTCGTCACGCCCAAGAATGTGCTCCACCGGGAAGCAGTCTGCCAAGCCGATGGCCTCCAGCGTCACATGCGCCAGCTCGCGGGCATTGCGGGTCAGGATGCCCAGCCGGCACCCGCGCCCGGCCAACTCGCGCACCAGCTCCACCGCCCCGGTGGCCGCCGTGGAGGCTACCGCCAGGTCGCGTTCGTGCTCCAGCAACCAGGCATGCTTGGCCGCCGCTTCGTCTGCCGGCAACGCCGCCAGGTGGGTGAGGATGTCGTGCTCGGCCGGTATCTCCAACGCCACGCGAATGGCGTCGAAATCATGCACGGCCACGGTCAGGGTACCGTCCATGTCGAACACCCAGTGACGCACCTCGCCCAGGCTCATGCCCAGTCCTTGCGATGGCGAATCAGGCCTTCCTGGCTCGACGATGCCACCAGTTGCCCGGCCTGGTTGAAGATGCTGCCGCGGCAGAAACCGCGGGAGTTCCCGGCCCAGGGGCTGTCTGTTGCGTACAGCAGCCACTCATCGGCGCGCAGGTTGCCATGGAACCACAGCGAATGGTCGAGGCTGGCGATTTGCATGTCGCGCTGCCACACCGACTTGCCATGCGGCAGCAACGCCGTGGTCAGCAGGCCGAAGTCCGAGGCATAGGCCAGCAGGTACTTGTGCAGGGCGGGTACGTCGGGCAGGTTGCCGTCGGCGCGAAACCAGGCGTACTTCACCGGGTCGCCGGGCTTGGGGTTGAACGGGTCGCGCTCGGTGACCGGGCGGATCTCGATTGGCTTGGCGCACAGCACTTTGTCGCGAATACGCTCGGGCAACTGGTCGGCCATGGCGCGGGCCAGCTCCACCTCGGTGGGCAGGTTTTCCGGGCCGACCACGTCAGGCATTTGCGCCTGGTGCCCGAAACCTTCCTCGTCGTACTGGAACGACGCGCTGCAGGTGAAGATGGTCTGGCCCTTCTGGATCGCCGTCACCCGTCGGGTACTGAAGCTGCCGCCATCGCGCACGCGGTCCACCGAGTACACCACCGGCAGGCTGGCATCGCCCGGGCGCAGGAAGTAGCCATGCAACGAATGCACATGGCGGGCGTCCTCGACTGTCTGGCTGGCCGCCGACAACGATTGGCCCAGCACCTGCCCACCGTACAACTGACGGAAGCCCAGGTCCTGGCTGCGTCCACGGAACAGGTTCTCCTCGATGGATTCGAGGCTCAACAGGTCGACCAGGTCGTCCAACACATGACTCATTGGGGGTTCTCCTCGCAAGGCAACACGTCTCTACAGCGCTCGTTATGAAGGCAAATGATACAGGGTTTGTCATTCTTACCGGGCATGGCCGTGCATTCAGGCGCGCAGGGTGCGCTCCCAAAGCGCGCGGTCGATGCGGTACAGCACATGCGGGCGCAACGGGTGCCCCACGGGCAGGCGGGGGTGTTCGAAGCTGCCGTTCAGGTCCTGCTGCATGCCGATGGCCTGCATCACCTTCTGCGACGGCAAGTTGCTCTCGCTAGTGAACGACACCACCTCTTCCAGGCGCAATTGGGCGAAAGCACAACGCAGGCAGGTCCACGCCGCCTCGCTGGCAAAGCCCAGGCCCCAGTGGCGACGTGCCAGGCGCCAGCCGATCTCCACCGCCGGGGCAAAAGGCGCGTCGAAGTTGACATTGAGCAACCCGGTCATGCCGATGAATGCGCCACTGTCCTTGCGCTCCAAGGCCCACAGGCCAAAGCCGTACTCATTGAAATGCCCGCGTACCCGGCCGATCAACGCTGCCGCCTCAACACGCGTCAGCGGCGCCGGAAAATAGCGCATCACCTGTGGGTCGGCGCACAGCGCGGCGAACTCGCGCAAGTCATCGTCATGCCATTGACGCAGCACCAGCCGTGCGCTTTCCAGTTCAAGAATGGGGGTCATCGTGCCTGCTCCGGTTTACCGCCTTGCAGTTTACAGCGTAGGCGCGGGCGCGGGGTTCACCCAGCCGGCAGCCGCCAAATGCAATTTTCACACGCCCTTCACCGGTCCCCGACAGGCCACTTGGCAGGATGCTGCCATCCACCTCCGCGCCAACCGCGGCACCGCCAACGGAGCAACACATGCTATCGAGCAACACCCTGGGACACCCTGCCATTCACGCCCGGCGCAAGCGGCGCCTGTCACGCAAAGCCCTCGGTGCCGCCCTTGGGCTTTGCATGGTCGTGGCGGCGGTGACCACCTGGCTGGCGACGAGGACGCATATCGTGGACCTTGGTAACGAGCAACAACTGAGTGACAGCGGCCTGCTGCAGGACTGGGCCGACGGCGCAGTGATCGTGATGATCCGCCACGCCGAACGCTGCGACAGCGCCCCCGGCCCCTGCCTGGGCGACCCCACCGGCATCACCGTGGCCGGCAGCCAGGCCGCCGGACGCGTTGGCCAAGGGTTGCACCAACTGGGCCTTGACAACACCGATATGCTTAGCAGCCCGAAACTGCGCACCCGGCAAACCGCGCATTTCATCCTCGGCCAGGCGGTGGCCAGCGAGAACTGGCTGGAAGGCTGTGACAACCAGTTCGCCAGTGAAGCACTGTCACGCAAGCGCCCCGGCCACAACCTGGTGCTGGTGACCCACAATGGCTGCATCGACCATTTCGCCCGCCAGCAGAACGTTGCGGGTGGCGAGCGCGAGAGTGGCTATGCCAGTGCCCTGTTCGTGTCGGTGGATGGCAATGGCAAGGCACGCATCCTCGGGCGACTGAACGAACCCGACTGGCAACGCGTATTGGCCAGCACAGGAAAATAGCCCTCAAACGTAAACGCGATCCCTGTGGGAGCGGCCCAATCGCGACACAAGGCCGCTCCCACAAAAGGGCCAGTACCGGCGAAAAAAACAGGTACTCCCATTGCAGTCACCCGTCATGGCAAGATCAGCACTGGCCCTGATTGCGACCCCACCCATGCCGTTGCCGCTGATCTACCACGAAGACTACAGCCCGGAGTTCCCCGCCGAACACCGCTTCCCGATGGACAAGTTCCGCCTGCTGCATGACCACCTGGTGGACAGCGGGCTGACCACCGACCAGGCATTGCTGCGCCCGGACATCTGCCCCAACGATATCCTCGCCCTGGCCCACGACCGTGGCTATATCGAGCGTTACATGAACGGCGACCTGTCCCGCGAGGACCAGCGTCGCCTCGGCCTGCCCTGGAGCGAAGCCCTGGCCCGGCGCACGGTGCGGGCTGTGGGTGGCTCGCTGCTGACCGCCGAGATGGCGCTGCAACATGGCATCGCCTGCCACCTCGCCGGTGGCACCCACCATGCCCATTACGACCACCCCGCCGGCTTCTGCATCTTCAACGACCTGGCCGTGATCAGCCGCTACCTGCTGGAGGCTGGCCGGGTACACCGGGTACTGATCTTCGATTGCGATGTGCACCAGGGTGACGGCACCGCGCGCATCCTGCACGACACCCCCGAGGCCATCACCGTGTCGTTGCATTGCGAACAGAACTTCCCGGCCCGCAAGGCGCAGAGCGACTGGGACATTCCCCTGCCCCGTGGCATGGGCGATGCGGCCTACCTGAAGGTGGTGGACGACACCCTTAACTACCTGCTGCCGCTCTATCAACCCGACCTGGTGCTGTATGACGCCGGCGTCGATGTGCACAAGGACGACGCCCTGGGCTACCTGCAACTGACTGACGCCGGCCTGGCCGCCCGTGACGAAGCGGTGCTGCGCCATTGTCTGGGCCGTGACATCCCGGTGGTTGGCGTGATCGGCGGCGGCTACAGCAAGGACCGCGAAGCGTTGGCCAGGCGCCATGGCATCCTTCACCACAGCGCGGCACGCGTCATCGGTTGTTCACAGTGACTGTGGAACCGCTTGTGGATAACCTGCGGGAAAGGCGCTGTAGCCCTTTGTACGCAAGGCCTGCAGAACTATGATCATTTTTTGACCAGTGCTTCCATGGGCAGCGCTGCGCTAGAATGCGCATCTTTTCCACAGCCTGCTGCCCACCATGTCCGATCTGAACCCCGCCTCCCCTCCTCTCGCCGTCGTTATTGGTGGTGGCCCCGCCGGCCTGATGGCTGCCGAAGCACTGGCCCAGGCAGGCCTGGCGGTCGAGGTGTTCGACGCCATGCCTTCGGTGGGGCGCAAGTTCCTGCTGGCGGGTGTTGGCGGGATGAACATCACCCACTCCGAGCCGTACCCGGCGTTCGTTTCACGCTATGCCGGGCGCCAGGGCGAAGTCGAGGCGCTGCTGCGCGGCTTCGACGCCGAAGCCTTGCGCCAGTGGATTCACAGCCTGGGCATCGAAACCTTCGTCGGCACCTCGGGGCGGGTGTTCCCCACCGACATGAAAGCCGCCCCCCTGCTGCGCGCCTGGCTCAAGCGGCTGCGCGACTGCGGGGTAGTTATCCACACCCGCCACCGTTGGTTGGGCTGGAATGCCGACGGTGCCTTGCGGATCGCTTATCCACAGGGCGAGCGCGCGGTGCAGGCTGCAGTCGTGGTACTGGCGCTGGGTGGCGGCAGTTGGGCGCGATTGGGTTCGGATGGCGCCTGGCAGCCATTACTGGCTGAACGGGCTGTGGATATCTCGCCTTTGCAGCCCAGCAACTGCGGGTTTGAGGTGGATGGCTGGAGCGCATTGTTGAAGGAGAAATTCGCGGGCGCACCGCTGAAGAACATTGCCCTCAGCGTCCCCGGCAGCGCGCCGCGCAAAGGCGAGTTCATCCTCACCGCGCAGGGTGTTGAAGGCAGCCTGGTGTATGCCTGGTCGGCACCGGTGCGCGAAGCCATCAACCGCGAAGGCCGAGGGGTACTGCTGCTCGACCTGCTGCCAGACAAGCCTGTGGACAAAATTGCCCAGGCACTGGCCAAGCCACGCGGTTCGCGCTCCATGGCCAAGCATCTGCACAGCCAGCTGGGCATTGATGGCGTCAAGGCGGCGCTGCTGCGCGAGCTGACCGATCAGGCGACCTTTGCCGACCCATTGGCGCTGGCCCAGGCGATCAAGGCCTTGCCGATCACATTGGTGCGTACGCGGCCACTGGATGAAGCAATCAGCAGTGCCGGCGGGGTACGCTTCGAGGGGCTGGATGAGGGGTTGATGGTCAAAAGCATGCCGGGGGTGTTCTGTGCCGGCGAGATGCTGGACTGGGAGGCGCCGACCGGGGGGTACCTGCTGACGGCTTGCTTTGCCAGCGGGTTGCGTGCCGGGCGGGCGGCGGCGGAGTGGGTTACGCGGGTTTCCTGACAAATTTTGGGGCCGCAAAGCGGCCCCATCAATCTCAAGGCTTACGCTTACGCGGCCCACCATTGAAGCTCGGCACCTTGCGCACCGCCTTCACTGCCGGCTCCGGCTCCCCACTGTCCATCCAACGCCCCAGCCCGCGCTTGGGGCTGTTCTCTTTCGGCTTTTTGGGCTTCTTCGGCTTCTTGATCACCTGGCCACTGGCGTCGGTCATCGGCACCCGGTGATCAGGGATGAAATCCGGTTCTTCATGGCGTGGCAGGGTCTGCCGGGTCAGCACTTCGATAGCCCCCAGCAACTGCACTTCATCCGCGCACACCAGCGAAATCGCCTCGCCCTTGTTACCCGCCCGCCCGGTACGCCCGATGCGGTGCACGTAATCCTCGGCGACGATCGGCAGGTCGAGGTTGACCACCAGCGGCAGGTCGTCGATATCCAGGCCACGGGCCGCCACGTCGGTCGCCACCAGTACCTGAATCTCGCGGGCCTTGAAGCTGTCCAGCGCCCGCTGGCGGGTGGCCTGCGGGCGGTCACCGTGGATGCCGTCGGCGTTTACGCCTTCGGCCAGCAAGCGCGACACCAACTGGTCGACACCGTTACGGGTCTTGGCAAACACCAGCACCTGGCTCCAGCGCTGTTTGCGCAGCAGGTGACAGAACAGGTCTTCCTTGCGCTTTTTGTCCACAGGCACCAGCCACTGTTTGACGCTGGTTGCAGTGGCGTTGCGCGGGCTCACTTCGATACTGAGCGGGTCATTCAACGCCAGCCCCGCCAGTACGCGAATCTGGTCAGAGAACGTGGCAGAAAACAACAGCGTCTGGCGCTTGCGCGGCAGCGCGGCGTACACCGATTGCAGTTCTTCGGCAAAGCCCAGGTCGAGCATGCGGTCAGCTTCGTCCAGCACCAGCGTCTGCACCTGGTTGAACTTCACCGCATTCTGCCGGAACAGGTCGAGCAAGCGGCCCGGGGTGGCCACCAACAGGTCGACGCCACGGCGCAGGCGCATCATCTGGGGGTTGATGCTGACGCCGCCGTACACCGCGTAAGTGCTCAGGGGCAGGTTCTCGGCATACTCGCGCACGTTGTTGTGCACCTGCTCGGCCAGCTCACGGGTAGGCACCAGCACCAGCGCGCGGATCGAGTTGCTGGCCACCTTCTCGCCCTCCAGTGCCAGGCGCTGCAGCACGGGCAGGGCAAAGCCTGCGGTCTTGCCGGTGCCGGTCTGGGCCGCGGCCATCAGGTCGCGGCCGGCCAGCACGGCGGGGATGGCCTTGGCCTGCACCGGGGTCGGGGTGGTGTAGTCCAGCTGCTGCAGCGTGCGCAGCAGGGGTTCGATCAGGCCGAGTTTGGCGAAATTCATGGCAATACCGTCAGGGGGTTCAGCGAAGGCGGCAAGTTTACCGCATCACCCCGGCCTACTTGCAGATTTCGCCTTCCAACGGCTGCGCAGGCGTAGGTGCCTTGCGCCACTGTGGCAGGCCGATCAGCACCACCGCACCGATAATCACCGCCATGGCCACGCACTCCTCGGCGCCAATCTGTTCGCCGGCAAAGACAATGCCCAGCAGCACGGCAACCGCCGGGTTAACGTAGGCATAGCTGGTGGCCGCCGCCGGGCGTACGTGCTTGAGCAGGTACATGTAGGCACTGAACGCCAGGATCGAGCCGAAGAACACCAGGTAGGCCAACGCCCCCCAGCCGGCCGCAGTCGGCATCTGCGTCATACGCTCGCCAGACAGCACGCTGCCCAGCAACAGCGCCGCGCCACCCACCAGCATTTCTGCAGCGCTGGCCATCGGCCCTTGGGGCAACGGCAAGGTCTTGCTCCACACCGAACCGAACGCCCACGACGCAGCCGCGAAAACAATCAGCGCCGCACCCATCGGGCTTGCCTGCAGGTTGGAGCCCAGGTTCAGCAGGCCGATACCTACCAGCCCCAGGGCGATCCCAGCCCACTCCAATCTCGAGTTGCGGTGCCCGAACAACAGGCCGAACAGCAAGGTGAACAAGGGAACTGTGGCCACTGCCAGCGCCGCCACGCCCGATGCCACCCCTGCATGCTCGGCCACGGTCACGCCGCCGTTGCCACAGCTAAGCAGCAGAAAACCGATTGCCCCTGCCGCCCGCCACTGCGCCCAGGTCGGCGCCGGCGCACCACGCCAGCGCAGAAAACCGTACAGCAGACCACCCGCAATCAGGAAGCGCACCCCGGCCATGAGCATCGGCGGCCAGCTCTCCACACCAATGCGAATGAACAGGTAGGTAGAGCCCCAGACCAGGTACAAGGCCAGGAAAGCACCGATGAGCAACAACGGGAAGCGACGGGAGGCAGGCATGGGAAAACTCGAAATCCGTTTACGGGTCATTCAGTCTAACGGCCTGCCTGGGTCAAGGTACGTTACAGAACGGGTGCAAATGAGCGGCACAATTGTGGTGCGTCCGGTTTAGGGGCAGTGTTGCCTAACGGTATTTGGCCAGCGCTTCGCGCATTTTCGCAGCCGGGGTCTTCTGCAAACGGCAAAGCAGGTCGTGCGAGAGTTGCTGTACACCATGGGCCTGGCGCAATTCGCCTACCAAATGTTGCAGCAGGTTGGCGGCCATCTCGGCATCGGCCATGGCCCTGTGCGCGGTACCGGTATCCGGTAGGCCGGCCCAGCGGGTCAAAGTGCCCAGCTTGTGGTTCGGTGCCATCGGCAGCAGGCGCCGGGACAGCAGCAGGGAGCAGGCGAAAGACTGGCTACGGCTACGGCCAATGCGGCTCAGCTCGTAGTCCCAGAACTTCTGGTCGAAGGCAGCGTTGTGCGCCAGCAACGGGGTGACCCCGACGAACTCGGCGACTTCGTTCATTACCTTGTCCACCGGCGGCGCGCTGCGCAGCATGGCGGTGGAATGCCAGTCAGCCCGGCGACGAAGGCTGGCACCGGCACACCGGCGTTCATCAGGCTCTGGTAGCGCTCGACAATGCGCCCGCCCTCCAGCATCACCACCGCCACTTCGGTGGCGCGGCAGCCAGCGCCAGGGCTGATGCCGGTAGTTTCAAAGTCGATTACAGCAATACGTTCCATCAAAGGGCCTCAATGTTTGAGCAATAGCTTACCCTCGATGGGCACATAGCGGGTGGCCGCACGGATCAACGACAAGGCGGTTAGCCCAGGCACGCCATACACCACGGCCTCTGTACCGTGGCGCTGGATCACCCGTTCCAGCAACAGGTCGAAGTCACCATCGCCAGAGGCCAGCACCACCTGGTCGACCCGGCTGGCCGCGTCGATCACATCCAGGGTAATACCCACATCCCAGTCCCCTTTGGCCGAACCATCGCTGCGCTGGATGAAGGGTTTGAGGCGGACATCGAAACCAAGGTTGCGCAAAATCTGCTGGAACTGCTGTTGCTTGCTGTCGCCACGGTCGATGGCATACGCCACCGCTTCGACAATCTGGCCTTCACGGCTGACGTCAGCCCACAACGCGGTGTAGTTGAAATGGCAGCCGTGCGCCTGGCGCACGGTGTAGTAGAGGTTCTGCACATCGGCGAACAGCGCGATCTTTTTCACCTGGGAACCTCATGTCTGGCCTGGGATACCGGGGGCTGCTGCGCAGCCCTTCGCGGGCGTGCCCGCGAAGGGGCGCCAAGCGCCCCCAGAATTGCCAGCAGTATGCCAGACCTGTCAGACGTACGAATCGTCGTCCGAGAAGAACTCGCCATCGTCACTGCCGTAATCGGAGTCGGCATAACCGCCCTGGTCGCTGCCCCAACCACCGTTGTCAGCCACCTGCTGCTGCCCGCCCTGGTCGTTCCAGCCGCCGCTGTCACTGGCCGGTGCTGGCTCTTCCTTGATCACCTCGACCACCTCTTCCGGCTGCGAGTTATGGTTGAACAGGCTGCTGATGCCCTGCGCCAGCAACACACCACCGGCCACACCGGCTGCGGTCTGCATGGCCCCACCGAGGAAGCTGCTGGCACCGCTGCGCGCCGGCGCAGCGCCAAAGCCAGGCTGCTGCGGCTGAGGCTGAGGCTGGGAGAAACCTGGGGCCGACGGCTCGCGCCAGCCACCGCCGGATGCTGCAGGCGGCGCCGAAGGGCGCTGAGGCTGCACAGCCGGGGCCGCACTGCGCCCGCCCGAGCCAAAGATGCTGGACAAGAAGCCACCGCCGCCGTTGCCTGGTGCGCTGTTACCGGCTTGTGCGGCCTCGGCCTGGGCGCGGGCCTGCTTCAGCTCGGCCTCCAGTTGCTTGTTCTGCTCGTCGAGGCGTTTGATTGCCGCCTCCTGCACCAGAATTGCCTGTGCCATGTAGTAAGGCGCCGCCGGCTGCTGACGCAGGTGTTGCTCGATGCACGCCTGGGCCTGCGCGTCACGCGGCTGGTTCGGGTCTTCGGCTTGCTTGATGCGGCCGAACAGGCCGTCGATCAGGGTTTGTTCTTCAGTGTTCATGGGGCGACCTCGTGGGGTAGCGTGACAACGGACAGCGTCAAAGATGGGGTGTAGCGGCACAGGATTCAATCACCGGCGCCGTGAAACTTTTTTCAGCAAGTGACAGCCCCACGCCTGCTTTGGGCTAAAGTTATGCCCCTGTTTTTACTGCCATGCGATGTTGACTGATGAATCCGCTGAGCGTTCTGCGCGACTCCCTGTACTTCTTCCGCCGCCACCTGCCGAACATTCTCCAGCTGTGCCTGCCGTTGGTGGTGCTGGAAGCCTTGCTCACCCAGCTGCTGTACCGGCAGATGGGCGACCAGGCATCGCCGGCCTACGGCATGCTGGTCAGCCTGCTGTTCTACCCGCTGTACAGTGCGGCACTGATTCTTTACCTGCACACCCGCAGCAACGGCCAGGACATCGGCAAGCGCGACCTGTTCGCCCGCGCCTTGCAACTATGGCCACAACTGGCCCTGCTGATCCTGATCAGCTCGCTGCTGATCATGGCCGGCCTTGCGCTGTTCATCTTCCCGGGCGTGTGGATCATGATCAACCTGGTGTTCGCCGAGTACCTGCTGGTGCTGCGCGGCCTGCCGGTGGTGCAGTCGATGCGCGAAAGCGCCCGCATGACTACCGGGCACTTCATGCGCATCATGATCTGCGTGCTGGCAGTGCTGGCACCGATCTGGCTGATCGACGGGCTGCTGCTGATGGCGTTCCCCGAGCCATCGCCCGGCATGGAGCTGGCCATGGACAGCCTCAGCGGCTTCCTGCAGCTGTTCAGCACTGTGGTGCTGTACCGCCTGTTCATGCTGCTGGAAGGTGAAGCCGACTGACCACCAGCCCGGCTACGGTCACGTCCCCCTGGGCTTGGCCCGTGCTGTAGCCTCGGCCACCAGCGGGTCGTCCGGCCAGTAATGCTTGGGGTACCGCCCTTTCAGGTCTTTCTTTACCTCGGCATAAGTGGTGCGCCAGAAATTGGCCAGGTCCTGGGTCACCTGCACGGGTCGGCGTGCCGGTGACAGCAGGTGCAACTTGACCTGCTGCCGGCCATTGGCAATGCGTGGGGTGTCGGCAAGGCCGAACAATTCTTGCAGGCGCACGGCAAGAATCGGCGGGATTTCGCTGTAGTCCAGGCGGATGTTCGAGCCGGACGGCACGGCCAGATGCGCGGGTGCCTGTTCGTCCAGGCGTTGCGGCAGCGGCCAGGGCAGCAGGTTGCGCAGTATCGACGGCAGGTCCAGCGCGCTGAAGTGGCTGAGGCGGGACACTTTGCCAAGGTAGGGCTGCAACCAGTCTTCCAGGCTGGCGAGCAGCGCCTCGTCACCCAGGTCGGGCCATTCGCTTTGCCCGCCCCTGTCCAGGTCCAGCTGGCGTAACAGTGCCACCCGTGCCTGCCACTGGCGCAGTTCCGGTGTCCATGTCAGCAGGTTCAGACCTTTGCGTCGTACCAGGCCGAGCAGCGCTTTGGCGCGCGCTTCGTCACTCAGGCCGGTCAGTGGTTCGCGGCTTAGTATGAGCTCACCCACTTTGGTTTGGCGTTCGGCACGCAGCACCTGCTCGCGCTCGTCCCAGTCGAGTAGATCGACGCGTTCTACCTGCTCGGCCAGCACATCATCGAGCAGCGCCGGGTCGAATGCTGCCGCAAGGTAGATACGCTCTTCGCGCTGGCCCTGGCGGCTGCCCAGGTCGGCGATCACCAGCCACGGGTGTTTCATCAACGCATCGACCTCACCGAACAAGGCTGCACGGCCGTTGGCCAGACGATACTCGGCGCCCCCTTCACGCCGCTGCTGCGCAACCCGGTCGGGATAGGCCAGCGCCAGCAGAGCCCCAAGCCAGCGCGGGTGATCAGGGTCAGCGACGGCGGCTTTGGCCTTGCCGCGCAACAGGCCACGGTACTGACGCGCAAGCTGCCGGGCGCGCTGCACGCCACCCTGGCCGCCTCGGCTGGCCTTGGTCTCGCCGCTGATCAACGCCAGCCGGCTGTGCAGGTCGGAACCGCCGCCACGCTGGATATCCCGCTCGCCGAGCAACGCCGCCACATCACAGGCCATGGCGGCCAAACCCAGGCCCTGACCACGCAGCAACAAATGGGCGATACGTGGGTGAGCCGGCAGCTCGGCCATGGCCTGGCCGTGATCGCTGAGGTTGTCGCGGCTGCCCGGTTTAAATGCCCCCAGGCGCGCCAGCAGGTCCTGAGCCTGGGAAAACGCTGCGCTGGGCGGTTGGTCGAGCCAGCGCAACTGATGAGGTGCGACGCCCCAACGCGCCAGTTGCAGGGCCAAACCAGCCAGGTCGGCCTGGAGGATTTCGGCGCTGCCATGGGCAGCCAACTGGTCATGCTGGGCCTCGGACCACAGCCGGTAGCACACGCCCGGCTCCAGCCGGCCGGCACGGCCGGCGCGCTGGGTGGCGCTGGCGCGGGAGATACGCTGGGTGTCCAGCCGGGTCATGCCACTGCCAGGATCGAACCGCGGCACCCGGGCCAGGCCGGCATCGATCACTACGCGCACGCCGTCGATGGTCAGGCTGGTCTCGGCGATATTGGTGGCCAGCACCACCTTGCGCAGGCCCTTGGGCGCCGGGTCGATGGCTGCGCGCTGGGCATTGAGGTCAAGTTCGCCATGCAGCGGGCACAGCAAAATCTCCGGCCGCTCGCCCAGTGCCTCCTGCAGGCTCTGGTGCACCCGGCGGATTTCGGCCTGGCCGGGCAAGAACACCAGCACGCTCCCCGTCTGCTCGGCCAAGGCCTGCAGCACGCTGTCCACGACCCGTGGCTCGATGAACTCGCCCGGCTGGAAAGGCCGCCCCCAGCGGATATCCACCGGGTGCATGCGGCCCTCGCTGCTGACCACCGGGGCTTCATCCAGCAGCCGTGACAGGCGCTCGCCCTCCAGGGTTGCGGACATCAGCATGATCTTCAGTGGCGGGTCGTCACGCAGCAACTCACGGCCATTGAGGCTCAGGGCAAGGGCCAGGTCGGCATCCAGGCTGCGCTCGTGAAATTCGTCGAAGATCAGCAGGCCCACACCTTCCAGCGCCGGGTCGGCTTGCAGGCGGCGGGTAAGAATGCCTTCGGTCACCACCTCGATACGGGTTTTCGGCCCGACCTTGCTGTCCAGGCGAATGCGATAACCCACCGTTTCACCGACCTGCTCGCCCAGTTCACTGGCCAGCCGTTCGGCCGCCGCCCGCGCCGCCAGGCGCCGGGGTTCGAGCATGAGAATGGTCTGCCCGGCCAGCCACGGCTCGTTCAGCAGCGCCAGCGGCACGCGGGTGGTCTTGCCGGCGCCGGGTGGCGCTTCGAGCACGGCTTCGTGACGGTTTTCCAGGGCTTGGCGCAAGGCAGGCAAGACGGCATCGATCGGTAATGAAATCATGGTGGTCCTCGAACAATCTGGCGAGTATAACGGCGAACCCAGCCTGCTCTATCATGGTCTTAAGCTTCAGGCGCAGGCGCTTCGCTTGCCCTGCTGAAAACCCTCTCGGAGATTTACATGCGCATCCCATCCCGCGTCATCGGCGGCGCTCTCATCGCCACCTTGCTGACCCAGCTGACGGCCTGCGGCACCATTTTCTACCCGGACCGGCGCGGCCAGATCGGCGGCAAGATCGACCCCGTGGTAGCCGCAATGGACGCCATCGGCATCCTGTTCTACGTGATCCCGGGGCTGATTGCCTTCGGCATCGACTTTGCCACCGGCGCCATCTACTACCCGGGTGGCCGCACCGCCCAGGTCGACCCGGCCAAGCTGCAAGAAGCGGTAAGCCCCGACGGCAAGGTCGACAACCTGAAGTTGCAGGCCATTCTCGAAAGCGAACTGGGCCAGCGCCTGCCGCTGAACGACCCACGGCTGATCCAGCACCGCGGCAGCGTCGAACAGCTGGCCAGCCTGGGCCTGGTGCCGGCAGCCTGAACCCCACACACGGACTTGACCACGGATGATCACCCCAGCCGAACACCAGCGCCTGCTACGCCTGGCCACCCGCGCCTCACTGGCGGTGGCCAGTATCCTGGTGCTGAGCAAGGCCCTGGCCTGGTGGCTGAGCGGCTCGGTCAGCCTGCTGGCCGGGTTGACCGACTCGGCACTGGATGCTGTCGCGTCGTTTATCAACCTGCTCGCCGTGCACTACGCCTTGCGCCCCGCCGACGACGACCACCGTTTTGGCCATGGCAAGGCCGAAGCCTTGGCCGGTATGGCGCAGGCGCTGTTCATCGGCGTCAGTGCGGTGCTGATTGGCGTGCAGGCGGCCGAACGCCTGCACACGCCGCAGCCTTTGGGCGACACCGGTGTCGGCATTGCAGTGATGCTGCTGTCACTGGTGCTGACGCTTGCCTTGCTGGCACTGCAGCACAAGGTCATTCGCCTGACCGGCTCCACCGCAGTACGGGCCGACTCCCTGCACTACCGCTCGGACCTGTTGCTGAACAGCAGCATTCTGCTGGCCCTGTTGCTGGCACGCTTTGGCTGGCCACAACTGGATGCACTGTTCGGCCTGGGCATTGCCTGCTACATCCTCTGGAGCGCATTGCAGATTGCCCGCGAAAGTACGTCGATACTGATGGACAAGGAACTGCCCGGCGATGTTGGCGAAGACATGAGCGCGTTGGTTCTGGCCATACCCGGCGTGAAAGGTGTGCATGACCTGCGCACGCGGGTGTCGGGTAATCAGTGGTTCGTGCAGTTGCATCTGGAGCTGCCGGGCCAGTTGCCGCTGCATGACGCGCATGGGTTGTGTGTGGAGGCGTCGCGGGTGATCCGCCAGCGTTATCCACAAGCGGATGTGATGGTGCACGCCGACCCGGTGTGAATCTGCAAATCGCCGGCAAGCCAGCTCCCACAGGCGTGACCGGCCTGAGGGCATGCGCAATACCTGTGGGAGCTGGCTTGCCGGCGACAGGGTCGGGACCGACAGCACAACTGGCTTAGTTGATGCTGTAACCCCGGCCACTGAAGCAGGCACCCAGCGCCCGGCGATAGGTGTCGAGCACATTGGCCGCCGGTGCGTAAGTCGCCGTCGCCGGGTCGAATCCCGACTGGCTCACCGCCCAGCGATGGCACTGGTAGCGGTCCTGCTCCTGCTGCTGTTGCCCCTGCCCGTTCATCGGGTAAGCCACCACGTCGTACCCGCCGTTGGCCGGTGACACCGGTACGGGTGCCGGCGCGACGGAGGGCGGGTTGACCACCACATACTCCTGGCTGTCAGCCAGATACTGGTAATAGGTGTCCGCCACCAGGAAGAACAGCGCACCACCCAGCCATACCTCCTGCGCATAGGGCGGCAGGTAATTGATCCGCACGCCGTAAGGCGGCGTCACCACGATGTAACTGCCGCCATGCGGGCGATACCAGTAGCCACCGGAGTAGAAGTAGTCAGCACCACGGTAGGGCACTTTCCAGTAGCGGTCGGGGAAATGATCCACCGTGTGCCCCGGGCGATACTGCGGCCCAGGCCCCCAGCCGTTGCCATGGCCATCCGGGCGCCCCTGCCAATCACCACCCGGGCGTTGCCCAGGGCCGCCGGCTTGCCATTGACGGTTATCGCCATGGCGCCGGGGAATGTCCTGGTAGTAGCCCTGCCTTGGCGGCTGGGTCTGGCGCACTTCGTCGCGTGAGTTCAGCGAGCGGCCGGGCATACCATCTGCTTGCCCTTGCTGGCCTCGTTCGCCATGCCCCTCACCCGGCCCTTCGGCCAAAGCCCCCAGGCTGATGCTCAAACCTAGCAAACCAACACCTGCCAACTGCCAGATGCGCGACTTCATGGTGTTCCTCTCGGTAGAAAATGCTGCAATCACAGCCAGTCTACCGTGACGGCCACCCAGGCCAATTAAATTTCCAGACAGAAAAAAGGGAGGCCGCAGGGCCTCCCTTCTGAAATTGTCGTCCGTGCTCGGCACTTGTGGCGCCGGCTCACCTCACACCGTCTTCTGAAGGGTGTGTAGCCCGGGGGCCTGGCGCATCCTGTTGGATGGCTGGCCGCGACCGCCCGCCTAGAGCGCGTCGCCGTGGACTGATGTCCGGGCAGTGATTCTGTGGATAAAGATACCGGAGAGGTTGCGGCAGAGGATTGCGAAGATTGCTCAGATAAATAGCACTTGCGCAATTTTTCACCCTGGATTGATAATTCGCCGCAATACGTACAGAAAAGGCAAATGCCATGAGCAAACTTGACCGCTACGACCTGAGCATCCTCGCCGAATTGCAGCGCGATGCGCGCATTTCCAACCAGGAACTGGCCGAACGCATCGGCCTGTCGCCGTCGCCATGCTCGCGTCGGGTCAAGCAACTGGAGGACGACGGCTACATCTCGCGCCAGGTGGCCCTGCTCGACCGCAAGAAGCTGGGCCTGAGCCTGACCGCCTACGTGCTGATCGGCATGGACCGCCACACCCCGGAGCGCTTCGAAACCTTCGAGGCGGCCATCCGTGTCCTGCCGCAGGTGCTTGAATGCAGCCTGGTCACCGGGATGGATGCCGACTACCAGCTCAAAGTGGTGGTGCCAGACATGGACCATTACCAAAAACTGCTTCTAGGCAGCCTGACCCGCATCGAGGGCGTCACCAGCGTGCGTTCGAGCTTTGTGCTCAACCAGGTGTTGGCCAGCACCGAGCTGCCATTGACCCACCTGCGTTAAATACCCACGGTAGCCCGCGTATAATCAGCTGCTCAGCCTGCCTGGAGAACACAGATGGATCCCGCCGTATTCGAAGAGTGGATGATGATCATCCTGGTCACCGTATTGATCGGTTTCATGGGCTTCATCGTCTGGGACCTGGCGAAAAAGTCCAAGGCCGGCAAGTTCGGGACGTTGATCCTGTTCTTCGTGCTGGGGCTGGGGGTGCTGGCCTTTATCATCAAGAGCGTGGTGGTGGGGTTTCTCGAAGGGGTGTAAGGCTGCTTTGCGCTCCTTTCGCGACGCGAGCCCGCTCCAACAGGGAATACACATGCCTGAGGCTGGCCCTGTACCTGTCGGGGCGGCCTTGTGTCGCGATGGGCCGCAAAGCGGCCCCCATTATCGCTGTAACTTCGGAACTACTTCGCGCCAGCAACCCTGCTCCAGCCCATCCAGCGCCCAATCCCCGATCCGCACCCGCACCAGGCGCAAGGTCGGTAGCCCAACCGCCGCCGTCATCCGCCGTACCTGCCGGTTACGCCCCTCCCGGATCACCAGTTCCAGCCAGCTGGTCGGCACGCTCTTGCGAAAGCGCACCGGGGGGTTGCGTGGCCACAGTTCGGGTTCTTCCAGGCGCCGTGCCTCGGCCGGCAAGGTCGGCCCATCGTTCAGCTCCACGCCATTACGCAAACGCTGCAACTGCTCGTCGCTCGGTTCCCCCTCCACCTGCACCCAGTAAGTCTTGGCCAGCTTGTGCCTGGGGTCGGCAATACGCGCCTGCAGCCCGCCATCGTTGGTCAGCAACAGCAAGCCTTCACTGTCACGGTCCAGCCGGCCGGCCGGGTACACGCCTGCGATGTCGATGAAGTCCTTGAGGGTCGCGCGCCCTTCGCCGTCGCTGAACTGGGTCAGCACGTCGAACGGTTTGTTGAACAGGATCAGGCGCGGCTCGGCCGGTGGCGCCTTGGGCTGGCGACGCGGGCCGGCGGCAGGCCGCGCCTGGGGACGGCGCGGCTTGTTACGGGGTGGCAGTGACATGGATCCTCAGCGGAACGGCGGCTCATCGAAGCTGCGCAGTTTACGCGAGTGCAGCGAGTTGAGCTCGGTGCGCAACAGGTCGAGGGCCGCAATGCCGATCTTCAGGTGCTGGCTGACCGCCCGGTTGTAGAAGGCGTTGGCCGAACCTGGCAGCTTTATCTCGCTGTGCAGCGGCTTGTCGGACACACACAGCAAGGTGCCGTACGGCACGCGCAATCGATAACCCTGGGCGGCAATGGTGCCGCTTTCCATGTCCACCGCCACGGCGCGCGACAAGTTGATGAGCGGACGCTCCTGCGCCCAGCGCAGCTCCCAGTTACGGTCGTCGTAAGTCAGCACGGTACCGGTGCGCAGGCGCTTTTTCAGCTGTTCGCCACGCTCACCGGTGACCTGCGCGGCAGCCTCCTGCAAGGCCATCTGCACCTCGGCCAGGGCGGGAATCGGGATGTTCGGCGGCACTACCCGGTCAAGAATGCCGTCACGGCGCATATAGGCGTGGGCCAGCACGTAGTCGCCAATGGTTTGCGACTGCCGCAGGCCGCCGCAGTGGCCGATCATCAGCCAGCAGTGCGGACGCAGCACGGCCAGGTGGTCGGTGATGTTCTTGGCGTTGGATGGGCCGACACCAATGTTGACCAAGGTCACGCCGTCGCCATCGGCGGCGATCAGGTGGTAGGCCGGCATCTGGTAGCGGTGCCAGATCACGCTGGCGACCAGGGCCTGGGTTTCACCATGGTCCATGGCTTTTTCGATGATCACGTTACCCGGCAGCACCATGCGCACGAAGCGCGGGTCGTCGCGAAGTTGCTCAAGACCGTGGCTGATGAACTGGTCGACATAACGGTGGTAGTTGGTCAGCAGGATCCACGGCTGCACATGGCGCCAGTCACTGCCGGTGTAGTGCACCAGGCGGCGCAGCGAAAAGTCGACGCGCGCGGCGTCGAACAGCGCCAGTGGGAAAATTTCGGCACGGTCCCAGTCGTAAAGGCCATCGGCGATGTTGTCGGTGGCGGCCGACAGGTCGGTGCTGGGGAATACCCGTGCCAGCTGCGCGGCGGTAATACCGCTGCCGGCCAGTTCGTCACCCTGGTCAACCACATAAGGGTAGGGAATGTTCTGCTCGCTGATGCCCACTTCTACCGTGACGGTGTAGTCGTGCATCAGTGGGCGCAGTTGCTCCAGCAGGTAGCCGCGAAACGCGGCGGGCTGGGTGACGGTGACGCTGTAAGTGCCGGCCACCTGGACCTTGGCATAGGCCCGCGTGGTGGCGGCAACCTCACCGTGGCTGTAGTAGGTCAGGCGCAGTGCCGGGTAACGGAACAGGTCGCGCTCGTCGGCGCCCGGCTCGGTACGGTCCTTCAGGTATCGCTTGAGGGCCTGGCTAAGGGCCCCCGTGGCCTGTTCATGCAGGGCCGCCAGACGGTCGACGGCCTGTTCGGGGGTATCAACGACTACAAAAGCGTGGCTCACACTGTGCTTCCTGTCTGGACATGCATGTGAGCCATCTTGCCTGCGTTTCGTGGCAATTACATCCCCGGCGGTCAGTACCGGCCTCATCGCCGGCAAGCCAGCTGCCACAAGTACTCCACCGGTATCGAACCTTGTGCATGACCTGTGGCAGCTGGCTTGCCGGCGGTGAGCCCTTCAAAGCCAGCTCAACTCGGCCAGGCAGGTGTTGCCCTGCTCACCAGTGCCTGCACATCGGCACCCCGAGGCAGCGCCCCATACACCCGTCCACCACCCGTCAGCCGGCTACCGATGAACGCGTCACTGACCACCGCATTGCCCGCCTCCAGCAACAACTTGGCCTGAAGCGCCAGGGCGATATCCTCGGTCAGCTGCCGCGCGCGGTACTGTATGTCGCCGGTGTCGACAAATGCCCCCTTGAGGTTGCCGATATGCGCCGCCAGGCGCGGATCCCCATGCCCATCGCCCAATTCGGTGAACAGCGCATCGAGCACGCCCGGCTCTTTGGACAAGGCCCGCAGCACATCCAGGCACTGTACGTTGCCAGAGCCTTCCCAGGTCGAATTGACCGGCGCCTCGCGGTACAGTCGCGGCAGGATGCTGTCTTCGACATAACCCGCACCGCCCAGGCATTCGGCGGCCTCGTTGATCATGGCCGGCGCGCGCTTGCAGATCCAGTACTTGCCCACCGCCGTGACCAACCGGGCGAAATGCGCCTGCTGCGGGTCGTCCAGTTGCTCCAGCGCTTGCCCCATGCGCAGGCTCAGGGCCAGTGCAGCCTCGCTCTCCAGGGCCAGGTCGGCCAACACGTTCTGCATCAGCGGCTGCTCGTTCAACACCCGCCCGCCAACCTTGCGGTACGCACAGTGGTGGGTCGCCTGGGTCAGCGCCTGACGCATCAGGGCGCTGGAGCCCACCATGCAGTCGAAACGGGTCATGGCGACCATCTCGATGATGGTCGGCACACCCCGCCCTTCTTCGCCGATCATCCACGCCAGCGCACCACGGAACTCCACTTCGCTGGAGGCGTTGGAGCTGTTGCCCAGCTTGTTCTTCAGGCGCTGGATATAGAACTGGTTGCGATTGTCGTCCGGGCGGTGGCGCGGCAGCAGGAAGCAGCTCAGGCCTTTTTCGGTTTGCGCCAGCGTCAGGAATGCATCACACATCGGCGCCGAGCAGAACCACTTGTGCCCGACCAGCTCGTACGGCTGCCCCGGGCCAGGTGCGCCCACCGGATACGCCCGCGTGGTATTGGCGCGCACATCGGTGCCGCCCTGCTTCTCGGTCATGGCCATGCCCAGGGTGACCCCGGCCTTGTGCCGGTCGCCGACGTTGCGCGGGTCATATTCGCAGGCCAGGATTTTCGGCAGCCAGTACTCGGCCAGTTCGGGCTGAAGGCGTAGCGCCGGCACGGCGGCGAAGGTCATGGTCAGCGGGCAGCCGGTACCGGCTTCGGCCTGGCTGTGCAGGTAGGTCATCGAAGCCCGTGCCACATGGGCGCCAGCGCGGGGTTCGGCCCATGGCAAGGAAGGCAGGCCGTGCTCGACGGCGGTGCGCATCAGCTGGTGGTAGGCCGGGTGGAACTCGACCAGGTCGATGCGATGGCCGTAGCGGTCGTGGCTGATGAACTCCGGCTTGTGCGCGTTGGCCAGGAAACCTGCCTGCATCAGCGGCCCCCCCGCCAGGGCGCCATAGGCATCGATCCGCGACTCGGCCCAGCCCGCGCCGAAACGCCGTGACCACTCCTGCAATGGCAGGTCGAGGCGGTACAGGTTGGCGCCGTCGAGGGACGGTGGCTGGTTGGTGACTTCGTGGGTTTCAGCGTACTGGTGCAGGTTCATCGGGGGGCTCCTGGATCCGGGTAGGCTTGAGAGACCCAGTGAAGCACTGCTCGCCGGGGAGTCAAAGGGGCATTAATGACTAAACGTGTGGTGGGGGTGGCGCATGCCTTGGGAATGCATCAGGGCTGACAGGCGGTGCCACCCAGCAAGGCTTGTAGTCTAATTCTCTATCCCCTGTAGGACGCTTCCTAAAGCCCCCCTGCTCCGAAAATACCCGTCTACAGGCTGCTAGGTTCCTGGCTTTCATCCTCAAAAAAGAGGCAAGCCTTGAGCATGCGCATGAACATCTTCGGCCGATACCAGGGCCTTGAGGGCGACCAAACCACCACAGGCGCTGTTTGTATTGCCAGCCGGGCCAG
>NZ_JAJSRO010000011.1:0-181716 GCF_021283425.1 Pseudomonas sp. NMI542_15 | reverse complement strand
GCCATAGGCACAGGAGAGACTGGCCCGAAACAGATGTGGGAGCGGCCTTGCGTCGCGATGCGCCGCGCGGGCGGCGCTCGGTCTCACACGCGCACAAAATGTTGTGGCGAGCACCTGTCAGCCCAACCCAATCTCAAACAAACCCCCATAAAAAAGGGAGAGCCGAAGCTCTCCTTTTTTCAACAACCCTCAGCCTCAGCCAATGGTCATCAAGCTGGCATTACCGCCGGCAGCAGCAGTGTTCACACTCACCGCCCGCTCAATCACCAACCGCTCCAGCGCAATCTGGTGATCCCCGCTGGACAGCCCGTGCACACCGACGATGGCACCGGCACGCTTGGCCACCTGCTGGCAGACGCTGCGCAGCTGATCCGAGTCGCCATGGTGGATCACGGCGTCGAACGCCACTTCATCCTTGTTCCAGTCTGCCACCAGCTTCACCTTGGCCTGCAGCTCACGCGGCAGGCGGGCACGCAGGGCTTTGCCAGGCTCGCTGTCTGCCCACACCGCCGAGCTGCCGACGGCCAGTACGGCGGCCAACTGCGCCAGCAGGTCAGCCTCGTTGTCGGCCAGGCACAGCACGTGCTCACGCGGCAGGATGGTGTAGCTGTTGCGCTCGCCGGTCGGGCCTGGCAGCAGGCGGGCGATGCCGCTCTGCGACTGGCTGGCGAACTGGTCACAGAGCGCAGCCAGGTCGGCCAGTTGGTTGCTCTGGGCCCAGGCCTTCAGGCCGTGCAGCGGCTTGACCAGCTGTTCGTGCAGGGTGCGGTCTGGCTTGCCTTCGCCGTCCTGCTGCTGGAAGTGGCGGCCAATGGCATCGGCCGGGCGGGTCGACAACAGGCGGTACAGGTACAGTGGGCCGCCGGCTTTCGGGCCGGTGCCAGACAGGCCTTCACCACCGAACGGCTGCACGCCCACCACTGCACCCACAATGTTGCGGTTGACGTACATGTTGCCGGCGTTGGCGGTTTCCACCACCTTGGCGATGGTCTCGTCGATGCGGGTATGCACGCCGAGGGTCAGGCCGTAGCCGGAGTTGTTGATCTGCTCGATCAGTTGGTCCAGGTTGCGGCGGTTGTAACGCACCACGTGCAGCACCGGGCCGAAGATTTCACGCTTCAGTTCGTCGAAGCTTTCCAGCTCGATCAGGGTCGGCATCACGAAGGTGCCACGTTTGACCTCGGTCGCGTCGGCAATGGCCACCTGATAGACCGCGCGGCCTTTCTCGCGCATGCCCTGGATGTGCTTCTCGATGCCGGCCTTGGCTTCGGCGTCGATCACCGGGCCAATGTCCACGGCCAGGCGGTCCGGGCAGCCCAGACGGCTTTCGGCCATGGCGCCCTTGAGCATTTCGATTACGCGGTCGGCGGAGTCTTCCTGCAGGCACAGCACGCGCAGGGCCGAGCAACGCTGGCCGGCACTGTCGAAGGCCGAGGACACCACGTCGATCACCACCTGCTCGGTCAGCGCCGAGGAGTCGACGATCATCGCGTTCTGGCCGCCGGTTTCGGCAATCAGCGGGATCGGGCGGCCCTGGTTGTCCAGGCGGCCGGCGACGTTGCGCTGCAGCAGGCGGGCAACCTCGGTGGAGCCGGTGAACATCACGCCTTTAACGCGCTCGTCACCCACCAGGCCGGCGCCGACGGTTTCGCCGCGGCCCGGCAGCAGTTGCAGCACGCCCTCGGGGATGCCGGCTTCCAGCAGCAGGCGCACGGCCTGGGCGGCGATCAGCGGGGTTTGCTCGGCGGGCTTCGCCAGCACCGGGTTGCCGGCAGCCAGGGCCGCAGCTACCTGGCCGGTGAAGATCGCCAGCGGGAAGTTCCATGGGCTGATGCACACCACTGGGCCCAGGGGGCGGTGGGCGTCGTTGCTGAAATCGTTGCGTGCCTGCACGGCGTAGTGGCGCAGGAAGTCCACGGCTTCACGCACTTCAGCGATGGCGTTGGCGAAGGTCTTGCCGGCTTCGCGAATGAGCAGACCCATCAGCGGCTGGATTTCGGCCTCCATCAGGTCGGCGGTGCGTTCCAGAATGGCAGCGCGCTCGGCGGGTGGGGTGGCCTGCCAGATCGGCGCGGCGTTCAAAGCGCACTGGATGGCGTTGTCCACGTCGGCAACGGTGGCTTCCTGTACATGGCCGACCACGTCGCGGTGATCCGCTGGGTTCAGTACCGGCGCGGCAGCGCTTTCACTGGCGGCGCAGGCCAGCATCGGGGCGGCCTTCCAGTCGTTGTGAGCGGTGGCCAGCATGGCGCAGGACAGTGACGCCAGGCGGTGCTCGTTGGCCATGTCGATGCCGGCCGAGTTGGCCCGCTCAGTGCCATACAGGTCGCGCGGCAACGGGATACGCGGGTGTGGCAGGCCGATGTTGCCTTCCTGGGTGCCCATGCGCTCGATGCTGGCGACCGGGTCGGCGACCAGTTCCTGAATGGAGATCGAGTGGTCGGCGATGCGGTTGACGAACGAGGTGTTGGCGCCGTTTTCCAGCAGGCGGCGTACCAGGTAGGCCAGCAGCGTCTCGTGGGTACCAACCGGCGCATAGACCCGGCACGGGCGATTCAGCTTGCCATCGGCAATCTTGCCGACCACTTGCTCGTACAGCGGCTCGCCCATGCCGTGCAGGCATTGGAACTCGTATTGGCCCGGGTAGTAGTTCTGCCCGGCAATGTGGTAAATGGCCGACAGGGTGTGGGCGTTGTGGGTGGCGAACTGCGGGTAGATGGCTTCTGGTACGGCCAGTAGCTTGCGGGCGCAGGCGACGTAGGAAACGTCGGTGTACACCTTGCGGGTATAGACCGGGTAGCCTTCCAGGCCTTCGACCTGGGCGCGCTTGATCTCGCTGTCCCAGTAGGCGCCTTTTACCAGGCGGATCATCAGGCGGTGGCGGCTGCGCTTGGCCAGGTCGATGACGTAGTCGATCACGTACGGGCAGCGCTTCTGGTAGGCCTGGATAACGAAACCGATACCGTTCCAGCCCGCCAACGACGGCTCGAAGCACAGGCGCTCGAGCAGGTCGAGCGACAGCTCCAGGCGGTCGGCTTCTTCGGCGTCGATGTTCAGGCCGATGTCGTACTGCTTGGCCAGCAGGGTCAGCGACAGCAGGCGCGGGTACAGCTCTTCCATCACGCGCTCGTACTGGGCGCGGCTGTAGCGCGGGTGCAGTGCCGACAGCTTGATGGAGATGCCCGGGCCTTCATAGATGCCGCGGCCATGGGAGGCCTTGCCGATCGAGTGGATGGCTTGCTCGTAGGAGGCCAGGTACTTTTGCGCGTCGTGCTCGGTCAGTGCGGCTTCGCCGAGCATGTCGTAGGAATAGCGGAAACCCTTGGCCTCGAAGCGGCTGGCGTTGGCCAGGGCTTCGGCAATGGTCTCACCGGTGACGAACTGCTCGCCCATCAGGCGCATGGCCATGTCGACGCCTTTGCGGATCATCGGCTCGCCGCTCTTGCCGATGATGCGGGTGAGCGAGGAGGTGAGGCCGGATTCGTTGTGGGTGCTGACCAGCTTGCCGGTCAGCAGCAGGCCCCAGGTGGCGGCGTTGACGAACAGCGACGGGCTGTTGCCGAGGTGCGGCTGCCAGTTGCCGGTGCTTATCTTGTCGCGGATCAGCGCATCGCGGGTGCCCTTGTCGGGGATGCGCAGCAGGGCTTCGGCCAGGCACATCAGCGCCACGCCCTCCTGGGACGACAGCGAGAACTCCTGCAGCAGGCCCTGGACGATGCCGGCGCGACCGCCAGCACTCTTCTGATTACGCAGTTTTTCGGCAATGCCGGCGGCCAGCTTGTTGGTGGCTTCGGCCAGCGGTGCGCTCAGGCGCGCCTGTTCCAGCAGCATCGGCACCACCTCTTGCTCGGGGCGGCGGTAGGCGGCGGTGATTGCCGCGCGAAGTACCGACTGCGGCAGGATGCTCTCGGCAAATTCGAGGAAGCACTGGTGGCTGTGGTCGGCCGGGATCTCACCGGCATCGTCGACAAGGTTGCCGACATGGCCGTTGAGTTCGGTCAGGGTGGCACCACCCTCAAGCTTCTCCAGATAATTGAAGATCGCTTGCTTGATCAACCAGTGCGGCGTGCGGTCAATGGACTGCGCAGCTGCTTTGAGTCGCTCACGGGTCGGGTCGTCGAGTTTGACCCCAAGGGTGGTAGTCGCCATTTCTTATCCTCGTTATTGCCACGGATGTGGCCTAAGCTGGCGCCAAGAGTAGCTGTAGGACAATTCGGGTGCAACCAGGTGCAACCGCATTTTTTGGCGCTATAGGTGCAACTCGTCTGACAGACATTTCCATGCCCTTCAATAAGGGCTTTAAGGGTGAGTTTTCTTATGAAAAACCCCTGTGATGCTCCAAAAAGGAGCAAAAAAGTGCCTCCTACGGAATATTGACGAGCGGGTGCAACTTCCAAATGAAAAATGGTTGCACCTGCTTTGCGTTGTTGCATAGGATTCGCCGCCTGGGTGCAACCGTCACGACTATGGTTGTGCATGAGATAAAAACAAACGCCAGGGCACACGCATGGGCAATCCACTTACGATCACTTTCGTGGTCTACATCGCAGCAATGGTACTGATCGGCTTCGCCGCCTATCGCGCCACCAACAACCTTTCCGATTACATTCTGGGTGGTCGCAGCCTGGGTAGCGTTGTTACAGCGCTGTCTGCCGGGGCATCCGACATGAGCGGCTGGCTGCTGATGGGCCTGCCGGGCGCCATCTACTTTTCGGGCCTGTCCGAGGCGTGGATCGCCATCGGTTTGACCGTTGGTGCTTACCTGAACTGGCTGTTCGTCGCTGGCCGGTTGCGTGTCCAGACCGAGCACAACGGCGATGCGCTGACTCTGCCGGACTACTTCTCCAGCCGATTCGAAGACAATAGCGGCCTGCTGCGGATTATTTCGGCGATCGTCATCCTGGTGTTCTTCACCATCTACTGCGCTTCTGGCATCGTTGCCGGTGCCCGCCTGTTCGAAAGCACCTTTGGCATGTCTTACGAGACTGCCCTGTGGGCTGGCGCCGCAGCGACCATCGCCTACACCTTCGTCGGTGGTTTCCTGGCGGTGAGCTGGACCGATACGGTTCAGGCTTCGCTGATGATCTTCGCGCTCATCCTGACCCCGGTGATCGTGCTGATTTCCGCGGGCGGTTTCGACACCACCTTTGCTGCCATCGAGGCGGTGAACCCAGCCAATTTCGACATGTTCAAAGGTGCTACCTTCATCGGCATCATCTCGCTGATGGGCTGGGGCCTGGGCTACTTTGGCCAGCCGCACATCCTGGCGCGCTTCATGGCCGCCGATTCGGTGAAGTCGATCGCCAAGGCTCGCCGCATCTCCATGACCTGGATGATCCTGTGCCTGGCCGGTACCTGCGCCGTGGGCTTCTTCGGCATCGCCTACTTCTCGGCCAACCCTGACCTGGCGGGCCCGGTCACCGAGAACCATGAGCGTGTGTTCATAGAGCTGGCCAAGATCCTGTTCAACCCATGGGTCGCCGGCGTACTGCTGTCGGCCATTCTTGCGGCGGTAATGAGCACCCTGAGCTGCCAGTTGCTGGTGTGCTCCAGTGCATTGACCGAAGACTTCTACAAGGCCTTCCTGCGCAAGAACGCTTCGCAGCTCGAGCTGGTGTGGGTCGGTCGCCTGATGGTGCTGGCCGTGGCCCTGATTGCCATCGCCATGGCTGCCAACCCGGAAAACCGCGTGCTGGGCCTTGTGGCCTACGCCTGGGCTGGCTTCGGTGCCGCCTTCGGTCCGGTGGTGCTGATTTCGGTGCTGTGGAAAGGCATGACCCGAAACGGCGCGCTGGCCGGTATCGTGGTGGGTGCACTGACCGTGATCCTGTGGAAGCAGATCGATACCTGGGGTCTGTACGAAATTATCCCGGGCTTCCTGCTGGCGAGCATCGCCATCGTTCTGGTGAGCAAGCTGGGCAGCCCCTCCAGGGCAATGGTGCAGCGCTTCGAGACGGCAGACGCGGCGTATCACGCTGACAAGTGATGAGTGCTGGGTAGGCAACGAGTACGGCCCGAACAACAGTGTTGTTCGGGCCGTACTCGTTTGTAGCGGATGATTGCTTACAGGGTGAACTCGCACCGCGTTGGTTCGAACGCACCGGCCACACGTGGCACGATCAGGGCTTCATACTTGCCAGGGCCATGCCGGTCCAGGCCAACCTCCCATTCGTCGGATTTCGAGCTTGGCACTACCAGTGTCTCAGTAACGCCTTCAGGGTTCTTGAGTTTGAGCTGGGCGGTATAAGGCACATTGTCCAGGCCCAGTTTGCCGTGCAGGCGGTTTTGAGTTTTATCGTATTGGATGGAAGCTTTCATTTCATTTGCTCCTGGTTGGTGGAGACTCGATTCTTGGGATTTGCAGGGGCGCAGCGAATCAGGAATTCATTCCGGACGATGAGGGTTTTCATGGCTTCTCAACGGCGCGAGGGCGCTTGCGGTTGATTGCTGCACCTGACTCCGTCTGCAAGGCAAGGTAAACTTGCCACCCCCGCAGGAGTTGCCATGAACTATCGTCACGCCTTCCACGCCGGCAACCACGCCGACGTCCTCAAGCACATCGTGCTGACCCGCCTCATCGCCTTGATGTCGCGCAAGGAGCAGCCATTTGCCTACATCGATACCCACGCCGGGCTTGGTCTGTACGACCTGCAAGGCGACCAGGCAACCCGGACCGGCGAGTACCTGGAAGGCGTCGCCCGCTTGTGGGGCCGCGATGATGTGCCCGCCATGGCTGCCGACTACCTGCGCGTCATCAAGCGCCTGAACGCGGACGGCGAGCTGCGTTACTACCCCGGTTCGCCCGAGCTGGCTCGCCGCCTGATGCGCCAGCAAGACCGCGCCCTGCTCAACGAAAAGCATCCTGAAGACGGGCCGCTGCTCAAAGAGAACATGAAAAAAGACCCGCGTGTGGTCGTGCACCTGGGCGAAGGCTGGCATGTGCCCAGGGCCCTGCTACCGGTGCAGGAAAAGCGCGCGATCATGCTGATCGACCCGCCGTTCGAGCAGGCCGATGAGCTCAAGCGCTGCACCCATTCCATGAAAGAGGCCATCAGCCGCATGCGCCAGACCGTCGCGGCTATCTGGTACCCCATCAAGGACCAGCGCTCGCTGACGCGTTACTACCAGGACCTGACCAGCACTGGCGCGCCAAAATTGCTGCGGGTCGAGCTGTATGTGCACCACCAGGACAGCCCGCAGGGCCTTAATGGCTCGGGCCTGGCCATCGCCAACCCGCCATGGGGCCTGGAAGAAGAGCTCAAGGAGCTGCTGCCGTGGCTGGCCAAGGAGCTGGCGCAGACGGACGGTAGCTATCGCATGGACTGGCTCATCGCCGAATAGTATTGCCTGCCTGTACTGGCCTCATCGCCGGCAAGCCAGCTCCTGCAAGTACTGCATCTCCCTTGAGGGCAGCGGTGTTCCTGTGGGAGCTGGCTTGCCGGCGATGAGGCCAGTACGGGTTGCCGCGTTGCGCGCATGTTTGCGTTATAATCCCGCCCTTTAGCCGCCACCCGCCCATGAGGCCGCTGGCGCATTTTTACCGAATGAAGAGGCTAATCCCTTGGCATTGACGATTCTTGGCCTGTCCGGCGCCCTTAGCCATGACCCTTCCGCGGCCCTGTACATTGACGGCAAGCTGATTGCCGCCGCCGAAGAAGAGCGCTTCGTGCGTGACAAGCATGCGAAGAACCGCATGCCCTACGAGTCGGCGAAGTTCTGCCTGGAGCAGGCAGGCATCAAGCCGTCCGACGTCGACGTGGTAGCCATCCCGTTCGCCCCGATCAGCCTGTTCGGCAAGGCGCGCTGGCACTATGCCAAGCGCTATTGGTACGCCCCGGATCGCGCCCTCGATGCGATCCTGATGGGCAACCGTCGCTACAAGCGCTATCGCAAGAAAATCGTCTGGTGCCTGGAGCAGCTGGGCTTCGACCCGAAAAAGGTCAAGATCGAGCCGGTCGAGCATCACCTGGCCCACGCCTCCAGTGCCTACCACTGCTCCGGCTTCAAGGAAAAAACCGCGATCCTCGGCATTGATGGTAAAGGCGAATACGCCACCACCTTCTTTGGCTACGGCGAAAACGGCAAGATCCACAAGATCAAGGAATTCTTCGACCCGGACTCCCTGGGTGGCCTGTACGGTGCGATCACCGAGTTCCTCGGCTTCGAAATGCTCGACGGCGAGTTCAAGGTCATGGGCATGGCGCCGTACGGCGACGCCAGCAAGTACGACTTCTCGCGGCTGGCCAGCTTTGAAAACGGCGAACTGGTGATCAACACCGATTACGCCAACGTCATTGGCCTGCGCCGCTATAAAGAGAAGGGCAAGGGTTTCTACTTCTCGCCGAAGCTGATCGAATGGCTGGGCCCCAAGCGCGAAGGCGACATCGCAGACGAGCCGTACATCCATTACGCCGCCAGCATGCAGGCGCTGTTCGAGAAGCTGGCGCTGCAGATGATCGACCACTACCTGGGCGACACCCTGCGTGAAACCGGCAAGCTGGCCTTCGCCGGCGGCTGCGCGCTGAACGTCAAGCTCAACCAGAAGATCATCGCCCGCCCGGACGTGAAAGAGCTGTTCGTCCAGCCGGCCTCCGGCGACGCCGGTACTGCTGTCGGCGCCGCAGCCTATGTTTCCCACGCCCGCGGCGTACCGGTGGAGAAGATGGAGCATGTGTATCTCGGCCCTTCGTACTCCAACGAAGACGTGATCGCCGCCTGCGCCCGTCACCCGAACCAGCCCAAGTGGCGCAAGCTCGACAACATGCCGCAGCAAATCGCCCAGATCATGGTCGACGGCAACCCGGTGGCCTGGTTCCAGGGCCGCATGGAGTTCGGCCCGCGCGCCCTGGGTGGCCGTTCGATCATCGGCTGCCCGAGCGTCGAAGGCGTGGCTGACCGCATCAACCACCAGATCAAGTTCCGCGAGCGCTGGAGACCTTTCTGCCCGTCGATGCTCGACACCGTCGCCCCGCAGATGATCAAGGTCGACCACCCGGCACCGTTCATGACCTTCACCTTCGAAGTGGCTGAAGAGTGGAAGACCCGCGTACCGGAAGTGGTGCACGAGGACGGTACTTCGCGTGCCCAGGTGCTCAAGCGCGAGTACAACCCGCGCTACTACGACATGATGAAGGCGCTGGAAGACCTGACCGGCAATGGCGTGTCGCTGAACACCTCGCTCAACCGTCGCGGTGAACCTATGATCTGCTCGCCGACCGATGCCCTGAACATGTTCTTCGGCTCGGACCTGCAGTACCTGATCATGGAAGACATCCTGGTGGTGAAGGACGGCGCGGCCGCCTATGACCAGCCGCTCTGAACCGCGCATCCTGCAGTTCTGCCATGGCTATGACGGGCCGTTCCTCGACTGTGCCCGTCAGTACGCCAGCCTGTTCCAGGGGCGTGGCTACCAGGTCACCACGGTGTTCCTCACCGGTGCCGCCGACCCGCAGGTGGCGGCCGGTTGCGCGTCTGACGAGGTGCTGTTCCTTGAGTTCAGCTCCAAGGCCGTGCGTGGCCTCAAGCTCGGTGCCATCCGTGCCTTGCGGCGCATTGCGGCCGAGCGCAACTTCGCCTTCTGCATTGCCCACCGCTTCAAGCCCATCTACGTGGCCCTGCTGGGCACCGGCCTGCCGGTGATCGGCGTGCACCATGCCTTTGGCGACTATGAGCGCAAAGGCCGCCGGCTGTTCGCCAACCTGTTCAGCAAGCGCCTGAGCCTGCTGGGCGTGTCAGACGCGGTGCGTGACGACATGCGCCGCTGCCTGCCACAGTGGCCAGCCGAACGCATCCAGACTTTGTATAACCGCATCGACATCGACGCCCTGCAAACGGCCCTGGTGCCGCGCGCCGAGGCTCGCCGGGCTCTGGGCCTGGACACGCAGGCGTGGGTCGTCGGCAATGTCGGTCGCCTGCACCCGGACAAGGACCAGGCCACTTTGTTGCGTGGTTTTGCCCAGGCGCTGCCCAAGCTGCCGGCCGGCGCGCGCCTGGCGATCCTCGGCAAGGGCCGGCTAGAGGCCGAGCTCAAGGCCTTGGCCGCCGAGCTGGGGATTGCCGGCCAGGTGAGCTTCCTGGGCCAGGTGCCGGATGCACGCCGCTACTTCGAGGCATTCGATGTGTTCGCCCTGAGCTCCGACCACGAGCCGTTCGGCATGGTCCTGCTCGAAGCCATGGTCGCTGGCGTACCGGTGCTGGCCACGGCTTGCGGCGGGGCTCGTGAAGTGGTCGAGGGTGTGGGTGTTCTGTTCCCGTTGGGCGATGCTGCCCAGTTGGCTCAGGGCCTGGAGCATATGGCCACGCTGGGCGCCGAACAGCGCCAGGCCTGTGCTGAGCACATGCTGCAACGCCTGCGTGAACGCTTCTCCGACCAGGCGGTACGCGAGACCTTCTGGCAGTTGCCGCAGGTACGTGCACTGGTGGGGCAGGCTTGATGCTCAATCGTATCCAGGCCTTCCGCGAGCGCGGGTGGCAAACGATCGACGCCAAGGCCTACGCCGAGGCATGGGCGCGTTTTGGTGGCAGTGTCGCCACCCATCCGCTGGTGGTCGAGCAACTGGCTGACCTGGCGCAGATCCCGGTACGTTACCTGGGCTGGTATCAGGCCGGCGAGCTGAAAGCCGCCATCCCGACCTGGGGGCGCCACCTGGCGCTGGCCAAGGACGTGCTCAAGCGTGCCGGCAAAAAAGCCCTGTTCGACTTGGGCAATGCCGAAATCATCCTGCCAGCTGCGGCCGATGCCGCTGCACCGTTGCGCCATACCGCACGCTACCTGTCCGAACTGAGCCAGGGCCGTTTCACGGGCCTCAAGGAACAGAAGGAACAGCTGGCGATGGCGCGGGCGCACGAAGACCTGTCGAAGAAATTCCGCTACAACCAGCGCCGCGAACTGCGCCTGCTGGAAGAGGCGGGTGGCGTGGTGCGCCCGATCAGCGACTTCAGTGCCCAGCAAATCGCCAGCATTTACTGCGACCTGTTCCAGCGCCGCTGGGGCTTCCCTGCCACCGGTGCCGAGCGCATGGCCGAGGTGCTGGAGCGTCTGCGCGAGCTGCTGATCGGCTCTGTGCTGATGCTGGACGGCAAGCCGATTGCCATTCAGCTGGTGTACCGCGTCGAAGCGCCGGACTGGGTCAGCGTCGAGTACATCAATGGCGGTGTAGACCCTGAAACCAAGGCCTTCAGCCCAGGCAGCGTGCTGAGTTTCCTCAATACCCAGGCCGCCTGGGAAGACGCCCGGGCGCGCAACAAACCATTGCGGTTCTCGTTCGGCCGTGCCGACCGCGAATACAAGGACCGTTGGTGCAACCCTGTGCCGGTGTATCAGGCGTGAGCCGTAAGCAGCAGTTGCTCAAGCGCCACCGGCGCAACAAGCGTCTGGGCTTGCTGGCAGGCCTGGTTGCGCTGGTCGCCCTCGGTGTACTGGCCTGGTGGTGGCTGCCGCTGTTGCTGTTGCCGCTGCTCTGGGCCGCCCACGAGGCCTGGTTTGCCGACCACCTGTTCTACGCACCCGGCGAGGACTACGCCTACGACTTCGGTGACCAGGCGCGGCAAGTACCTGCCAGCCTGCACGCGGGCCTGCTCAAGGCCGACTGCGTGCTACAGGGCGATGAAACCCTTGTGCTTGAGCTGCGGGTAAAAGGCAGCTGGCTCGGTCGGTTCCTGGACCCGCAGGTCGTGCTGCTGGCGGGTGAGCAGGCCGATCGGCAAACCTTCGAGCGTGGCGTCGATGGCGTGCGCTTCCTCAACCTGACCGGCCTGGCTGCGCCGCTCCAGGCCGGCGCATTGCGCCTGCGTGGTCGCCATTGCCGGCTGCTGGGCGAGCCGCGTCTGTGGATAACGCCGGCGGTCGAACTGCAACGGCGCCGGGTGATGGTGATTGCGCCGCATGCCGACGACGCCGAGCTTGCTGCGTATGGCCTTTACAGCCAGGCAGATGAAACCTGGGTAGTGACGCTGACCGCCGGTGAAATCGAGGCCGAGCACTATCAGCAGATGGGCCTGGGCAAGGCCGAGGCCGCGCGCCTGAAGGGCCGCCTGCGCGCCTGGGACAGCATCGCCGTGCCGCGTTGGGCCGGTGTGCCGGAGTCGCGTTGCGTACAGCTGGGCTACTTCTGCCTGCAGTTGCCTGCCATGCAGGCCGCGCCAGAGCAGCCTGTTGCGTCACGCGAGGCCGAGCTGGCCGATATCCGCGTATTTCGCCAGTTCAACCCGTTCCCGCTGCCGGCCGACAGCGATGGTGCGCCAACCTGGAACAACCTGCTGGCCGACCTGCGTACCTTGCTGGAAATGGCCAGGCCGCAAGTCCTGGTAATGCCGCACCCGCAACTCGACCCGCACCCCGATCACATCTGCGCTCAGGCAGCGGTGCTGGAGGCCTTGCAAGGCCTGGCCTGGCAGCCACAAACCCTGCTGTGCTACGCCAACCACCTGCATGACAACGACCGCTGGCCCATGGGCGACAGCGGCGATGGTGTGGCCTTGCCTCCGCAGTTGAGTGCTGTGCAGGCCTGGGCACCTTGCAGCCTGGTCCTGGACGTGGCTACCCAGCACGACAAGGCCATGGCCCTGGGCATGATGCACGACCTGCAGCCGGCCCCGCCATTCAAGCGCCGCCTGCGCCGCTTGCTGCAACGCTGGCTGGCCGGACGGCGGCCGTCGCCTTATGGGGAGAACGAGTTCTTCCGCAAGGCCGTGCGCCGACACGAACTGTTCTGGCGGCGCGAGCTGTAAGTACGCCCAATGGTTGACCGCGATGGCGCAGAGCGCCCAAGGAAAGCAATGAAAGTCCTATTTCTGGTGCAGAAGGAACAGCGGGCGATTCTCGACCGCCTGTACGATGGCGTCGCGGCCAACTGCGAGTGCGACCTGCGTTGGCTGACCAGCGAAGACCAGCGCAACCTGCGTCGCTACTTCAAGCGTGAAGTGCAGGTCGAGCGTTATGACCGCATCGTGTTCTTTCTGCGCTTCAAGCAGGAAATCCGTCAGGTGGCCTTCATCCGTACCGTACCGAACCTGGTCATCCTCGAGCACGACGCCTACCAGAACTACATCCCGTGCAAGTACACCGGCAAGTTCAGCGCCCATTACCGCCAGTTGCCATGGGCGCGGGTGATCAGCTCTGGCTACATGGTCAGCGAGCGCCTGCGCCAGGAAGGTTTCGATGCGGTGTTCGTGCCCAAGGGCTATGACGAGCAGTTGCTGGCCGACCAAGGGCGTGAGCGCGACATCGAACTGGCCTTCGTCGGCAGTGTCAACAGCGTGGCCTACAGCGGTCGCAAGGCGCTGCTGGATGAGTTGGGGCAGGTCGAGAACCTGCTGGTCACCCGCACCAAGTCGGGTGAAGACTACTGCAACACGCTCAACCGTATTCGTTTCTTCGTCAGTGCCGACGTCGGCATGGGCGAATACATGATCAAGAACTTCGAAGCCATGGCCTGCGGCTGTGTACTGCTGGCGTACGACCAGGGCGAGGAAGAAAACCGCGCGCTGGGCCTGGAAGACATGCACAACGTGGTGTTCTATGACAACATCCCGACCCTTCAGGAAAAGCTCCGCCGTTTGCGTGCAGACCCAGAACTTGCCCGGCAGATTGCTGAAAATGGCCGCCATCTGGCGGTTTCCCGTTTCAGTTTCGCCGCCGTTGGACGTAGCATCGTCGACCACATGCGCCCGGCGCTCAGGCCCCACCCGCCGTTGTCTGCGTGGCAGCGGCTACGCCTGACGCTGGGCATCTAAACAAGAGCTTTCGCGCCCAGGAGCGGGTGTTGAAAGCCGATAGTCGCAATGCGGAGGGAGTCCGGTGCGCTTTTCAGAAGAAAGTGATGTCACGCTCGTCGTGACCAGTTGTGGGCGGTTCGATCTGCTCAAAGACACCCTTGAGAGTTTCGATCGCTACAACACAGCGCCCATTCGCGAAGTGTTCATCACCGAAGATTCCGGTGACGATGCCGTGCATGCTGCGGTGCCTGAGCACTGGAGACCGTACTGCAAGGTGTTCGTCAACCGGCCCAAACTCGGCCAGTTGCCCTCGATCGACCTGGCCTACAGTCACGTCACGACGCCTTACATCTTCCACTGCGAAGACGACTGGCACTTCTACCGCCAGAGCTTTGTCGAAGACTCGCGGGCTATCCTGGATGCCAGGCCTGACCTGCTGCAAGTGTGGCTGCGCAGCCATGCACATGACTTGGCTATCCACAGCCCTTACATTCACCTGGGCGATCGCCAGGTCATTGCCGGCGTGCCGTGTTATCCGCTGCTGTCCGACAAGGCCGAATGGCAAGCGTTTTCGCTCAATCCCGGCCTGCGTCGATTGAGTGATTATCAGCGCTGTGCGCCATTCGCCGCCTATGCTGGAGAGAAGGCGCTTTCCCGACGCTACGCTGAGTTTAATTTGACAGCGGTCACCTTGGAAGGTGATGCAGTGTTGCACACTGGCTTTGGCAATCACGTGACCTTGCCCATCGAAGTGGCGCGCAAGGCCAAACGTCGTCAACGTGATCGTATCAAGCTGGCATTGACGCTGGTGACAGGTGCTTTGATCGGCATGGGTATCACCCTTTTTGTTCAATGAAGTCGCTGTCCCACCTGACATGAGCGGGAGAGGGCCCATGAACATCGTCAATATGATGTGGGCGGGTGGAACGCCGTACATGTCCATCCACAAGGTGCATCGGCAAGTGCTGTCGCACGCCGGCACCGATGCCCGGATCAGTAACTGGTTGCTGCTGGGTAGCGGGCTGTGCTGTGGGCTCGGTTCGACACGGGAGTGGCACATGCCACCACGAGCTCTGAAAGGGCGGCACCTGTGGCGCCTGCTGCGGCCGTGGTTGCGCATGCGCTTGCGCAAGGGGCTGACAGAGGCCAAGGCAGAAATCGTACTGCTCGATGGTATTGGGGTTGCGCGGCTGGTATTGCCGCTACTGCGGAACATTCCCCATGTTCGGGCCAAGGTGCTGTTCCATGGCAAAACGCGCCTGAACAACAGTGACATTCGCCTGTTGCGCATGTTTCCGGGCGAGCGGCTGAGCATCGCGGCCGTGTCGCATACGCTGGCCAAATCGCTGGAACATGACCTGGGCAGGCCAGTGCAGACCCTGCGCATGGCGCTCGACCCGCTGGCGTTCGTCGAACCGTTGCTGAGCCGGAACCAGGCCAGGCAGGCGTTGCAGCTGCCTCAGGCCGACGGGGTGATGCTGGGCGCGGTAGGGCGGTTGGTTGAAAGCAAAGGATTTGAAATGCTGATCGAGGCCTTCGCCAAGGCCAGTGCGCGGCAACCAGGCCTGCAGCTGGCGATTATCGGCGAGGGGCCACAGCATGCCTTGCTGCAGCAGCGTATCAATGCGCTGGGCCTGGCTGGGCGCGTGCATCTGCGCGGTCACCGCGAAGACCTGCAGCTGCTGTATCGAGCGTTCGACTGGCTGTTGGTGCCCTCGCGTTCCGAGGGCTTGGGGCTGGTGGTGCAAGAGGCTGTGATGGCCGATGTACCGGTCGTGTGCAGTGACCTGCAGGTGTTCCGCGAACAGTTGTGCGACACCGGGGTCTACCTGCCCATCGCCGACGAAAGCGCCTGGGCTGATGCGATCGAGCGTTGCACAGCCCTCAGCGCCCCGGCGGTTGCCGCGCGGCAGCGTCAGGCACTGGCGCCGGAGCAGGCCTGGCAGGCTTTCTGTACCGGCTCACAGAGCCTGTTGCGCAACTGACGCTCAGCGCGCCAGCAGGGCTGCCTCGAAGGCGGCGAGGGGGAACTGGTCGCCCAGGTTCTCCCGCTCGATATAACGCACCATGTGCTGCACATTGCGACGAATCATGCGTGCCGAGAGCGGCGGGCGCAGGAAGCGCATGTCGGCCACATCGATCAGGCCCAGGTGCTGGTCGGGGGTAACCACCACATTGCCCAAGTGCAACGAACGGAAGTACACGCCACTGCGGTGCAGCTGGCGGACCAGCTGGATCAGTTGCGGCAGGTAAGTATCCCAGCTGAAGCCGTCATCACGCGACATTTGCAGCAAGGTGCGGCCGGGTAACGGGCGGTACAGCACGGCAGTGCGGCCTGGCACGTCGAGCTTGTGCTGGCTGATCACTTCGAGCGTGGGGATACCCAGTTCCGCCAGCCGCGCGGCGTTATCGACGAATCGCTGGGAGTATGGGCGCAGCAGTGCAGATGAAATCAGCCGCTTCCTACGAAAAACCTTTAGGAAATTACCATCCGCGAGCAGGTAGACTTTGGCGCCATGGCTGTCTGCCTCAAGCACCTGTGCGCCTTGTGTCAGCTGATCGAAGTCGACCTGGGTGAGCCGGGAGCATTGCATGAATAGAGCCTTGTCGTCTGGCGAGCAAAATGACCGGCAATAATGCCGAAAATAATGTTCTAGCACCATGGATGGTGTTTTTGATTCATCGGGGGAAATGGATGCTGTATCAAAAAAACTGGGCGCAGGCCTGGCTGGGATTGGGTCTGGTCTGGTTTCTGGCAGCGATTGCCCTGGCGCCGAGCAACAAGATTTATCAGCAAGGCCTGGTGCTGTTCCTGTGGCTACCGACATTGGTGCTGGCATGGTCCGCCCGCGAGGTGCTGGTGCAAGGCTGGAAGCGTCAGCCGGCGCTATGGATGAGTGTGATGGTGCTGTTGGCCTGGAGTGGCTTGAGCCTGGCCTGGTCGCCCGCAGAGGACACGGGGCGTGAAATCAAGCGGCTGCTCTACATTCTGGTGTTCCTCCTCGCGTTCCCCTTGTTGGCTCAGCTTGGCCTTGCGAGGATTCGCCAGCTGTTGCTGCTAGGGAGCGGCCTGCTGGCCCTCGCTGCGCTGGTGTCGATCATCAATTTCTACGGGCTGCAGGGTGAGCCGTTGCTGGTCCGCCTGGCCGGGATTGGCGAGATATCACACCCCATTCTGGGCGCTTATGTCGTTGGCTCGGCCGTTCTTTTCCTGCTGTATGAGCCGCCGCAGCAGCGTGGCCCGCAGCTGTTGTGGGTGCTCGCACTGGCTTGTCTTGGCGCGTTTGCCGTGCTCAGTCAAAGCCGTGGCGCGCTGTTGGCCCTGGTGCTCACCGTCATGATCGCACCGCTGTGGTTCCGTGACCGCCACAGCCGGGTGTTCGCCATCCTGGCAGTCATTGCAACCGGCTTTGCCTTGTATGCGGCGTATGACCTGATCGCCGAGCGCGGTTCATCCTACCGGCCAGAAATTTTCCATGCCGTGGTCAACATGATTGCCGCGCACCCCTGGACAGGCCTGGGCCTGGGGGCTGACTACGATGTCAGTGCGGTGGGCAGGCACTTCGACCACACCCACAACATGTTCACCCACGTTGCCGTGGAGATGGGCCTGCCTGGCATGCTGCTCTGGGTCATGGTGTGGTTGTTCACCCTGGGTGAAATCATCCGCGCGCGCGGTACCCTGTTCGGCAAGCTCCTGCTGGGCTTATGGGTGTACTCGACACTGGCCATGCAGTTCGATGCCGCCAGCCTTACCGGTACGCCACGTGCAGAATGGTTCATCAGCTGGCTGCCTGTTGGCCTTGCCATGATGCTGCCATGGGGGCGTGCCGAAAATGACGCCTGTGGTAAAATTTCCGGTTCAACCTGAACAGCGAGCTCGATAATGGCCGAAACACCGCGACCGGCGGAGCACACCTCCAGCCTGAAGATCTATTTCCGGCTGTTGGGCTATGTGAAACCCTATGTCGGCATTTTCCTGCTGAGCATTGTCGGTTTCGTGATCTTTGCCTCGACCCAGCCGATGCTGGCCGGCATTCTCAAGTACTTTGTCGATGGGCTGAGCAACCCTGAAGCGGTGTTGTTCCCCAACGTCCCCTACCTGCGCGACCTGCAATTGCTGCAGGCGGTGCCGTTGCTGATCATCCTGATCGCTGCGTGGCAGGGCCTGGGGTCTTTCCTTGGCAACTATTTCCTGGCCAAGGTTTCCCTGTGCCTGGTGCACGACCTGCGCGTGGAGTTGTTCAACAAGCTGCTGGTACTGCCCAACCGCTACTTCGACAACCACAACTCCGGGCACCTGATTTCGCGTATCACCTTCAACGTGACCATGGTCACCGGTGCTGCCACCGATGCAATCAAGGTGGTCATCCGTGAAGGCCTGACCGTGGTGTTCCTGTTCGCCTACCTGTTGTGGATGAACTGGCACCTCACCTTGGTCATGGTCGCCATCCTGCCGGTGATCGCGGTAATGGTCAGCATCGCCAGCAAGAAATTCCGCAAGCAGAGCAAGAAGATCCAGGTGGCGATGGGTGACGTCACCCACGTCGCGTCGGAAACCATCCAGGGTTATCGCGTTGTCCGTAGCTTCGGCGGCGAGGCTTACGAAGAGCAGCGGTTCAGCAAGGCCAGCCAGAGCAACACCGACAAGCAGCTGCGCATGACCAAGACCGGCTCCCTGTACACGCCAATGCTGCAGCTGGTGATCTACAGCGCCATGGCGGCGCTGATGTTCCTGGTGCTGTTCCTGCGTGGTGAGTCCACCGCCGGTGACCTGGTGGCCTATATCACTGCTGCCGGCCTGCTGCCCAAGCCGATTCGTCAGTTGTCGGAAGTCAGCTCGACCATCCAGAAGGGCCTGGCAGGTGCAGAAAGCATCTTCGAGCAACTGGACGAAGAGCCTGAACTGGACACCGGTACGGTCGAGAAGGACCGTGTGGAAGGCCGCCTGGAAGTGCGCAACCTGAGCTTCACCTACCCAGGTACCGAGCGTGAAGTGCTGAGCGACATCAGCTTTGTCGCCGAGCCAGGGCAGATGATCGCCCTGGTTGGCCGCTCTGGCAGCGGCAAATCGACCCTTGCGGCGCTGATCCCGCGCTTCTATCACCATGACCAGGGGCAGATCCTGCTCGATGGTGTGGAGATCGAGAACTACCGCCTGCGCAACCTGCGCCGCCACGTTTCGCAGGTGACCCAGCACGTTACCCTGTTCAACGACACCGTGGCCAACAACATCGCCTATGGCGATCTGGCAGGTGCCCCACGCGCAGACATCGAAGCCGCTGCGGCCGATGCCTACGCCAAGGAGTTCGTCGACCGCTTGCCGAAGGGCTTCGATACCGACGTGGGTGAAAACGGCGTGCTGCTCTCCGGCGGCCAGCGCCAGCGCCTGGCCATTGCCAGGGCACTGCTGAAGAACGCGCCGCTGCTGATTCTGGATGAGGCCACCTCGGCCCTGGATACCGAATCCGAGCGGCACATCCAGGCTGCCCTGGACCATGTGATGCAAGGCCGTACCACGCTGGTGATCGCCCACCGTCTGTCGACCATCGAGAAGGCCGACCAGATCCTGGTCATGGACCAGGGCCGTCTGGTAGAGCGCGGCACCCATGCCGAACTGCTCGCGGCTAATGGCCATTATGCCCGCCTGCACGCCATGGGCCTGGATGAGCCGGTCAAGGCCGATATCACCTGAGTCCTCCCTCATCGGGGCCGTAACGGCCCCGATTGTCACGGGAATTTTCCGGGGGCGATCTGGCCATAAAGCCGTCGACTACCCTGTGCTAATATCCTGCCCCTGTTCATTATTTCCATATGGGTTGCCCATGAAGTTGTCCATGCCGCGTTTCGATCAAGCCCCGGTTCTGGTGGTCGGCGATGTCATGCTCGACCGCTACTGGCATGGCGGTACTTCGCGTATCTCGCCTGAAGCGCCAGTGCCGGTGGTCAAGGTCGATCAGATCGAGGATCGCCCCGGCGGCGCGGCCAACGTTGCCTTGAACATCGCTGCGCTGGGCGCACCGGCGTCGCTGATCGGCGTTACCGGCCAGGACGAGGCCGCCGACAGCCTGGCCAACAGCCTGCAGGCTGCGGGGGTGCGGTCTGTGTTCCAGCGCATCGCGCACCAGCCGACCATCGTCAAGCTGCGGGTCATGAGCCGTCACCAGCAACTGCTGCGTATCGATTTCGAAGAGCCGTTTGCCACCGACCCGCTATCGCTGGGTGCCGAAGTCGACAGCCTGCTCGAAGGTGTCAAAGTGCTGGTCTTGTCGGACTACGGCAAGGGTGCTCTGAAGAACCACCAAAGCCTGATCCAGGCGGCACGGGCCAAGGGCATTCCGGTGCTGGCCGATCCCAAGGGCAAGGACTTTTCCATCTACCGTGGCGCTAGCCTGATTACCCCGAACCTCAGCGAGTTCGAAACCATCGTCGGCCGTTGCGCCGATGAGGCCGAACTGGTTGCCAAAGGCTTGCAGCTGCTGCAGGACCTGGACCTGGGGGCCGTGCTGGTAACCCGTGGCGAGCATGGCATGACCCTGCTGCGCGTTGGCCAGCCTGCGCTGCACCTGCCGGCGCGGGCGCGCGAGGTGTTCGATGTGACCGGTGCCGGCGATACCGTCATCTCCACCCTCGCCGCAGCCATTGCCGCGGGTGAGGACCTGCCCCATGCGGTGGCCCTGGCCAATCTGGCGGCAGGCATTGTGGTCGGCAAGCTGGGTACCGCTGCGATCAGCGCCCCCGAGCTGCGCCGCGCAATCCAGCGTGAGGAAGGCTCCGAGCGCGGCGTGCTGGGCCTGGAGCAATTGTTGTTGGCCATCGATGATGCGCGGGCGCACAACGAGAAGATCGTCTTCACCAATGGCTGCTTCGATATCCTGCATGCCGGGCATGTCACCTATCTGGAGCAGGCGCGCGCCCAGGGCGATCGCCTGATCGTCGCGGTCAACGACGACGCCTCGGTCAGCCGCTTGAAAGGGCCGGGCCGGCCGATCAACAGCGTCGACCGGCGTATGGCCGTACTGGCCGGGCTGGGCGCGGTGGACTGGGTAATCAGCTTCCCGGAAGGCACCCCGGAAAACCTGCTGAGCCAGGTCAAGCCGGATGTGCTGGTCAAGGGGGGCGATTATGGCATCGACCAAGTGGTAGGCGCTGATATCGTCAAGGCCTATGGCGGCACCGTGAAGGTGCTGGGCCTGGTCGAGAACAGCTCGACTACCGCGATTGTCGAGAAGATTCGCAAGAACTGATACAGCCAGGGCCTCTTTGCGGCCCAATCGCCGCCAAGCCAGCTCCCACACGCACAGCGCAGGCCTTGAGTCCTGCACAGGCCTTGTGGGAGCTGGCGTGCCGGCGATTGGCTGCGCAGCAGCCCCAGGGACTCACTTGTGAAGTGAGGTGCGGGCGCGCTCCAGCAGCGCCCGGGCCTTGTCGCCAAACCGCTGCAGGTGCGACGCCCGCGCCGGCTTGCTCTCCACCAACCCCTGCTGTTTGACCCAGTCCTTCCAACGCACCCGCTCCTCCGTCACCACCCAGCCTTCCTGCCGGGCAAAACTCTCGGCCAGATACAGCCCGCGTGTGCTCGCCGGCACCAGCTCATCTTTTTTCAGCGTATACAGCTCCGCCACTGGCTGGCCGTCCTTCAACGGCATCAGATACAGGTCTGGCCGCTTGCGGTTGAGGCGGGCTTCCAGTTGGTCACCCTCCAGTCGCTCGTCGACATGGAACAAGCTGAGCTTTTTGGCTTCCCGAGGCACCTGCAGACGCATGTCGTAGATCAGCTGGAGCGACGCGGTGGGCAAGTGCACGTAGGCCCGTGGCCGCTCCATTAGCATCAGCTTGCTGCAGTGCACGGGGCGGGCGGCACCGGACTGTGGGGTAAGCACGAAATGTGGCGTTTCGCGGTAGTGCAGGGCGGCGGCGTAGGGCACGGGCAGCCAGGTGTCGTTGAAACGCCCGCCCAGCCAGCCTTCCGGGGTTTCCAGCAGGCATTCCTCGGCCACTTCCTGAACCGCCGTGTGCAGCGGGAGGTTCAGTTCCTGCGCCGGCACATAGCCAGAAATCAGTTTCAACACCACATCGCCCCGGTCTTGCCGACGCTGACGTACCAACACCCAGTAATCACGGTTTTGCCAATGCAGGGTAAGCCGCACCGACACACCCAGATTGGCGAGTTCGACCACGAAGCGCTGTGTGTCGGGCAGCTGAATGGCCTTGCGCCGCTGCTGGGTCTGGGCAAAGTTAAGCGGCATGCCGATGCTCTGATAGGTCAGGCCTTCGGGCGTTGCCTCGACATGCAGTGGTAGTGTCTTGAAGTTGCTCGGGTTTTTGCGGATCAACGTTCGCGCCACGAGGCTCCTCCTTGCGTCGGGTCGTACCTCTGGCCCTTGGGCCAGGGGTAACTCAGTGCTGGCCCAGGATACGGGCGACGGTGGCCACGTTGTGGGCCAGGTGCAGCGGATTGATGGTGCCGACGATAGCACTGCTGACACCCGGGTGGGCGAACAGCAGCTCGAAGCTTGCCTGCACCGGGTCAACGCCCGGGGCCAGGCAGATATGCCCGCTGGCCAGGGCCTTCTTTACCAGGATGGCCTTGCCGTGTTCGGCAGCGTAGTCCAGCACCGGGCGTTCTGCCTGTTCGTTGAGGTTATAGGTGACCATGGCACAGTCGCCTTGCTCCAGCGCTTTCAGGCCGCCTGCCACGGTCTTGCCGGACAGGCCAAAGCCGAGGATCTTGCCCTCTTGCTTGAGCTCCGCCAGGGTCTGGTAGACCTCCTGCTGTTCGAGGATGGCCAGGTCGTTGCCGTCGGAATGCACCAGCACCAGTTCGATGCGGTCGGTTTCCAGGCGGCGCAGGCTGCGCTCCACCGAACGGCGGGTGTGGGCCGCACTGAAGTCGAAGTGCGACAGGCCGTTGTCGAATTCTTCGCCGACTTTGCTGACGATTACCCATTCATCGCGCTGGCCGCGCAGCAGCGGGCCCAGGCGTTCTTCGCTGCGGCCATAGGCGGGGGCGGTGTCGATCAGGTTGATGCCCAATTCGCGGGCCTGTGCCAGCAGCATGCGGGCTTCGTCATCGCCGGGGATGGTGAAGCCGGTGGGGTATTTCACGCCCTGATCTCGGCCAAGCTTGACTGTGCCCAGGCCTAAGGGGGACACCTTGAAGCCGGTGCTGCCCAGGGGGCGGTGGAAATCGTGCAACGTAGGCAGGGTCATGGCAGCAGTTGCTCCCAGGCGGGTACACCCAGCGGTGGACGTGGCAGGCCGGCCAGGTCGGCTTGTGCCTGTGGGCGGATGCCGTCGCGCTCCAGGTTGGCGATTACCCGGTCGCTGAAGTCGGGTGCTAGAGCCAGCTTGGTCGGCCAGCCCACCATCAAGCGTTGCTGGTCCGCGAGGAATGCGTTGTCCGGGCGTACCAGGCCCGATTGTGCGGGTTCTGCACGGTCGACTCGCAGGGTGGCCCAGCGCACCTGGCTCTGGTCGACCCAGGGCAGCAGGTTGGCGATTTCCTTCTGCGCCGCAGCAATCTGAGCGGCAGGTTCGCGCGCCACGCCTTCGGCTTCGGCCAAGTCACCACCGAGGTACCACACCCACTGGCCATCGGCCGCCGGGTGGGTGGTCACCGTCACGCGCGGCTTGGGCCCGCCACCGAGGCAGTGGGCGTACAAGGGTTTGAGGTTCGGTCCCTTGGCCATGACCATGTGCAGCGGGCGGGTTTGCATGGCTGGTTGGTCCAGGCCCAGCGCCTGCAGCAAACCTTCGGTGCCGGCACCGGCGCTTGATACGATGCGCTGGGCACGGATTTCCCGGTCGTCCACGCGCAGGCCGACCAGCGCATCACCTTCACGCAACGGTTCGATGTGTTCACCTGCCAGCAGGGAGTCGCCGGCCAGCTCGGCCAGGTTGGCCAGCAGGCTCGGGACATCGATTACCAGTTCCGCCAGGCGATAGACCTTGCCTTTGAACGCGCGGTCCTGCAATGCGGGCGGCAGATGCTCACCTTTAACCTGGTCGACCCGGCCGCGCACGGCCTTGCTGGCGAAGAAGCTGGTGAGGTTCCCGGCCAAGGTCCCCGGCGACCACAGGTAGTGGGCATCGGATAGCAGACGGGTACGCCCCAGGTCGAGTTCGCCGTCGCCAGCCAGGGCCTCGCGCCAGCGCCGTGGCATGTCGGCGATGGCTTCCGAAGCGCCGGTCAGGGCGCCGTGCAGGGCGTACTTGGTGCCGCCGTGAATAATGCCCTGAGACTTGATGGTCTGCTCGCCGCCGAGGCTGGCGCGTTCCACCAGCACGGTCGAGTAGCCCAGGCGGCGCAGCCGGGCATTGAGCCACAAGCCAGCGACCCCGGCGCCGACGATCAGCACGTCAGTGGAAATGGCGGTTGGCATGGATTACCTCCAAGGTTGGACAGCTGGGCAGTATACAAGCTACGCGCATTCCCTGTGCACCGCAGCAGCAACTCGCTATCTCACTAAAGGTTTGGACGTAATTTAAAAAGCGGCGTTGTCTTGGTGTGGCCAGTCGGGCTGCCTGAAGTTTACCGACCTGTTGGGTTTTATACGCAAGGGCAACTGTTATTTTTGCCAGTTTCGACTTGGCGGCGCTGTCGATACGCTGGTCTCTCTTGTGGGTGCCATCACGGTGGCACAGAGAGGCGGTCAACAATGCAAGGGGTATGGCTATGAGCAAAATTGTACATTACACGGATTTCGCGCTTCTGCCGGGTGAACAGAAAGAGCGTGAACGCTTGAATGGCTGGCGTCTTTATAACCAGCACGCGGGCGTGAGCTTCCGAAAGCATCCGAAGGAAGAAAATAAATGTGTACTTTACAATAACAGCAACTCGGGGGCGGACCTGCGCCCAGGCATCATTATGTATAAGGTCATTTCAGGTTATGCGCCTGGCACCAAGGTGAAGTTCTTGATGGTGGCAAGTTACGCCAGTAACAACAATCCCCCACGGTTGTCCGTACGTTACGGAACGAAAATTGTTGTGCCCGAACGTCAGTTAACAGCCGACTTTGTCGAATACGGTGGGGAGTTTGTTGTTGAGGATGAGGGGGTAATCCTTGCTATCGAAAACGCAGTCGCTGAAAGTGCGGGAAACGATTTTTATATGTCACAACTGAATATCTCGGTCAATGAAAAGGGAATCAACGGCTAGGTAAACAAGTCACAACCCAACATGCTCAGTGGTTTCTTCCTGTTGCCGATAGGCGTTAGTGCACTGTCGGCACCAGGATGACTCATGTTCAATGTCCCGTCGTTTTGGAAAACAGCTGGATCACCACCACACCGCCCACGATCATTGCCATTCCCAGCATCGCCGGGAAATCCAGCTTCTGCCCGTATATCACCAGCGCCGCCACGCTGATCAGCACTATCCCCAGCCCCGACCAGATGGCATAGGCGATGCCCACCGGAATGCTGCGTACCACCAGCGTCAGCATCCAGAACGCGATGCCGTAACCCACCACCATCAAAAGCAAAGGCAACGGCGTGCTCAGGCCTTTGACCGCTTTCATGGAGGCAGTGGCGACGACTTCGGCGCAGATGGCGATAGCGAGATAGGTATAGGCGTTCATGATGCGTTTCTCCGGTGACTGGTCGAGCATTCTAGACGCGCCCTGGATGCGGTAAAGTCATTACCTATCAGAAATGGAGATAGGTTAATGGCAGAGCGCTGGGACCTGGAACAACTGCGCCTGTTTGCACGGGTTGCCGAGCTGCGTTCGTTCTCCGCCGTTGCGCGCGAGCAGCGTAAGGCGCAATCGGCCGTAAGCAATGCCATCGCGCTGCTGGAAACCGACCTTGGCGTCACCTTGTTCGAGCGCAGCAGCGGCCGCCAGCCCAGGCTGACCGAAAACGGTACGGCCTTGCTGGAAGATGCCCGTGAACTGTTGCGTCAGTGCGAACGCCTGGATGGCCGGGCGCTCGCGCTGATGCGTGGCCAGGAAGCCCTGCTGCGGGTTGCCCAGGACGAAGCCATGCCGTATCAGCCGGTGATCGACAGCCTCGACGAACTGGCCAGCCGCTACCCGTTTCTGGAGGTGCAACTGGCCAGCGGTGCCCAGGGCGATGTAGCGCGTAAGCTGGTGGAGCGGCGCGCCGATCTGGGCCTGTTCTTCCTCCACGAGAGCATCCCGGCATCGCTGGAGCGGCGGGCGCTGGGCAGTGTGGAGATGGTTACGGTGTGCGCGGTCGGCCACCCGCTGGCGGGCGAAGGCCGGGTCACCCGGCAACAACTCGCACGCCACCGGCAGTTACTGATCACCCCACAGCAAAGCGGTTATCCCGGCGGCGAGGCGATCAGCCCTCAGGTATGGCGCGCCGACAGCTTCTACGCCATGGCCGAACTCCTGATGCGCGGCCTGGGCTGGGCATGGTTACCACGGCATGTGGTGCAGTATCCGACCTACCAAGCGCATATGGTTGAACTGGACAGCGATTGGCGGCCTCCGGCCTTGGTGGCCGAGCTGGCCTGGCGCCGCGATGAACCCTTGGGCCCGGCCGCGCAGTGGCTGGCAGAGCGCTTTGCAGTGCACCTGCGCGCGATCGGGTAAACTTCGCCGCCATGAACAGAACACTCTATACCTTGCTGTTTCACCTGGGCCTGCCGCTGGTTGCGCTGCGCCTGTACCTGCGCGCGCGCAAGGCGCCAGCCTATGGGCAGCGTATCGGCGAGCGTTTTGCGCTCAACCTGCCCCTTATGCACCAGGGCGGGATCTGGGTGCACGCGGTGTCGGTAGGCGAGAGCATTGCTGCAGCGCCCATGGTTCGCGCCTTGCTCAAGGCTTATCCCGAACTACCGATCACGCTGACCTGCATGACGCCGACCGGTTCCGAGCGTATTCGCGCCATGTTCGCCGACGAACCGCGCGTGCAGCATTGCTACCTGCCCTACGACCTGCCGTGGGCTGCGGGGCGTTTTCTCGACCATGTCCAGCCGAAGCTGGGCATCATCATGGAAACCGAACTGTGGCCCAACCACATTCACCAGTGTGCCAAACGCGGGATTCCGGTGGCGCTGGCCAATGCACGATTGTCCGAGCGCTCGGCACGCGGCTACGGGCGCTTTGCCAGGCTGACCCGGCCGATGCTGGCCGAGATGAGTCTGATTGCCGTGCAGACTGAAACCGAGGCTCAGCGCTTCCGTGATCTGGGCGCACGCCCTGAATGCGTAAAAGTCACCGGCTCGATCAAGTTCGACCTGAAGATCGATGAGCAACTGCTACCGCGTGCCAAGGCATTGCGTGAGCAGTGGGGGGCCGAGCAGCGCCCGGTGTGGATTGCCGCCAGTACCCATGACGGTGAAGATGCGCTGATTCTGCAGGCTCATCGGCAGTTGTTGCAGGTGCATGGCGATGCCTTGCTGATCCTCGTGCCGCGTCACCCTGAGCGGTTTGCTGCGGTGCATGCGCTGTGCAGCGAGCAATTCGCCACCGTGCGCCGTTCTTCTGCAGCGCCGGTCGATGCCCAGACCCGCGTGTTGCTGGGCGATACCATGGGGGAGTTGCTGTTCCTCTATGCGTTGGCCGATATCGCCTTTGTCGGCGGTAGCCTGGTGCCGACGGGAGGGCACAACCCGCTGGAGCCTGCGGCGCTGGCCTTGCCGGTGCTCATGGGGCCACATGTGTTCAACTTCCTCGAAATCAGCGCGATGTTGCGTGAAGCGGGGGCGTTGCAGCAGGTGGACGATGCCGACGGGCTGGCCGGTGCGGTGCGGCGGCTGGTCGAGTTGCCGCAGGATGCGCAGCGCATGGGCGAGGCGGGCAGGGCGGTGATGCGGGCCAATCAGGGCGCGTTGCAGCGCTTGCTCGATGGCCTGGATGCGCTTGTCCGCTGACGTTTGCTTTGGTTGTCCTGGCCTCATCGCCGGCAAGCCAGCCCCCACAGGTACTGCACAGGGTTTGAGGCCAGTGAGGAACCTGTGGGAGCTGGCTTGCCGGCGATGAGGCCATCAAAAGCAACCCGGTCTGTGAGAAATACGCCCCTATTTCAAGGGCGACGCTCAAAGTTCTTGGCCGCTGCCGCAGCCAGGTCTGGCGGCAGGAAGTCCTTGTCCGGGTTGTAGTCCGGTTTCAGGTAGCGCTTGAGGTCTTGCAGGTCTTGCGGGCTCAGGGTGCCGGCCGCCTGCTTCAGGCTCAGGTTGTCGAGGATGTAGTCATAGCGGCTGTTGTTGTAATCCCTCACCGAGGTGTACAGCTGGCGTTGGGCATCGAGCACATCGACGATGTTGCGGGTACCTACCTGGTAGCCGATTTCAGTGGCTTCCAGCGCGCTCTGGTTGGAGATGATCGACTGCTTGCGCGCCTGTACCTGTTCTACATCGGTGTTCACCGCGCGGTGCAGGTTGCGGGTGTTTTCTACCACCTGGCGGCGCAGGCTTTCACGCTGCTGTTCGCTCTGGCTCAGGCGTTGGTATGCCTCGCGTACCTGCGAGCTGGTCAGGCCTCCGCTGTAGATCGGGATGTTCAGTTGCAGGCCAACGCTGGTCTGTTCGACATCGCCGCTGTAGCGCACGCCCAGTTGCGAAGGGTTGGTAAAGCCGAGGCTGTCGTTGTCACCTTTCTGGTACTTGGCCACGGCATCCAGGGTCGGCGCATGGCCGGCCTTGCGCTGGCGCAGGGTCTCTTCAGCAGCAGAAACCGCATAGTTGGTGGCCAGCAGGTTGAGGTTCTGGCGGCCGGCGGTTTCGACCCAAGCCTTGGCGTCGTTTGGCGTGGGGACCTGCACGGGCAGGGTATGCACCACGCCTTGAATCGAGGTGTATTCACGGTTGGTCAGAGTGACCAGCGCTTCAAAGGCATCCTGCACCTGGCGCTCGGCGATGATCCGGTTGGCCCGCGCCGTGTCGTAGCTGGCCTGGGATTGCAGCACGTCGGTCTTGTCCGACAGGCCCACATCGAAGCGTTCGTTGGACTGGTCCAGCTGGCGCTTGAACGCGGCTTCCTCAGCCTTGGTCGCGGCCAGGTTGTCCTGCGCGCGCAGCACGGCGAAGTAGTTTTGCGCGGTTTGCAGGATCAGGTTCTGTTCAGTGGCCGACAGCTCCAGCGCTGCCTGTTCGTTGACCGCTTCGGCGGCCTGCAGCTGGAACCAGCGATCAGCGCGGAAGATTGGCTGGGCCAGGGTTGCGCTCCATGAATTGCCGCTGCGGTTGGAGGTGATGGAGGGCTCGTCCAGCTTGGTGCGGGTGTTCATCATTTCGGCATCGGCCGACAGGTTCGGCAGCAACCCGGCGCGGGCCTGCGGTACTACTTCGCGGCGGGCGCCATAATCGGCGCGTGCTGCTGCCAGGTCGGCGTTGTTGTCTACCGCTTCCTGATAAACGCTGACCAGGTCGGTTTTAACTGTCGGGAGCATATCCGCTGCCCAGACCATTCCGTTGGACGCACAAGACACGGCTATCGCCAGTGAGAGTTTGCGCAGCATAGAGGCAATCCTTGTACGAAATTTAATTACTGAACTGTTGAGTATCGAGCGATGGGCCAGTGTAGTGCCATGCGCACCCGGCAACAATCGCTCGGTGTGCCTTTCATCATCCGCGCATTTACCCGCTTGGCTTTGCCGACCACTCCAGTCTAGACTGCGCATGTTCTTGTCGGGGTGCCTTGAAGCAAAGGCTGAGATCGCAGAGGTGCGGATCCCGTTGAACCTGATCAGGTTAGCGCCTGCGTAGGGAACAAGATTGCTCGCCTTCCCGGGGAGCCTCTTGTGCCAGGTCCGGGAATGTCGCAGCTGCATGCAGCTTCAGGCACCCCCTATCCGGCACTGCACGCCTTCATGGGTGCGTCCGCGTTTTTCAGGTTCTCCCCGACATTCCACTGCTAGGAAGCCGTCTGGAGAGCCTGTGATGACCAAACAAGAAAAAGCGATCAACCTCAGCGAATCGGCACAAGTCGATCAGCAGTCCGTGCAACCGTTCCCGCGCTCGCGCAAAATCTATGTCGAAGGCTCGCGGCCGGACATTCGCGTGCCCATGCGTGAAATCAGCCTGGACGATACCCCGACCGATTTCGGTGGCGAGACCAACGCGCCGGTACTGGTCTACGACACGTCGGGCCCGTACACCGACCCCAACGTCATCATCGACGTGCGCAAGGGCCTGGCCGACGTGCGTTCGGCGTGGATCGAGGCCCGCGGCGACACCGAGCGCCTGGGCGGGCTCAGCTCCGACTTTGGCCAGCAGCGCCTGAACGACGCCGAACTGGCCAAGTTGCGTTTCGCCCACGTGCGCAACCCGCGCCGTGCCAAGGCCGGCGCCAACGTCTCGCAGATGCACTATGCCCGCCAAGGCATCATCACCGCCGAGATGGAATATGTAGCCATCCGCGAAAACATGAAGCTGCAAGAAGCCCGCGCCGCTGGCCTGCTGAACGAGCAGCACGCCGGCCACAGCTTCGGTGCCAACATCCCGAAAGAAATCACCCCCGAATTCGTCCGCCAGGAAATCGCCCGCGGGCGCGCGATCATCCCGGCCAACATCAACCACCCGGAGGTGGAGCCGATGATCATCGGCCGCAACTTCCTGGTGAAGATCAACGGCAACATCGGCAACAGTGCCCTCGGGTCCTCGATCGAGGAAGAAGTGGCCAAGCTGACCTGGGGCATTCGCTGGGGTTCGGACACGGTCATGGACCTGTCCACCGGCAAGCACATTCACGAAACCCGTGAGTGGATCATTCGCAACTCGCCGGTGCCAATCGGTACCGTGCCGATCTACCAAGCCCTGGAGAAGGTCAATGGCGTGGCCGAGGACCTGACTTGGGAACTGTTCCGCGACACCCTGATCGAGCAGGCCGAGCAGGGCGTGGACTACTTCACCATCCACGCGGGTGTGCTGCTGCGCTATGTGCCGCTGACCGCCAAGCGCGTCACCGGTATCGTCAGCCGCGGTGGCTCGATCATGGCCAAGTGGTGCCTGGCGCACCACAAGGAAAACTTCCTCTACACGCACTTCGACGAAATCTGCGAAATCATGAAGGCCTACGACGTCAGCTTCTCGCTGGGTGATGGCCTGCGCCCTGGCTCGATCGCCGATGCCAACGACGCCGCGCAGTTCGGTGAACTGGAAACCCTCGGCGAGCTGACCAAAATCGCCTGGAAGCACGACGTGCAGTGCATGATCGAAGGCCCTGGCCACGTACCGATGCAGCTGATCAAGGAGAACATGGACAAGCAGCTGGAGTGCTGCGACGAGGCGCCGTTCTACACCCTCGGCCCACTGACCACCGACATTGCCCCGGGCTACGACCACATCACCTCGGGCATCGGTGCGGCGATGATCGGCTGGTTCGGTTGCGCCATGCTCTGCTACGTCACGCCCAAGGAACACCTGGGCCTGCCGAACAAGGATGACGTCAAGACGGGCATCATCACCTACAAGATCGCCGCGCACGCCGCCGACCTTGCCAAGGGCCACCCCGGCGCGCAGATTCGCGACAACGCCCTGTCCAAGGCGCGTTTCGAGTTCCGTTGGGAGGACCAGTTCAACCTGGGTCTGGACCCGGACACTGCCCGTGCCTTCCACGACGAGACCCTGCCGAAGGAATCGGCCAAGGTGGCGCACTTTTGCTCGATGTGCGGGCCAAAGTTCTGCTCGATGAAAATCACCCAGGAAGTGCGTGAATACGCCGCCAAGATCGAGGCCGTGGATGTAACGGTCGAGCAAGGTATGCGCGAGCAGGCCGAGCGTTTCCGCCAGGAAGGCAGCCAGCTGTACCACAAAGTGTAAGAACGTCATTTCCCTTTGTGGGAGCGGGCCTGCCCCGCGAAAGCGTCAGCTGCGCCAACGCGTTCGGCAGGCCAGACGCCTTCGCGGGGCAAGCCCGCTCCCACAATGGCTCGGCGAAGCCCCATCCATTCCTCTGGCGAACATGACAATGACCACCCCCAGCCAATTCTCCCCCGACCACCCGGTCCCCACCCACCAGCGCATCTTCGGCGCCCGCGACCTGTTCTCGCTGTGGTTCTCCCTCGGCATCGGCCTGATGGTGCTGCAAGTCGGCGCCATGCTCGCCCCAGGCCTTGGCCTTGCCAGCGCGGTGCTGGCCATCGCCCTGGGCACCGGCGTGGGTGTGCTGTTGCTGGGCGCCGCCGGTGTCATCGGCAGCGACACCGGCCTTTCTGCCATGGGCACCCTGAAACTCAGCCTGGGCAGCCATGGCGCGCGCTTGCCGGCTGTGCTCAACCTGCTGCAACTGGTAGGTTGGGGCGCATTTGAGATCATTGTCATGCGCGATGCCGCCAGCCTGCTGGGCGCGCGGGCGTTCGGCGAAGGCAGTGCCTGGAACAGCCCGATGCTCTGGACCCTGTGTTTCGGCGCTCTGGCCACCCTGCTGGCCGTCAGCGGGCCGCTGGCCTTCGTGCGCAAGGTGCTGCGCGCCTGGGGTATCTGGGTGTTGCTGGGCGCCTGTCTGTGGCTGACCTGGAACCTGTTCGCCAAGGCCGACCTGGCTGAACTGTGGGGCCGCGCCGGTGACGGGTCGATGTCGCTGGCCGTGGGCTTTGACATCGTCATCGCCATGCCGCTGTCCTGGTTGCCGCTGATCGCCGACTACTCGCGCTTCGCCCGCAACGGCAAGCACGTGTTCGGCGGCACGGTACTTGGCTATTTCATCGGCAACACCTGGCTGATGAGCCTGGGCGTGGCCTACACCCTGGCCTTTGCCGCCAGTGGCGAAGTCAATGCCTTGCTGCTGGCCCTGGCGGGCGCAGGCATGGGTATTCCGCTGCTGCTCATTCTGCTGGACGAGTCGGAAAAGGCCTTTGCCGACATCCACTCGGCGGCTGTTTCCACCGGCGTGCTCGTACCTGTGAAGGTTGAGCACCTGGCGCTGGGCATTGGCGTACTGTGCACCCTGATCGCCCTGCTGGCCCCGCTGGCCCAGTACGAAAACTTCCTGCTGCTGATTGGTTCGGTGTTCGCGCCGCTGTTTGGCGTGGTGCTGATGGACCACTACGTGATCCGTCGTCGTCGCCTGCCGGCGCAGGTGGGTGGCTTGCACTGGCAGGCACTGGTGGCCTGGTTTGCGGGGGTGGCGGCCTATCACCTGATTGCCGCCAACGCTCCAGAGCTGGGGGCTACCCTGCCAGCACTGTTACTGGCAGGTGTGCTGCACGGGCTGCTGAGCTTCAGCCGCGGCCGGGAAACAGTTCAGGCTTGAGTACGCCATTCAGGCGCGGGTAGGGGATCTTCAGTTCCACGTGGCCCATGGAATAGGGCGCGATGGCGTAGACCTCGTACTTGACCACTACCGCGCCGTACGTCAGGGCGATGTGCGGCGACTTCTTGAACGGCCAGGTCTTGACGAACTCGGCGTCCTTGTCCATGCCCACGCTCATCAGCCAGGCCCGGTGCGACTCCTCGACGGTTTTCCAGAAGGTCTCCTCCTGGCCTGGCACCAGCATGTCCTGCAGGGTCAGCACCTTGTCCAGCTTGCGCGAGTAGTTGATGAAGCCGCGCCCGGGCATGCCATGCGCGCCACCACTGTCCAGGTAGCTGGACAATTCGATGATCACCAGCCCGTCATGCTGCTCGCGTACCTTGGCTTGCAAATAACTGCTGTTACGTTTGTCGGCACTGGCCAGGTATTGCTGTTCGTAGGCCTGCAAGGTGCTGGGCGCGGTGCCATGCTGATTGTCTTCGGTCAGTTGCAGCAGGCGCTTTTCGACAATGCCGTCGAGCGCGGGCAGGGCGGGGAAGTGGACCGTGTCGATGTTCACCAGCGGGCAGTCGCTTTCGCTGCAGCCGGGTTTGACATGCTCCCAGGCGTCGCGCTTGACCTCGAGCGGGGCCCGGTAGTTGGGCGTGAACAGGCTCTGGCAGGCGCCCAGAGCCAGTGCCAGCACAGCCACGGAAGTCAGTTTGACAAGTGTCATGGTGATCCTTGCAGAACAGGGAAAGTCGGCCTTTGACCGTCTGCGCGGCCTTCAGTTCGCCACTAAGCTAACAGAGTGAAGACGCGCTGTCCCGAGTGTGCGAACGGTTGCCGGAAAGGGGTGAAACGGGCAAGCGTGCAGAGTAGGATGGCGCGATGCGGTAATTGAGGTAACGAGGATTTCCATGTCAGACACGTTGAATTCGGTGCCCAAGGCGGTCGAGATCGTCAAGCGGGACAATTGCTTCCAGGGCTTCTACAAGCTCGACAAGGTGCACCTGCGCCACGAGCTGTTTGCCGGTGGCATGGGCCGCGAGATCAGCCGCGAACTGTTTGTGCGCCACGATGCAGTGTGTGTGCTGCCTTACGACCCGTTGCGTGATGAAGTGGTGCTGATCGAGCAGTTCCGCGTCGGCGCACTGGACAAGGTCGGTAACCCCTGGCTGATCGAGATGGTTGCCGGGCTGATCGACAAGGATGAAGAACCCGAGGAAGTCGCCCATCGCGAAGCCGAGGAAGAGGCTGGCCTGACGTTCAGTGCCTTGTGGCCGATGACCCGCTACTTCCCGTCGCCCGGCGGCAGTGACGAATACGTTCACCTGTTCCTTGGCCGTTGCAGCAGCGAAGGCGCGGGAGGGCTGCATGGTCTGGAAGAAGAGGGCGAAGACATCCGCGTGCGCGTGTGGTCGTTCGAGGATGCCTTGCAGGCGGTACGCGATGGGCGCATCTGCAACGCGGCGACTATTATCGGCTTGCAATGGCTGGCGCTGAACCGTGACGAAGTACGAGGTATGTGGAAGTGAACCTGCTGCGCGAGCGCTATCGAGTCGACCTGGTCGGGCTGCAGGCCGCCTGCGAGGCCAACTACGCCCGGCTGATGCGCCTGTTGCCCGACATGCGCACCACCCAGAGCTCGCGCCGCATCGGCATGACCCAGGGCGACCAGATGCTCGGCGTGCTGGTGCTGGACGTGGTGCTGGCCTGCCCGTACACCACCACCTTGCATGTGCGTCAGGAGCACAGCCTGCCGTGGCTGCCGGTGCCGCACCTGGAAGTGCAGGTGTACCACGATGCACGCATGGCCGAAGTGGTCAGCGCCGAACACACCCGGCGCCTGCGCAGTATCTACCCGTATCCGAACGAGGCCATGCACCAGCCGGACGAAAAGGCCCAGCTCAACCTGTTCCTGGGTGAATGGCTGAGCCACTGCCTGGCCTGCGGCCACGAACTGGCAAGCGTTCGCTGACATGCATCCAGACCAGACGCGCCCTGTACATGTGCTGCAACTGACCGACGCCCATCTTTTCGCCGATCCGGCCGGCAGCATGCTGGGGCTCAATACCCGTGACAGCCTGCGCCATGTGGTGGCCCAGGTGCGGCGCGAGCAACCGCTTGTCGACCTGCTGTTGTGTACAGGTGATCTGTCCCAGGACGCTAGCGTTGCCTCTTATGAGGCGTTCCGGGAGCTGACGGCGCCGTTAGCCGTGCCCACCCGCTGGTTGCCGGGTAACCACGACGAGGCCCGGATAATGGCTGAAGTGGCCCCGGAGCTGGTGCAAGCGGTAACTGATGTTGGGGCCTGGCGTATTGTCATGCTCAACACTGCGGTGCAGGGGGCGACACACGGTCTGCTGGAGAGCGACCAGCTGGCGGTGCTGGAGGCCGCCTTGAACGAGGCGGGCGAGCGGCATTGCCTGGTGTGCTTCCACCATCAGCCGGTAGACATCGGCTGCGCCTGGATCGCGCCGATCGGCTTGCGCAATGCCCAGGCTCTGTTCGATATCGTCGAGGCTTATCCACAGGTGCGGGCGTTGCTGTGGGGGCATGTGCATCAGGAATGGGATGAGGTGCGCGACGGGCGGCGCCTGCTGGCCACGCCTTCAACCTGTATTCAGTTCGCGGCGCGCAGCGAAGACTTCAAGGTGAGCGAGGAGCAGCCCGGGTACCGCTGGTTGCGCCTGCACGCCGACGGGCGGCTGGAAACCGGGGTGGAGCGGGCCACGGATTTTGCGGTGAAACTCGACTTTGATAGCCCGGGGTATTGAGGATCTTGGGGCTGCTGCGCAGCCCATTCGCGGCACAAGGCCGCTCCCACAGGAGACCGGGAATCCCTGTGGGAGCGGCCTTGTGCCGCGAATGGGCGCAGAGCGCCCCCGGTACTTTCAAGTCTGTTGAAGAATTTGTTGCTAAAACCACGGTGCGGCGCCAAAACCCGGCGAACGCGCTACACTGCGCGTCCCTGCGCCCACATCATCAGGCGCGAAGCCACAGATTTCGGGGGCAGCATGTCGGGTTCCATCCTCTATATCCATGGCTTCAACAGCTCGCCGCTGTCGACCAAGGCGCGCCAGCTCGACGCCGTGATGCAGCAACTGGGCCTGTCGGCCCAGCTACGTGTGCCCGCCTTGCATCACCACCCGCGGCAGGCCATCGCCCAGCTTGAAGCGGCCATCGCCGAACTGGGTGCGCCACTGCTGGTGGGCAGTTCGCTCGGCGGCTACTATGCCACCCATCTGGCCGAGCGCCATGGCCTCAAGGCCCTGCTGGTCAACCCTGCGGTAACGCCGCACAAGCATTTCGACGGGTACCTGGGCACTCAGCGCAATCACTACAGCGGTGAAACCTGGGAGCTGACCCACGATCACGTACAGGCCCTGGCCGAGCTGGAAGTGCCGGCCCCGGTGGATGCCGGCCGCTATCAAGTGTGGCTGCAGACCGCCGATGAGACCCTGGACTATCGCCATGCCGAGCGTTATTACCGTGCATGCGCCCTGCGTATCCAGGCCGGTGGCGATCACAGCTTCCAGGGCTTTGCCGAGCGCCTGCCGGCTCTGCTGGCGTTTGCCGGCATTGCTCGCGGGCACTACGCGGCGCTCGATTTTTCTGTATTTTGACCTTTTTGCATTCACCAGACTGACGACGAGACCCTATGGCCAATCCCAGCGCTAGCGCCTATAACGCAGACGCCATCGAAGTCCTCTCGGGCCTTGACCCGGTCCGCAAGCGGCCGGGCATGTACACCGATACCAGCCGCCCCAACCACCTGGCCCAGGAAGTCATCGACAACAGTGTTGACGAAGCCCTGGCTGGCCACGCCCGTTCTGTGCAGGTCATCCTGCATGCCGACCATTCGCTGGAGGTCAGCGACGATGGCCGCGGCATGCCGGTGGACATCCACCCGGAAGAGGGCGTGTCCGGTGTCGAGCTGATCCTTACCAAGCTGCATGCCGGCGGCAAGTTCTCCAACAAGAACTACCAGTTCTCCGGGGGTTTGCACGGTGTGGGTATCTCGGTGGTCAACGCCCTGTCGACCCAGGTACGTGTGCGCGTCAAGCGCGACGGCAACGAATACCAGATGACCTTCGCCGATGGCTTCAAGGCCAGCGAGCTGGAAGTGGTCGGCTCGGTCGGCAAGCGCAACACCGGTACCAGCGTCTACTTCAGTCCAGACCCGAAGTACTTCGACTCACCCAAGTTCTCCATCAGCCGCCTCAAGCATGTGCTCAAGGCCAAGGCCGTGCTGTGCCCGGGGCTGCTGGTAAGCTTTGAAGACAAAGCCAGCGGCGAGAAGGTCGAGTGGCACTATGAAGACGGCCTGCGTTCTTACCTGGTCGATGCGGTCAGCGAGTTCCAGCGCCTGCCTGACGAGCCGTTCTGCGGCAGCCTGGCGGGCAACAAGGAAGCCGCAGACTGGGCGTTGCTGTGGTTGCCAGAAGGCGGCGACAGCGTCCAGGAAAGCTACGTCAACCTGATCCCCACTGCGCAGGGCGGCACCCATGTCAACGGCCTGCGTCAGGGCCTGCTGGATGCCATGCGCGAGTTCTGCGAGTTCCGCAATCTGCTGCCGCGTGGGGTGAAGCTGGCGCCGGAGGACGTGTGGGAGCGCATCTCTTTCGTGCTCTCGATGAAAATGCAGGAGCCGCAGTTCTCCGGGCAGACCAAAGAGCGCCTGTCGTCGCGCGAGGCGGCTGCCTTTGTCTCCGGCGTGGTCAAGGACGCCTTCAGCCTGTGGCTCAACGCCCACCCCGAGCTGGGCATGCAACTGGCAGAACTGGCCATCAGCAACGCCGGGCGCCGCCTGAAGGCCAGCAAGAAGGTCGAGCGCAAGCGCATCACCCAGGGCCCGGCTTTGCCGGGCAAGCTGGCCGATTGCGCCGGCCAGGACCCGATGCGTGCCGAACTGTTCCTGGTCGAGGGTGACTCGGCGGGTGGCTCGGCCAAGCAGGCACGGGACAAGGAATACCAGGCGATCCTGCCGCTGCGCGGCAAGATCCTCAACACCTGGGAAGTGGACGGTGGCGAAGTTCTGGCCAGCCAGGAAGTGCACAACATCGCCGTGGCCATCGGTGTTGACCCGGGTGCCACAGACCTGGCGCAACTGCGTTACGGCAAAGTCTGCATCCTCGCCGACGCCGACTCTGACGGCCTGCACATCGCCACGCTGCTGTGTGCGCTGTTCGTCCAGCACTTCCGTGCGCTGGTGGAGGCGGGGCATGTGTACGTGGCCATGCCACCGCTGTATCGCATCGACCTGGGCAAGGAAATCTACTACGCCCTCGACGAAGCCGAGCGTGACGGCATCCTCGACCGCCTGGTGGCCGAGAAGAAGCGCGGTAAACCGCAGGTTACCCGCTTCAAGGGCCTGGGTGAGATGAACCCGCCGCAACTGCGTGAAACCACCATGGACCCGAACACCCGGCGCCTGGTGCAGCTGACCCTGGATGACGTCGAGGCCACCTGCGAGCTGATGGACAAGCTGCTAGCCAAGAAGCGCGCAGGTGACCGCAAGAGCTGGCTGGAAACCAAAGGCAACCTGGCCGAGGTCATGGTTTGATTCGGCACGTTCTTGCCGTTTGCGTTGCGTTGGTTGCCTTGCCTGCCCTGGCGGGTAACTGGCCCGAGCTGAAGCTCACTGCCGAGTACCCGATTGACGGCATGCGCGGTGGCAACTTGTCCGGCCTGGCGCAATGCCGGGGCGGGCTGTGGGGCGTGTCCGACCGCGACGACGACCGCATCTACCGCTTCGACCAGCAGAACCCGACGTGGCGCGCGCAACCGCTAACCTTTACCCCGCCATCGCCTCCGGAAAGCGGCCTGCCATGGGGCCTGAAATCGCGTAATTGGGCGGCCTCGTACATTCGCGGGGGCGAGCTGGATTTCGAAGGTATCACCTGTGACCAGGCGGGTAACCTGTACCTGGCCAGTGAAGCCCATGCCGCCGTATTGCAGTTACCGGTACAAGGCGAGCCGGACTGGTTGAAGATCGACCCGGCCATGGTGCGCCAGGCCCGCGCCAGCGGCATGCTGCTGAACTTCAATGCCTTGTTCGAAGGCCTGGCGATCAACCCGGCGGGCGACCGCCTGTGGCTGGCCGCCGAACGCGAGCGCCGTGGCCTGGTGGCCATCGAGCGCCAGCAATCGGTGTGGACCTGCGGACGCAGCTGTGTGCTGCTGAGCGAGGCCGGAGTCGAGATGCAGCCTGCACAAATGCCCAATGCCAGGGCGCTGTCGCGCGATTTTGCCGACCTGGCCTGGTTCGAGGGCAAGCTCTTCACCCTCGAACGCAATGCTTACCGGGTCTGCCGGCGTGATACCGACAGCGGTCAGGTCGAGCGCTGCTGGTCGTTTGCGGCCGACGCCCTGGCCGAGGCGCGCCGATACCCGCAACCATTCGGCCTGGCCGAAGCCCTTGTGATTGATGCCAAGGGCGCATGGATCGGCCTGGACAACAACAACGGCGCCCGGGCCGATGGCGAGACGCGCCCGATTGTCTGGCGCTTCGCTGCACCGGAAGGTGGCTGGAGCGCCAAACCATGAGCCAGGCGCCGGGCAAGCGGGCGGGCAGGGTACTGATGATCGTCGCCTGGGCGGCGGCACTGTTCCTCGCCACGCGTTTTTTCGGCCAGTGGGAAGACAGCCAGCGCAACCCTAATGCCCAGGTGCAGTCCGAGCACGGCGAAGGCTTTGTCGAAGTGCGCCTGCTGGGCAACGGCCAGGGCCACTTCATGGTGGATGGCGCGATCAACGGCCAGGCGGTGCATTTCATGCTCGACACCGGTGCCACCGATGTGGCGATCCCCGAGGCGCTGGCCCGTGACCTGAACCTTGAGCGCGGCAGCCCGGTGTTGCTCAGCACCGCCAATGGCCGCACCGAAGGCTACCGCACACGCCTGGTCAGCCTGCAACTGGGCGATATCCGCCTGCAGGATGTGCGCGCCATCGTGGTGCCGGGGCTGGACGGGCAAACCGTACTGCTGGGCATGAGTGCCCTGAAACAACTTGAATTTACCCAGCGCGGCGGCACCATGCTGCTACGCCAGAACCTGAAATGACGAGGCCCGCATGAGCGACTCACTGGAACTCAGCCTGGACGGTGTCGAACGCCGCTCGCTGGCTGACTTCACCGAACAGGCCTACCTCAACTATTCCATGTACGTGATCATGGACCGCGCCTTGCCGCACATCGGCGATGGCCTGAAGCCGGTGCAGCGACGCATCGTCTATGCCATGAGCGAGTTGGGGCTCGATGCCGATGCCAAGCACAAGAAGTCGGCGCGCACCGTCGGTGACGTGCTCGGCAAGTTCCACCCCCACGGCGACTTGGCCTGCTACGAGGCCATGGTGCTGATGGCGCAACCGTTCAGCTACCGCTACACCCTGGTCGACGGCCAGGGTAACTGGGGTGCGCCGGACGATCCGAAATCGTTCGCCGCCATGCGTTATACCGAGGCGCGGTTGTCACGCTACGCCGAAGTGCTGCTCAGCGAAGTTGGCCAAGGCACCGTGGATTGGGTACCGAACTTTGACGGCACCCTGCAGGAGCCGGCCGTGCTGCCGGCGCGCCTGCCCAACATCCTGCTCAACGGTACCACCGGTATCGCCGTGGGCATGGCCACCGACGTGCCGCCGCACAACCTGCGTGAGGTGGCCAGCGCCTGCGTGCGCCTGCTCGACGAGCCCAAGGCCACCATCGAGCAGCTGTGCGAGCACATTCAGGGGCCGGACTACCCCACCGAGGCGGAAATCATCACGCCGCGGTCAGAAATCCTCAAGATGTACGAAAGCGGCCGCGGCTCGATCCGCATGCGTGCCGTTTACCGCGTCGAGGATGGCGATATCGTTGTGACTGCACTGCCACACCAGGTCTCCGGGGCCAAGGTGCTGGAGCAGATCGCCGCACAGATGCAGGCCAAGAAACTGCCGATGGTGGCGGACCTGCGTGACGAATCCGACCACGAGAACCCGTGCCGCATCGTCATCATCCCGCGCTCCAACCGTGTGGATGCCGACGAACTGATGCAGCACCTGTTCGCCACCACCGACCTGGAGAGCAGCTACCGGGTCAACGTCAATATCATTGGCCTGGACGGCCGCCCGCAGTTGAAGAACCTGCGTGCAATATTGGTGGAATGGCTGGAGTTCCGCACCAACACTGTTCGCCGGCGGCTGCAGCATCGCCTGGACAAGGTGGAAAGGCGCCTGCACCTGTTGGACGGTTTGCTCACCGCATTCCTCAACCTGGATGAAGTGATTCACATCATTCGTACCGAGGAGCACCCCAAGCAGGCGCTGATTGCCCGATTCGAGCTGAGCGAAATCCAGGCTGAGTACATCCTTGAGACCCGCCTGCGTCAGCTGGCGCGCCTGGAAGAGATGAAAATCCGCGGCGAGCAGGACGAACTGCTCAAGGAACAGGCCAAGCTGCAGGCGCTGCTGGGCAGCGAGGCCAAGCTGCGCAAGCTGGTGCGCAGCGAACTGATCAAGGATGCCGAAACCTACGGCGATGCGCGCCGTTCGCCCATCGTCGAGCGCGTCGAAGCCAAGGCCCTTTCGGAAAACGAACTGATGCCGACCGAGCCGGTCACCGTGGTGCTCTCGGAGAAGGGCTGGGTGCGTTGCGCCAAAGGCCACGACATCGACGCCACCGGCTTGTCGTACAAGGCCGGCGATGGCTTCAAGGCCGCTGCGGCCGGGCGTTCCAACCAGTTTGCCGTGCTCATCGACTCTACGGGCCGCAGCTACTCGGTGGCTGCTCACAGCTTGCCGTCGGCACGTGGTCAGGGCGAGCCGCTGACCGGCCGCCTGACGCCACCGCCAGGGGCCACCTTCGAGTGCGTGCTGTTGCCGGACGACGACGCGCTGTACGTGGTGGCCTCGGATGCGGGCTACGGCTTTGTGGTCAAGGGTGAAGACTTGCAGGCCAAGAACAAGGCCGGCAAGGGTTTGCTCAGCTTGCCCAACGGTGCCAAGGTCATGACCCCGCGCCCGGTGGCCAATCGCGAGCAGGACTGGCTGGCAGCCGTGACCACCGAAGGTCGCTTGCTGGTGTTCAAGGTCAGCGACTTGCCGCAGCTGGGCAAGGGCAAGGGCAACAAGATCATTGGCGTGCCGGGCGACCGGGTGGCCAGTCGTGAAGAATATGTCACCGATCTGGCCGTTATTGCCGAAGGTGCGACCCTTGTATTGCAAGCCGGCAAGCGTACCCTTTCTCTGAAAGCGGACGACCTGGAGCATTACAAGGGCGAGCGCGGACGGCGAGGCAGCAAGCTGCCACGCGGCTTCCAGCGCGTCGATGGGTTGCAGGTGGAAGTGCCGGCGTAACGTGCAGAAATGTCTGGAACGGCAATTTCAGCGCCGTTCCGGGCAGAAATGCTGGAGTCGGACGGTTATTTCGCGGATGATATGGCCCTTGCGGTGCCGACGTAGTCGTGTGCCCGTTTGAATCTATATGTATCACTGCGGTGGCCTATAGGCGACCGCCTGGATGGGATGATGAAACTTCTGCGCCTTCCATTTGCGCTGTTGATGACTGGCCTGCTGGGCCTTGGCGGGTGCACCATGCATCAGCCGGTTGCCTTGTACCAGCTCGACAGTGGTGATCCTGGCCAGCCTTCGCAGAGTGCAGGCATGGCCGTGGTGCTCGGCCCGGTATCGGTAGCCGATTACCTGCAGCGTGAGACGTTCCTGCAGCGTCAAGCCGATGGCAGCCTGAGCGCGGCGACTGACGGCCGTTGGGCGGGTAGCCTTTCGTCGGATATCGACCAGTTGCTGGTGCGTCAACTGGCCTGGCGCCTGGACAGCCAGCGCGTTGTGCTGGCGCCGGCGACCGCTGGCTTCAGCCCGGACGTGCAGGTACTGTTGTCGATCACGCGCCTGGACTCGGGCAAAAACCAGCCGGCCATCCTGGATGCCCAGTGGCGTCTGCTGGACCGCCGGGGCCATGTGCGTGACAACCGTATCGTTCACCTCGAGCAGCAGCATGAGGGTAGCGAGTCGTCGCAGGTACAGGCTCAGGGCCAACTGCTGCAGAAGCTGGCTGAACAGCTGAGCACCGCAGTCAAGCCGCTGGCCAACCAGCCGGCGATTGCCGAAGAAGCCCCGAAAAAGCCCGCTGCACCGGTGCAGGTGAAGAAGGGACCGGAGAAGTCCAAGATTCCGATGGCCTCGCCGATTCGCACCGACATGGAAGTTTATCGGTTCTGATCCAACAGCCATCCACAAAAAAGCCCGCATAGGTTGCGGGCTTTTTTGTATCTAAAGGATAGATGCGGACTTTGTGGGAGCGGGCGTGCCCGCTCCCACAGGGGGAAACTGTCAGGCGCGGCGTTCGTGCATGCGGGCCAGCTGGCGCTCCAGCATCGACGGGTAAGGCTCCATCAAGCGCTCCACGCAGCAGGCGCCTTCAGGGCTGGCAATCGGGCGAATGCGGGCGCGCTGGCGAATCAGCGCGTCATCGCTGATCTGCCGCTCCACCAGCAACAGGTTGCGGCTGTGCTGCGACAGCGCCAGGGCATCCTGGGCCTTTTCGGTCATCAGCAGGTCCACCAGCTCCAGCCCTTGCAGGTCGTTGCCCAGGACCAGGCCCAGCTGCAGCTGAAGGGTGATGCCGCTGTCAGCCACTTCGATCTGCAGGGCATGACCCAAGGCGCGCAACAGCTCACCGCAGCAGATGGCGTTGGTCAGGTAGTCCTCGCCACAGTCGCGGCTGTGGAACAGCACCAGGGTGCTGCCGTCGTTGAGCGTGTGGGTTTCACCGTCATAGAGCGAGGCTGCATGCTCCAGGCAATCGCGGTAGCGTTCGGTCAGCTCGGTCAGGCGTGTGCGGGGCAAACGGCGCAGTTGTTCCTGCGAGCCCAGTTGCACGGCAAGTACGGCGCTGTACTGCGGCTCGTCAGACTCGACCGGGGCGGCTTTGGGCGCACTGTCGTCGTCCAGCAGGCCGGCAAAGGCGTCGTCATCTTCCTCAGCCAATGCGGCAACCCTGGGACGCGACGCAGCCGTGGAGGCCGGTGCTGTGTCGTGGAAGTCGTCGAAATGCTCGTCGTCCTCCTCCTCAAGCTCTGGCTCCGGCGGTGGGGCCAGGCGCGCATGCAGCTGGCGCGCGATGTCGCCGATCTCGTCCTGGCGGTCTGTGGCCGGGGTATAGGGTTGCGGGTCACGCAGCCACACCCGCAACTGCAGCAGCGGCAGGGTGATGAAACGGCCCTGTCGCAGGCTCAGGCTGAGGGCCAGGGCCAACAGGATGGCCGCCATGATCCCCATGCTCTGCAGGCTGATCAGCATCGGTTGCTGGAACTGGCTCATGTCCAGGCTGATGCGCAGTTGCCCGGCTGTCACGTCCTGGAAGGTGATCTTGGTCTGGTACAGGCCCTCGGCCTCGCCCAGCAGGCTATTGCGCGGGCGCTGGCCGGCTTCGGCGAGGATACGGTTGTCCACGCTATAGATAGCCGCGTGGGCCACCAGCGGGTTTTTCACCAGGTTGCCCAGCAGCACATTGAGACTGAGGATGTCGTTGGACACCAGCAGCTCGGTCGCCGAGGTGGCGGTCTGGGTGGTCAGGCTCTGGCCAAGGGCATCGGCCTGCTCGTGCATGGCCTGCTTGAACTGCAGGCCCATCACGCAGGCATAGATCACCAACGCCAGCGCGACCAGGAAGATGTTGGTGCAGGCGATGCGCAATGCCAGCGGCACGCGGCGTTGACTCAGGGCACGATAGATCATCAGGAAGAAATTGTCTGGTTTGACGGGCGTGGGCCGGTTCACTGAGCTCGGCTCTTAATGGCAGAAAGTGTGGGGCAGTATAGCGACCCCGGTTTTGTCGGCAAAGTATCGTTGGCGCCCGATGGTCACGGAAAATCGGTAGAATGCGCATTTTTCATCGAAGTCGGAGCCAGGTTGTGCGCGAAATCGTCCTGATCAACATCACCGGTGAGGACCGTCCCGGTCTCACTGCGGCAATCACCGGCGTCCTGCTGCAGGGCGGTGTGAGCATCCTCGACATAGGCCTGGCAGTCATGCACGGCACTTTGTCGTTCGGTATCCTGGTCGACATCCCCGACAACGAAGTGGCTACCGCCCTGCTGCAAAGCGTACAGGCCAAGGCCCACGAACTGAACCTGCAGGCCCGCTACACGCCTATTTCCGAGGCCGACTACCAGCACTGGGCTGACGGCCAAGGCGAAGCGCGCCACATCGTCACCCTGCTCAGCCGCAAGATCACCCCCGAGCAACTGCAGCGGGTGAGTGCGGTTATCAGCCAGTACGGGCTCACCATCGAGCGCATCGAGCGTTTGTCTGCGCGCGTGGCGCTGGATGCCGATACCGAAAAAGGCAAGGCGGCCATCGAGATCTCCGTGCGTGGCGCACCGAGCGATGCCCAGGCCCTGCGTGCCGACTTCTTTGCCCTGGCCGAAGCGCTGAGCGTCGATATCGCCTTCCAGAAGGACGACCTGTTCCGCCGTAACCGCCGCCTGGCGGTGTTCGACATGGACTCGACGCTGATCGAAGCCGAAGTCATCGACGAACTGGCCAAGGCGGCCGGCGTGGGTGAGCAGGTGGCGGCCATCACTGAGCGGGCCATGCGCGGTGAGCTGGACTTCCGCGCCAGCTTCAAGGAGCGCATGGCGCTGCTCAAGGGCCTGGATGTGGGTGTGCTGGACGAAATCGGTGCCTCGCTGCGCCTGACCGAGGGTGCCGAAAACCTGTTCGCCGAGCTCAAGCGCCTGGGTTACAAGACCGCGATCCTGTCCGGTGGCTTTACCTACTTCGCTCGCCAGGTGCAGGCGCGCCTGGGCATCGACTATGTGTTTGCCAACGAGCTGGAAGTGGTCGACGGTAAAGTGACCGGCGTAGCTGTCGAGCCGATCGTCGATGCCCAGCGCAAGGCCGAGCTGCTGCAAAAGCTGGCCCACGAAGAAGGCTTGCAGCTGGAGCAGACCATTGCCGTGGGCGATGGCGCCAATGACCTGCCGATGCTGTCGCTGGCCGGCCTGGGCGTAGCGTTCCGCGCCAAGCCGCTGGTGCGCCAGTCTGCCAAGCAGGCGATTTCCACCCTGGGGCTGGATGGCGTGCTGTACCTGCTGGGCCTGCGCGACCGCGACGCCCGCGGCTAGTTTGCCGTTTAATCTTCAGCGCCTGTGAGATCGAGCGCCGCCCGCGCGGCGCTCGATCTCACAGGCGCTGAAGAACCCGCGCCGATCACCTCGAAGCAAAAACCACGGTCAAGCCTGTGCAGGCGCCGCCAACAGCTGCCCCATGCGCACTGCAGAACCAGCGCCCAGGTTCTCAGCCCACTTCACCTGCTCCGGCCCGAACAGCACAATGGCGGTCGAGCCCAGCTTGAAGCGGCCCAGCTCGACACCTTTCTCCAGGTGGATCGGCGCACGGCTGGCTTCGTCGTAACGGAAGGTCTTCAGCTCACGCTTGGGCGGCGTCACCAATCCAGCCCACACGGTTTCGATCGAGGCGACGATCATCGCACCCACCAGCACCACGGCCATCGGCCCGCGCTCGGTGTCGAACAGGCAGACCACGCGTTCGTTGCGGGCAAACAGCTCGGGAACGTTCTCTGCGGTGGTCTGGTTGACCGAGAACAGACGACCCGGCACATAGACCATTTCGCGCAGGGTGCCGGCCAGCGGCATGTGCACGCGGTGGTAGTCCTTGGGCGAGAGGTAGATCGTGGCAAACTCGCCGCCCATGAACGGCGCTGCCATGGCCGGGTCGCCGCCCAGCAGCTCTTGCGCGCTGAAACCGTGGCCCTTGGCCTGGAAGATGCGACCGTGCTCGATCGGGCCGAGCTGGCTGACGGCACCGTCGGCCGGGCACAGGATGGCGCCTGGGGTTTCGTCCAGCGGGCGGGCGCCCGGCTTCAGGGCGCGGGTGAAGAACGCATTGAAGTGCTCATAAGCGCTCAAGTCCTCGACCAGGGCTTCAGACATGTTGACCTGATAGCGCTTGGCGAACCAGGCGGTAAAGGCATTCTTGAACCAGCGCACGCGGCACTCGGCAATGCAGCCGGCCAGCCGCGACAGCAGGTGGTGCGGCAGCAGGTACTGGCTGATGATGAACAAACGGGATTTCATGCAGGTTCCTTAAACTTCTACAGGCGTGTCCGGGTGGTTGCCCCATTCGCTCCACGAGCCGGCGTAGGCCTTGACGCGTGGGTAGCCCAGGGCCTTGGCCACCAGATAAGTGAAGCCGGAGCGGCGGTGGGTCTGGCAGTGGGTGATCACTTCCTTGTCAGGAGTGATGCCCAGTTGCGCGAGGACTTGTTTGATGTCCTGGCGAATGCGCAGGTTGTCGTTGAGGTCCATGCCGGCTGTCCACTCGAAGTTGATAGCGCCGGGGATGTGACCGCCCTTGGCTGCCAGTACCTTCTCGCCGTTGAATTCCTGCGGGCCGCGAGCGTCCCAGATGACCAGGTCATCGGCGCCCAGGCGGCTTTGCAGGTACTCGCGGGTGGCGGTGGGCGCGTTGTCGATACGCAGGTGCACCGGGCTGTTGCTGCTGGCGGGCACTTCGGTGGACAGCGTGTCTGCCGGCCAGGCCTGGATACCGCCATTGAGGTAGTGATACGCCTTGTGGCCAATCACGTCGAGCAGCCAGATGAAGCGCCCGGCCCAGCCACCGCCTTCATCGTCGTACACCACATAGACGGCGTCGTCGCGGTGGCCGAGTTCGCTGAACAGTTTTTCCAGCTCGCCCTGCGGCGGCAGCAGGCCGGGGGCAGGAGGCTGGCCAAGCTGGGTACGCTTGCCTTCGACAAAGCGTGCGCCGGGGATGTGCCCGCTGACATAGCGGTTGGCACTGCTCAGGTCGACCAGGATCAGCTGTGGCGAACCCAGGCGTGGCAGCAGGTCAGCCGCTTCGATCACCAGGGGCAGGCCGGAAAAGTCAGTCATCCACGGTCTCCAGTGTGGAAAGAGGGGCGATTGTAGCGCAAGGCTCAGCCCTTGCGGTTGGCAAACACCGACAGTGCCCGCTCTGTGCATTGTGCGGTCTTGCCGAAGGCCTGCACGCTGATGTCGGCCAAAGGCCGGCAGCCTTGGTCGGCCACCATCAGCATAAGAACCTGGTCATTCACCGCCAGCGAGCGCAGCAGCACGTGCTCGCTGCGGAACAGGGCACGTAGCGGGGCTGGCAGCAAGGCCGAGAACTGGCTGTGGTTTTCCGGAGTGATGCGCAGTTGCCCGGCCTGGGCCATCAGCTTTTGCAGCAGTTTGTTTTGTGACACCGGCAAGGCCAAGGCACCTGCCTCGTTGGGTAGCCCCGCAATCTGCTGCACGCGCAGGCTGTCGCTGGCCTTGTCCAGGCTCAGCAGCATGATGCGTTGCATGCCGCAGGCCAGCAGGGCTTCGCGGGCCTGGGTAGCCAGGTGCACGGTGTTGGTGAACGGGCTGGGCTGTGCCAACAAGTCCTGGCACAGCTTGCGCCAGCGCGCCAGGTCGTCGCTGCTGGGCGGTGGCGGCGCCAGCATGTCCGGGTGCGGGCGGCGCTGGTGCCAGGGCCAGATCAGCGCCTCAGCCGGGTGGAACAGGGCATGCCTGGCGTGGCGGCGGGCGCTGGCGGCAGCCTGCTGGTGTACTTGCTGCTGCACGTCTTCCAGCGAAGTTTGCAGGTACAGCGCAGTCAGCAGCTGCCAGCGCAGCAGGTGCGGGTTGTCCCAGCCCACTTGCGCCGCCAGCGCAAGGTTGTTGGCCAGCAGCACGGTGTTGGCCGGCTGGTTGAACCAGCGGCGCAGGCCAGGCTCGGCGTCCAGGCGGTGTTGCTGGCTGAGCAGATCTTCGTCGCGGGCGATGTTGAGCACCAGGGCCAGTTGATCGCGTTCTTCCAGCAGCAGGCGGTAACCTTGTGTCACCCACTGCGGCAGGCGCCAGTACTCCGCCATGGTCTGGCACAGCGCCATGATGCGCACGCCAAACAGCTCATCCTCTACCAGGGCGGCGTCCTCGCCCTTGTGGATAACCCGAAGCTCCCAGGTGTCAAGCAGCTTGGGGTAGGCCAGTGCCAGCGGCCACAGTGGAGACAGGAAAAGCAGGCTTCCCCAGTGAATTTCCTGCCACAGGCGTGCCAGGCGGCTGGCAAACAGGCCGCTGGCCTGCTGCGAGGCGTGCTGGCTGATCAGCTGGAACTGGCTCAGTACGGGCGGTATTTCTTCGACGGGCAGCGCGGGCAGGCGCTTGAGCAGTTGCTCGCTGCGCTCCAGCCCCAGGCGATTCAGGGCCACCTCCAGGCTTTCGGCGGGCTCGGCCTGGCTGGCGTTGGTGGGATGGTTTGCTTCGCGCATCACCGAAAGCACCAGCGCCGGGCTATCTTGCATCAGTTCGGCGATATCGCGCAGCGAGCGGCGGCTGTCGTGAATGGCAGCCATGACCCGGTCGTAGCTGTGCTTCGGCACGGGGATGCGAACACTCTCTAGCAGCTTTACCCAGGCCTCTAGCGTACGCGGGGCCTGAGCGGGCACCTTGGTTTCGATTGGCATTTTGACATCAGTCCGAACTGGCTTTTCGCATTGAGTGGCTATAGTCTGGCGCAGTTCTGCCGATAAGTAGAAGAAGAGTTTTAAAGCTCCCGTCTCTTCCCCTGACCACGACAGCAAGTGCTTTGAACCTATGGCTAAAATTATCGGCATCATCGTCGTATTCGCGAGCGTGCTCGGCGGCTACGTGCTCTCCCACGGCAAGATCGCGGCGCTGATCCAGCCGTTCGAAGTTCTGATCATCGGCGGTGCCGCCTTTGGTGCATTCCTGCAGGCCAACCCTGGCCACATGACCATGCACGTCATCAAGAAGTCGATGAAGATGTTCGGCTCGCGCTTCACCCACGCCTACTACCTGGAGGTACTGGGCCTGGTGTACGAGATCCTCAACAAGAGCCGTCGCGAAGGCATGATGGCCATCGAGGCCGACATCGAGGACGCCGCCGCCAGCCCGATCTTCGCCAAGTACCCGACAGTACTGGCCGATGAGCGCATGACCGCGTTTGTCTGCGACTACCTGCGCATCATGTCCACCGGCAACATGGCCCCGCACGAACTCGAGGGCCTGTTCGACATGGAGCTGCTGAGCATGAAGGAAGAGCTGGAGCACCCGTCCCATGCGGTGACCGGCATCGCTGACGGCATGCCCGGTTTCGGTATTGTCGCGGCGGTACTGGGTATCGTGGTGACCATGGCCTCGCTGGGCGAGGGCGACCAGGCGGCCATCGGCATGCACGTGGGTGCGGCGCTGGTCGGTACCTTCTTCGGTATCCTGGCTGCCTATGGCTTCTTCGGCCCGTTGGCCAAGTGCCTGGAGCACGATGCCAAGGAGGAGCTGAACCTCTACGAATCGATCAAGGCTTCGCTGGTCGCCTCGGCCTCGGGCATGCCGCCTTCGCTGGCCGTCGAGTTCGGGCGCAAGGTGCTGTACCCCATGCACCGCCCAAGTTTCGCCGAGCTGGAACAAGCGGTTCGCGGTCGCTGAGTCATGGAAAACAACCAGCCCATCATCGTCAAGCGCGTCAAACGCTTTGGCGGCGGCCACCACGGCGGCGCCTGGAAAATCGCCTTTGCCGACTTTGCTACGGCAATGATGGCGTTCTTCCTGGTGCTGTGGTTGATGTCCACAGCCACCCCGGAGCAGAAAATCGCCATTGCCGGCTACTTCAAGGACCCGATCGGCTTCTCGGAAAGCGGCACGCCCTATGTCATCGACCTGGGTGGCTCACCTGAACTGGCACCGGAAAAAACCATCAACCCGGAAGTCAAATCCGAGCCGATGCCCGAGTCCACGACCCAGCTGAGCAAGGACCAGGTCGAGACCATGGCCGAGCAGGTCGAGCGCGAGCGCCTGGAGTTGCTGCTGCAGGAGCTGCAGAACAAGGTAGAAGAGAACCCGCAGCTGCAGAAGTTCAAGGACCAGATCCTGTTCGAGATCACCCAGGACGGCCTGCGCATCCAGATCATGGATGCCGAGAACCGGCCGATGTTCGACATCGGTAGCGCCCGCTTGCAGCCGTACTTTGAAGACATCCTGCTGGCCATGGCCGACACCATCAAGGCGGTGCCGAACAAGATCAGCATCAGCGGCCACACCGATGCCAAGCCGTATGCCGGCAGTGGCGAGTTCGGCAACTGGGAGTTGTCGGCCAACCGTGCCAACGCTGCGCGCCGTGCACTGGTAGCCGGTGGTTACCCGGATGGTCAGGTGGCGCGGGTGGTGGGTTATGCCTCGTCGTCGCTGTTTGACCGCAAGGACCCGTTCAACCCGGTCAACCGCCGTATCGATATCATCGTGCTGACCAAGAAGGCCCAGCGCAATATCGAGGGTGAGCAGGGTGCGCCCGAAGCGCCGGCCGCCGACCCTGCTGCACCGCCAGCCACTGGCGCTGCGCCAGGGGCTGGCGTGCCGGATGCCCCAGGGGCAGCGGAACAAGCGCCGATGCAGCCGCGTGAGCTGCGCCAGAAGCTGAACATCTTTGAAGATGGCACGCTGAAGATGGATGAGGCCAAGGAGCAGTAAACGGCTTTTTTTGTGCGGGCGACTGTTCTACACAAAACCTGAACGCTGGCGCGATCAGTGTGGGAGCGGGTTTACCCGCGAAGCATCCAGCGCGGTGGATGGCACCGGCGTTGCCGGTGTTCGCGGCTAAAGCCGCTCCCACAGGGGATCGCGGCAACTTTCATTTCAAGCGTTTCAGTAGCTGTCTTCTGTCAGGCTGGCGATGATCGAGCGGTAGCTGTTCATGCGTTGCGGCGTGATGCGCCCCTCGTCCAGTGCCTTGAGCAGCGCGCAGCCCGGTTCGCGGTCGTGCTTGCAGTCGCGGAAGCGGCAGGTGCCGAACAGGTCGCGGAACTCGATGAAGCCATCTTCCACGTCGTCGCGGCTGACATGGCCAAGGCCAAACTCACGGATGCCCGGCGAGTCGATCAGGTCGCCGCCATTAGGGAAGTGGTACAGCCGTGCCGTGGTGGTGGTGTGGGTGCCCTGGCCAGACCATTCCGACAGGTCGCCGACACGGGTGCCCGCGTCCGGCAGCAGGCTGTTGACCAGCGACGACTTGCCCACCCCGGACTGGCCGACGAACACACTGATGTGGCCGTCAAGTAGTTGCTGCAGGCGCTGCATGCCGTCGCCCTGGTGTGCCGATACTTCCAGCAGCGGGTAGCCCAGTTCGCGGTAAACCTCCAGCAGCGCATGCAGGCCGGGGCCGTTCTCGTCGTTGATCAGGTCGGCCTTGTTCAGCAGCAGCAGCGGCCGCAGGCCGGCGTGCTCGGCCGCTACCAGGTAGCGGTCGATCAGGTTCGGGTGCGGCTCCGGTGCCGGGGCGAACACGATCACGATCAGGTCGACGTTGGCTGCCACCGGCTTGAGTTGCCCGTGGTTGTTCGGCCGGCACAGCTCGGTGCTGCGTGGCATCTGCGCCACGATCACGCCAATGCCCTGGTTGCCCGCACGCCACACGACACGGTCGCCGGTGACCAGCGCCGGCAGGTTGGCCCGCAAATGGCAGCGGAACACCTGGCCTGCGGTTTCGCCATCCTGGGCTTCAACTTCTACCTGCACGCCGAAGTGCGCGATCACCAGGCCCAGTTGCTCGGGCCCCAGGTCGCCGCCCTCCAGTTCCTGCAGCGCATGCTGCTCGCGTTTGGCGGCGCGAGCGGCGCGCTCGCCCTGGATTTTTTCGATCCGCCAGTTTTGGCGGCGATTGAGCTGGCGTTTGGCCATGAAGGTACCGTGAGAAAGGCCCGGGTAGGGCATTGAAAACGGCTGGCAGTTTAGCACGCCAGGCGCTGGACCATTCCGCTTACCTTTGATGCAGTGAATGGGTTTGCTTTGACCACTAGGCTAATATGACGGCCTATATGAGGAGCCCCTGCATGCAAAACCCACAGAACCTGATCTGGATCGACCTGGAAATGACCGGCCTGGATCCGGACAGTGATGTCATCATCGAGATGGCCACCATCGTTACCGACAGCGAGCTGAACACCCTGGCTGAAGGGCCGGTGATCGCCATCCATCACAGTGACGAAGTGCTGGCGCGCATGGACGAATGGAACACCCGTACCCACGGTGCTTCGGGCCTGACCCAGCGCGTGCGCGAGAGCAAGCTCAGCATGGCAGAAGCCGAAGCGCAGACCATCGCCTTCCTCGAGCAGTGGGTGCCCAAAGGCAAGTCGCCGATCTGCGGCAACAGCATCTGCCAGGACCGCCGCTTCCTCTATCGCCACATGCGCAACCTGGAAAACTACTTCCACTACCGCAACCTGGATGTCTCCACCCTGAAGGAACTGGCCGCGCGCTGGGCGCCGGGCGTGCGTGACAGCTTCAAGAAGGGCAACACCCATTTGGCGCTGGACGATATCCGCGAATCGATCGCCGAGCTGCGTCACTACCGCGAGCACTTCATCAAACTGTGAGCCCACAAGGCGCAGATATTGTATCTGCGCCCCCTTTTGGTGCCTTGGGCAACTGGTTAGACTGCGCGCCTTTCCTGCACGGACCCGCGCCATGTTGTTGATGCTCTACCTCATCGCTATCACCGCCGAAGCCATGACCGGCGCGTTGTCTGCCGGGCGCCGCGGCATGGACTGGTTCGGCGTGGTGCTGATCGCCTGCGTCACCGCCCTGGGCGGCGGCTCGGTGCGCGACGTGCTGCTCGGGCATTACCCGCTGACCTGGGTGAAGCACCCGGAATACCTGGTGCTGACCAGCTTTGCGGCGTTGCTGACCATCTTCATTGCGCCAATGATGCGCCGCCTGCGCTCGCTGTTTCTGGTGCTCGATGCCCTGGGGTTGGTGGCCTTTACCTTGATTGGCTGCATGACTGCACTCGAGATGGGGCAGGGCATGCTGGTGGCGTCGATCAGCGGGGTGATCACCGGGGTGTTTGGTGGGATCTTGCGCGATATCTTCTGCAACGACATTCCACTGGTGTTCCGCCGTGAGCTGTATGCCAGCGTGTCGTTTGCGGCGGCCTGGTTCTACCTGGGGTGCGTGTATTTCAAGGTGCCGGCAGAGCAGGCGATGCTGCTGACCTTGTTTGGCGGGTTTCTGGTGCGGTTGCTGGCTATCCGCTTCCACTGGGAAATGCCCAAGTTCCACTACAACGACCAGCAGTAGGTCATTTTCAGCCCTGATGCAGTCTTTGTGGGGCGGGTGGTTACTGGATGTTGTGCCGGGCCAAAGCCCACTCCACATGCTCGCGCACCAGTTCTGATTCATCCTCGCGGCGGGCCTTCAGGGCCTCGATCACAGGAATGGTGGAAGGCGCATTGCCCAACCCCACCGCCAGGTTGCGCAAGAACCGCTCATACCCCGCCCGCCGCAACGGCCCGCCCTCGGTCTTGCGCAGGAAGGTACGTTCATCCCACAGGAACATCTGCGCCAACTCGGCATTCTCCAGCCCATGCCGTGGCTGGAAGTCCTGTTCCTGGCTGTGCTTGGCAAAACGGTTCCAGGGGCAGACGATCTGGCAGTCATCGCAACCGAACACCCGGTTGCCCATCATTGCCCGCAACTCGACAGGGATCGCGCCTTTCAGTTCGATGGTGAGGTATGAGATGCAACGCCGGGCGTCCAGCACATAAGGCCCGACAAATGCCTGGGTCGGGCAAATGTCCAGGCAGGCCTGGCAGCGCCCGCAATGCTCGCTGGTGGTCGCTTCGTCCACCGGCAACGGCAGGTCCACAAACAGCTCGGCAAGAAAGAAGTAACTGCCCGCCTTGCGGTTGAGCAGCAAGGTGTTCTTGCCGATCCAGCCCAGCCCGGCCTGTTCGGCCAGGGCCTTCTCCAGCACCGGGGCGCTATCGACGAATGCGCGGTAACCGAACGGGCCGATAGCCTCCTGAATGCGGTCGGCCAGGAACTGTACGCGCTTGCGCACCAGCTTGTGGTAGTCCCGGCCCAGCGCATAGCGCGATATGTAGGCCTTTTCCGGCTGCGCCAGGCGCTGCGCCATCTGTGTGTCGCCGGGCAGGTAGTCCATGCGCAGCGAGACCACCCGCACCGTGCCGGGAATCAGTTGGTCGGGGTGCGAGCGCTTGCTGCCGTGCGCGCCCAGGTACTCCATTTCGCCCTGGTAGCCGGCATCGAGCCAGCGCTGCAGGTGGTGTTCGTGTTCGCCAAGGTCGACCCCGGCGATGCCGACATGGGCAAAACCGAGTTCCTGGCCCCAAATCTTGATCGATTGGGCCAGTTGGGCGAGGTCAGGTGTGCAGCTGGACATGGATGGGTAAGGCAATACGGGCTCAGGTGCGTATAATTCTGCCAGACAATGGAGCCTTTGACCCCATGCCGCAGACCAAACACCCCAGCCATGCCCCGCAACTGCTCAGCAGCGTGACCGTCGCGCACCTGCCGACACGGCATGCGCATGCCCATAAAGGCGACTTCGGTCATGTACTGGTGGTCGGTGGCGACCTTGGCACAGGCGGCGCTGTGCTGTTAAGCGCTGAAGCCGCCCTGCGCTGTGGCGCCGGGCTGGTCAGCGTGGCGACGCGCCCTGAGCATGTCGGCGCGAGCCTGGCCCGTCTGCCCGAAACCATGTGCCTGGGTGTCAGCTCGGCCAACCAGCTGATGGGCGTGCTGGAGCGCGCCTCGGTACTGGTGGTTGGCCCGGGGCTGGGGCAAGCGGCGTGGGGGCGTAGCCTGCTGTCGGCAGTGGCCAACGCCGAGCAGCCGCAGGTATGGGACGCCGATGCCCTGAATTTGCTGGCGCGTACCCCCCTGGCCCTGCCCAGTGGCAGTATCCTCACCCCGCACCCGGGGGAGGCGGCGCGGCTGCTGGGCATTTCCACCGAGGCGGTGCAGGCCGACCGCCAGGGCGCTGCGCGCAAGCTGGCGCGCCGTTACAACAGCGTCTGCGTGCTCAAGGGGGCCGGTACCCTGGTCGCCGACCCCGCCGGGCAACTGATGCTGTGCGAGCGAGGCCACCCGGCGATGGCCGGGGCCGGCTTTGGCGATGTGCTGACCGGTGTGCTGGCGGCCTTGCTGGCCCAAGGGCTGGACGCCTGGCAGGCCGCTGGGCTGGGTGTGTGGTTGCATGCCTGTGCGGGGGAGCGGCTGGGTGTGCAAGGTAGAGGCCTGGCGGCCAGTGATCTGGCGCCGGTCATTCGTGAGTTTCTGGAGGAGCATTCTGCGTGTCTGGCATAACCCTGTTTCTGGCCGATGAAGATGCCACGGTCAAGTTTGGCGCAGCCCTGGCTGAGGTGACCGGCGGTCGCGGCGTGATCTTTCTTGAAGGCGACCTGGGTGCGGGCAAGACTACGCTTTCCCGAGGGCTGATCCGTGGCCTGGGCCATACGGGTGCAGTGAAAAGCCCGACCTTCACCGTGGTCGAACCCTACGAAATCGGTGAGGTGCGGGCCTTCCACTTCGACCTGTATCGCCTGGTCGATCCGGAGGAACTGGAGTTCATGGGAATCCGTGACTATTTCGAAGGCGACCCGCTCTGCCTGTTCGAGTGGCCACAAAAGGGTGCGGGCGTTTTGCCAAAGCCTGACCTGACCATTACCATGACCCCCCAAGCGGGCGGACGCTCGCTGATCCTTTCGCCGCAGGGGGCTCGCGGCGAGGCCTGGTGCGTGGCACTGGCCAAACACTATAAACAGTAAGTGGGGTAGGTATGCGCATACGCGCACTGGTTGCCATCGTTGGGCTGCTGCTGACAACGGTGACCGTTGACGCTCTGGCCGTCACTCAAGTCAAGAGCGTGCGCCTGTGGCGCGCGCCAGACAACACGCGGCTGGTCTTCGACCTGTCTGGCCCCGTGCAGCACAGCGTCTTCACCTTGAGCGCGCCTGATCGTCTGGTTATCGACATCAATGGCGCCACGCTGGCCGCGCCATTGAACGTGGCCACCTCCAACACGCCGATCAGTAGCGTGCGTTCAGCCCAGCGCACCCCCACCGATCTACGGGTGGTGGTAGACCTGAAAAAGTCGGTCACCCCGAAAAGCTTTACGCTGGCGCCGAATGCCCAATACGGCAATCGCCTGGTGGTCGACCTGTACGATCAGGAAGCCGACGCCATTGCGGCCAGCGCGCCACCTCCGGCGCCCGTGCCGGTGCAGACGCCGGCGACCACGCCAGCGGTGCCGGTATCCCCGGCCCAGCCCGCCATCAAGTTGCCGCCGGTGCCTAGCGGCAAGCGTGAAATCGTGGTTGCCATCGACGCCGGCCACGGTGGCGAAGACCCGGGTGCGTCCGGTTCGCGTGGCCAGCATGAAAAAGACATCGTGCTGCAGATTGCCAAAGAGCTCCAGCGCCAGATCAACAGCGAAAGAGGCTTTCGTGCCGAGCTGACCCGTACGGGCGATTACTTCATTCCGCTGCGCAAACGCACGGAAATCGCCCGCAAGAAGGGGGCCGACCTGTTCATCTCGATTCACGCCGACGCCGCGCCGTCGCGTGCTGCATTTGGTGCCTCGGTGTTCGCCCTGTCTGACCGCGGCGCCACCTCCGAGACCGCGCGCTGGCTGGCCGACACGGAAAACCGTTCTGACCTGATCGGCGGTGCTGGCAACGTCAGCCTCGATGACAAGGACCGGATGCTGGCCGGCGTGCTGCTGGACCTGTCGATGACTGCCACGCTCAGCTCCAGCCTCAATGTGGGGCAGAAGGTGCTGGGCAACATGGGCCGTGTCACCTCGCTGCACAAGCAGCGTGTGGAACAGGCCGGCTTCATGGTGCTGAAGTCGCCAGATATTCCGTCGATCCTCGTTGAAACCGGATTCATCTCGAACAACAACGAAGCCGCCAAGCTGGCCACCGCCAGCCATCAGCAGGCCTTGGCCCGTTCGATCCATACCGGTGTGCGCCAGTACTTCCAGCAGAACCCACCGCCGGGTACCTATATTGCCTGGCTGCGTGATACCGGCAAGCTTGCCGCCGGCCCACGTGAGCACACAGTGCGCCCTGGCGAGACCCTGGCGATGCTCGCCGTGCGTTACCAGGTCAGCGTGGCCAGCCTGCGCAACACCAACAGCCTCAAGACGGATGAGCTGAAGGTCGGCCAGCGCCTCGACATCCCTGCTACCACATTGGCCGCGCAATGAGTGGCGGTTCGCGCATCCAGCTGCTCAGCCCGCGGCTGGCCAACCAGATCGCCGCCGGCGAGGTAGTCGAGCGGCCGGCCTCGGTTGCCAAGGAGCTGTTGGAAAACAGCCTGGACTCCGGTGCCCGACGTATCGACGTGGACGTGGAGCAGGGCGGCGTCAAGTTGCTCAAGGTGCGGGACGATGGCAGTGGTATTTCTGCTGACGACCTGCCGCTGGCCCTGGCCCGTCACGCCACCAGCAAGATTCGCGAGCTGGAAGACCTTGAAGGGGTATTGAGCCTGGGTTTCCGTGGTGAGGCCCTGGCGTCGATCAGTTCGGTGGCACGCCTGACCCTGACTTCGCGTACCGCCAATGCCAGCGAGGCCTGGCAGGTCGAAACCGAAGGCCGTGACATGACCCCGCGCGTGCAGCCGGCGGCGCACCCGGTGGGTACCTCGGTAGAAGTTCGCGATCTGTTCTTCAATACCCCGGCGCGGCGCAAATTCCTGAAGGCCGAGAAAACCGAGTTCGATCACCTGCAGGAAGTGATCCGCCGGCTGGCGCTGGCGCGTTTCGACGTCGGCTTTCATCTGCGCCACAACGGCAAGAGCATCCTCAGCCTGCACGAGGCCCATGACGAAACGGCCCGGGCGCGGCGGGTAGGCGCCATTTGCGGCCCCGGTTTCATGGAGCAGGCGCTGCCGATCGACGTCGAGCGCAACGGCCTGCGCCTGTGGGGCTGGGTTGGCCTGCCGACCTTCTCGCGCAGCCAGGCAGACCTGCAGTACTTCTTCGTCAATGGCCGTGCGGTGCGCGACAAGCTGGTTGCCCACGCTGTGCGCCAGGCCTACCGTGACGTGCTGTTCAATGGTCGGCACCCCACATTCGTGCTGTTCCTGGAGCTGGAACCCAACGGCGTCGACGTCAATGTGCACCCGACCAAGCACGAAGTGCGCTTCCGCGAGGGGCGCTCGGTGCACGACTTCCTGTATGGCACCCTGCACCGCGCATTGGCCGATGTGCGTCCGGAAGACCAGTTGGCCGCGCCTGCCGCCGTACCTGAGCTGATCCGCCCCACCGGTCAGCAGGCCGGTGAGTTCGGCCCACAGGGCGAAATGCGCCTGGCTTCGCCAGTGCTTGAACGGCCTCAGGCGCCGCAGCATGCGATCTCCAACGGCGGCAGTGGCGCCGGTTACCAGTATCAATACACCCCACGCCCTTCGCAGCCGCTGCCGGCCGCCGAGGCACAGGCGGTGTATCGCGAGTTCTACAAACCGCTGGAAGGCGGTGCGGCACCGGTCACGACGTTGCCCGAAAGCCAGGGTGATATTCCCCCGCTGGGCTACGCACTGGCGCAGCTCAAGGGCATCTATATCCTGGCCGAGAACGCGGTTGGCCTGGTGCTGGTGGACATGCACGCTGCTCACGAGCGCATCATGTACGAGCGCCTCAAGGTGGCCATGGCCAGCGAAGGCCTTATCGGCCAGCCGCTGCTGGTGCCCGAAACCCTGGCCCTGAGCCAGCGTGAAGCTGATTGCGCCGAAGAGCATGCGCAGTGGTTCCAGCGCCTGGGCTTCGAGCTGCAGCGCCTGGGCCCCGAGACGTTGGCGATACGCCAGATTCCGGCCTTGCTCAAGCAGGCCGAGGCCAACCGCCTGGTTCAGGATGTGCTCGCCGACCTGATGGAGTACGGCACCAGCGACCGTATTCAGGCGCACCTCAATGAATTGCTTGGCACCATGGCCTGCCACGGCGCCGTGCGCGCCAATCGGCGCCTGGCCATTCCTGAAATGAATGCCCTGCTGCGCGACATGGAAAATACCGAGCGCAGTGGCCAGTGCAATCATGGCCGTCCCACCTGGACCCAGATGGGCCTGGACGATCTGGACAAACTCTTCCTGCGCGGTCGATGAAATGAGCGGCAAGCCCCCTGCAATATTCCTGATGGGCCCGACGGCGGCCGGCAAGACCGACCTGGCTATCGAACTGACCAAAGTGCTGCCGTGCGAGCTGATCAGCGTCGACTCGGCGCTGGTCTATCGCGGCATGGACATCGGTTCGGCCAAGCCGTCCAAAGAAATCCTGGCTGCCCACCCGCACCGGCTGATCGACATCCGCGACCCGGCCGAGAGCTATTCGGCCGCGCAATTTCGCGCCGATGCCCTGGAGGCCATGGCCGACATCACCGCGCGTGGCAAGATCCCGCTGCTGGTAGGCGGCACCATGCTCTATTACAAGGCGTTGATCGACGGCCTGGCCGACATGCCGGCAGCTGACGCTGCGGTGCGGGCCGACCTGGAAGCCCAAGCCGAGGCGCTGGGGCTGGCCGAACTGCACCGCCAATTGGCCGAGGTCGACCCGGAATCGGCGGCGCGCATCCACCCCAACGACCCGCAGCGGCTAATCCGCGCGCTGGAAGTGTATCGGGTGAGCGGTGAGAGCATGACAGCCCATCGCCAGCGTCAATTCGCGGAAAGTCGCGCCGCAGACGCAGGCGCTGGCGGACATTTGCCCTATACTGTCGCGAGTTTGGCGATTGCTCCTACAGATCGTCACATTTTGCATCAGCGAATTGCGTTACGATTTTCGCAGATGTTGGAACAGGGCTTCGTTGACGAGGTCCGATCGCTGCGAGCCAGAAGTGACTTGCACGCCGGGCTGCCGTCTATACGGGCTGTGGGGTATCGGCAGGTCTGGGATTACCTGGACGGCACGCTGACTGAGAATGAGATGCGAGAACGCGGTATCATTGCTACCCGGCAGCTGGCCAAGCGGCAGTTCACCTGGTTGCGTGGCTGGCCTGATGTGCACTGGCTTGACAGCATGGCCTGCGACAATCTGTCCCGCACCTTGAAATACCTTGGGGCCATCTCCATATTGAGCTGAGTCCCTGCTGATTGCCGTCTATTCTTGCGAAGGGGCGGCCTAATTTATCGATTTTCTTGATTTTCTATTATTTATCCTTACAGGAGTGCGGCATATGTCAAAAGGGCATTCGCTACAAGACCCTTACTTGAACACCTTGAGAAAAGAAAAGGTTCCGGTATCCATCTACCTGGTCAACGGCATCAAATTGCAGGGCTCGATCGAATCGTTCGACCAGTTCGTGGTACTGCTGAAGAACACCGTCAGCCAAATGGTCTACAAACACGCCATTTCGACTGTAGTGCCTGCCCGTCCGGTTCGCCTGCCAAGCCCGTCCGATTCCGACCTCGGCGACAGCGAGCCAGGCAACGCCTGATAGGAGCCTGCATTGTTCTTTGAGCGCCACGGTGGTGGTGAGCGGGCGTTGCTCGTTCACTTGGAAGGTCAGAACCCTGAGGCGCGCGAAGATCCGCAGGAGTTTCGGGAGCTGGCATTGTCGGCCGGGGCGGACATCGTCTCGCTGGTGACAGTGACAAGGCATCAGCCCACGGCCAAATACCTGATTGGCAGCGGCAAGGTCGAGGAATTGCACGACCTGGTCCATGCCGAACAGGTAGACCTGGTGATTTTCAATCACACCCTTACGCCCAGTCAGGAGCGCAATCTTGAACGTGTGTTCGAGTGCCGTGTGCTCGATCGTACCGGGCTGATCCTCGATATTTTCGCCCAACGGGCGCGTACCCATGAAGGCAAGCTGCAGGTCGAACTGGCCCAGCTTGATCACATGAGCACGCGGCTGGTGCGTGGCTGGACCCACCTTGAGCGACAAAAAGGTGGTATCGGCCTGCGTGGCCCGGGTGAAACCCAGCTGGAAACCGACCGCCGCCTGTTGCGGGTGCGCATTCGCCAGATCAAGTCACGCCTGGAGAAGGTACGCAGCCAGCGTGAGCAGGCGCGTCGCGGGCGCAATCGGGCGGATATCCCTTCAGTATCGCTGGTGGGTTACACCAACGCCGGCAAGTCCACGCTGTTCAACGCCCTGACCGAATCCGAGGTGTACGCCGCGGACCAGCTGTTCGCCACCCTCGACCCGACCCTGCGCCGGCTCGAGCTCGACGACCTGGGGCCGATCGTCCTTGCCGACACCGTGGGCTTCATTCGCCACCTGCCGCACAAGCTGGTCGAGGCATTTCGGGCTACGCTCGAAGAGTCGAGCAACTCCGACCTGCTGCTGCACGTGATCGACGCCCATGAGCCAGAGCGCATGGAGCAGATCGAGCAGGTGCTGGCCGTGTTGGGTGAGATTGGCGCTGAAGGCTTGCCGATCCTTGAGGTGTATAACAAACTCGACCTGCTCGAAGATGTCGAGCCACAGATCCAGCGCAATGCCGACGGCAAGCCGGAACGGGTCTGGGTATCGGCACGTGATGGGCGTGGTCTGGAGCTGGTTGGCCAGGCGATTGCCGAGTTGCTGGGGGATGATCTGTTTGTCGGTACCCTGTGCCTGGAGCAGCGTTTTGCCCGCTTGCGCGCGCAATTCTTTGCTCTGGGTGCCGTGCAGAGTGAAGAGCATGATGAAGAAGGGCGCAGCCTGCTGAGCGTGCGACTGCCCAGGGTCGAATTGAATCGCCTGGTCAGCCGCGAAGGCATGGAGCCGCAAGTGTTTGTCGAGCAACACACTTTGCAATAAATGCTCGTCGAGGTCGCCGGGCAGCAGTGACAGGCATTCTGTAGCATTGGACGGCGCGCCGTGGGCGCGTCTTTGCTTTATCAGATGGAGAGCGCTATGGCTTGGAACGAGCCGGGTGGCAACTCGAACAATCAGGATCCCTGGGGCGGCCGCCGTGGTGGCGGTGGCGGTGGTGGTGACAAGAAAGGTCCGCCGGATCTGGACGAGGCCTTCCGCAAACTGCAGGACAGCCTGAATGGCATGTTCGGCGGTAACAAGAAACGTGGCGGCGGTGACCGCAATGTCGGCAAGGGCGGTGGCCTGGGCCTGCTGGGCATAGGCCTGGCGGTGCTGGCTGCCATCTGGCTGTACAGTGCCGTGTACGTGGTCGACGAGCAGGAGCAGGCCGTGGTGCTGCGCTTCGGCAAGTACCACGAGACGGTCGGTCCCGGCCTGAACATCTACTTCCCGCCGATTGATCGCAAGTACATGGAAAACGTCACGCGTGAGCGTGCCTACACCAAGCAGGGGCAGATGCTGACCGAAGACGAGAACATCGTCGAGGTACCGCTGACCGTCCAGTACAAGATCAGCAACCTGCAGGACTTCGTGCTTAACGTCGACCAGCCTGAGGTGAGCCTGCAGCACGCGACCGACAGTGCCCTGCGCCACGTGGTGGGTTCCACCTCGATGGACCAGGTGCTCACTGAAGGCCGTGAACAGATGGCCGTGGATATCCGCGAACGTCTGCAGCGCTTCCTCGACAACTACCGTACCGGTATCACCGTTACCCAGGTCAACGTACAGAGCGCGGCAGCCCCGCGTGAAGTGCAGGAAGCCTTCGACGACGTGATCCGTGCCCGCGAAGACGAGCAGCGTGCCCGCAACCAGGCCGAGTCCTACGCCAATGGCGTGGTGCCGGAAGCCCGTGGTCAGGCCCAGCGCATCATCGAGGACGCCAACGGTTACCGCGACGAAGTCATCGCCCGGGCCAAGGGTGAGGCCGACCGCTTCACCAAGCTGGTTACCGAGTACCACAAGGCACCTGACGTGACCCGTCAGCGTCTGTACCTGGAGACCATGCAAGAGGTCTACAGCAATTCGAGCAAGGTCATGGTGGCGACCAAGGACGGGCAGAACAACCTGCTTTACCTGCCACTGGACAAGATGGTCGAAGGCAGCCGCAACCCGTCCACGCCAACCACCAGCGTGTCGCCATCGGCCAACGATGCGGCCGCCCGTGCGGCGCAGGACCTGCAACAGCAACAGCAGCCGCTGCGTACTAGGGAGAGCCGCTGATGAGCAATAGATCGCTGATCGCCCTGATCGCCGCCGTCGTTCTGGCCATTGTGGCCTGGAACAGCTTCTACATCGTGTCCCAAACAGAACGTGCGGTACTGCTGCGCTTCGGTAAGGTGGTCCAGGCAGATGTTCAGCCCGGCCTGCACGTGAAGATTCCGTACGTGAACCAGGTGCGCAAGTTCGACGCCCGCCTCATGACCCTCGACGCCCCGACCCAGCGGTTCCTGACCCTGGAGAAAAAAGCGGTGATGGTCGACGCCTACGCCAAGTGGCGCGTCAAGGATGCCGAGCGCTTCTACACCGCCACGTCCGGCATGAAGCAGATCGCCGACGAGCGTCTGTCGCGTCGTCTGGAAAGCGGCCTGCGCGACCAGTTCGGTAAACGTACCCTGCACGAGGTGGTTTCCGGTGAGCGTGACGCACTGATGGCCGACATCACTGCATCGCTGAACCGCATGGCCAACAAAGAGCTGGGCATCGAGGTGGTCGACGTGCGCGTCAAGGCCATCGACCTGCCGAAGGAAGTCAACCGCAGCGTGTTCGACCGCATGAGCACCGAGCGTGAGCGTGAAGCTCGCGAGCACCGTGCCAAGGGTAACGAGCTGGCTGAAGGTATTCGTGCCGATGCCGACCGCCAGCGCCGTGTGCTGCTGGCCGAGGCCTACCGCGAAGCAGAAGAAACCCGTGGTGACGGCGACGCCCAGGCGGCTGCCATCTATGCCAAGGCCTACAGCCAGGACGCTGATTTCTATGCGTTCCACCGTAGCCTGCAGGCATACCGCGAGAGCTTCTCGAGCAAGAGCGACGTGCTGGTCCTGGACCCGAAGAACGAGTTCTTCCGTTACCTGGACAAGAGCAAGCCGTGATGCTCAGGCCCTGATTTTCATGCAGCGGCGCCCCGCCTGGCAGCTAAAACACCAGGCGGGGTGCATCCTGAATGAAAAGGGGTGTATGATGAGGCAGCCGGGAAATTTCCCGGCTTTTTTGCGTCTGAAAGGTTGATTGGCACAGCGCCAGTTGACGGTTTGGTCAGCTCGCAAGGCAATTCGAGGGTATCGGGTACGGTGGCTGCGCTGGGATCAGTGCTGCCCGCTGCTGTGCGCGATACCGGCTTTACTGACGGCTCGCCAGCTGGCAAGCCGCCCGGACCAGAGGGGAAAAGGCGTAATGGCAACGGTAGACCGCTGGCTGCTGCCAGATGGCATCGAGGAAGTACTGCCACCTGAAGCCGCGCGCATCGAGATCGCGCGCCGCCAGGTGTTGGACCTGTTCCAGAGTTGGGGCTACGAGCTGGTCGTCACCCCGCATATCGAGTACCTGGAGTCGCTGCTCACCGGCGCCGGCCAGGACCTGGATCAGCGCACCTTCAAGGTAGTGGACCCGCAGTCCGGTCGCCTGATGGGCTTCCGCGCCGACTTCACCCCGCAGGTGGCGCGCATCGACGCGCACACCCTGCGCCGTGAAGGCCCGAGCCGCCTGTGCTACGCCGGCAGCGTGCTGCACGCCCAGCCGCGTGCACTGTCCACCTCGCGCAGCCCGATCCAGCTAGGCGCCGAGCTGTATGGCGATGCCAGCCCGACCAGCGACGTGGAAGTCATCAGCCTGATGCTGGCCACGCTGCAACTGGCCGATGTGCCGGACGTACACATGGACCTGGGCCACGTCGGTATCTACCGCGGCCTGGCCCGTGCTGCCGGCTTGTCCGGTGCGGTCGAGCAGCAGCTGTTCGACGCCCTGCAGCGCAAGGCCGTCGATGAAGTGCAGGCATTGACCGCCGACCTGCCGAAGGACCTGGGCAACATGCTGCGTGCATTGGTCGAGCTGTGCGGTGGCCGTGAAGTGCTGGCCGAAGCCCGCGTGCGCCTGGGCCGTGCCCCGGCCAGCGTGCTGGCGGCGCTGGACGACCTGCTGGCGATCGCCGATCGCCTGACGTCGCGCTATCCGGACCTGCCGTTGTACTTCGACCTCGGCGAGCTGCGCGGCTACAACTATCACACCGGCGTGGTGTTTGCCGTGTTCGTGCCGGGCGAGGGTCAATCGATCGCCCAGGGCGGGCGCTACGACGACATCGGCGCCGACTTTGGCCGGGCCCGCCCGGCCACCGGTTTTTCCACGGATTTGAAGACCCTGGTCACACTGGGGCGAGCGGAGGTCGTATTGCCAACTGGCGGCATCTGGATGCCGGACAGTGGCGACGCGGCCCTCTGGCAGCAAGTCTGCCAGTTGCGCAACGAGGGCCAGCGTGTGGTCCAGGCCCTGCCTGGCCAGCCGTTGAGTGCTGCTCTCGAGGCGGATTGTGATCGGCAATTGATTCAGCAAGACGGGCGCTGGCAGGTTCTGCCGCTGGCCCAGTGAGTTTCTGCGTCGGCAACAGGCCGGCAACCAAGTTTGCGTGAATGAGGACCAATGTAATGGGTAAGAATGTCGTCGTCCTGGGCACCCAGTGGGGTGATGAGGGCAAAGGCAAGATCGTCGATCTGCTGACCGAACATGCTGCCGCCGTAGTGCGCTACCAGGGGGGCCACAACGCGGGTCACACCTTGGTGATCAACGGTGAAAAGACCGTTCTGCACCTGATTCCGTCCGGCATCCTGCGTGAAGGCGTACAGTGCCTGATCGGCAACGGCGTGGTCGTTGCCCCGGACGCCCTGATGCGCGAAATCACCAAGCTGGAAGAAAAAGGCGTACCGGTGCGCGAGCGCCTGCGCATCTCCCCGGCTGCACCGCTGATCCTGTCGTACCACGTGGCCCTGGACCAGGCCCGCGAAAAAGCCCGTGGCGAAGCCAAGATCGGCACCACCGGCCGTGGTATCGGCCCAGCCTACGAAGACAAGGTCGCGCGCCGCGGCCTGCGCGTGGGTGACCTGTTCCACCGCGAGCGTTTCGCTGCCAAGCTGGGTGAGTTGCTGGACTACCACAACTTCCAGCTGGTGAACTACTACAAAGAGCCGGCCATCGATTTCCAGCAAACCCTGGACGAGTGCATGGCCTACGCTGAGCAGCTCAAGCCGATGATGCTCGACGTCACCGCCGAGCTGCACAACCTGCGTCGCGCCGGCAAGGACATCATGTTCGAAGGTGCCCAAGGCTCGCTGCTGGACATCGACCACGGTACCTACCCGTACGTCACCAGCTCCAACACCACCGCTGGTGGTATTTCCACCGGTTCCGGCGTTGGCCCGATGTACCTGGACTACATCCTGGGTATCACCAAGGCGTACACCACTCGCGTAGGCTCCGGTCCGTTCCCGACCGAACTGTTCGACGAGACCGGCGCTACCCTGGCCAAGCGTGGCCACGAGTTCGGTTCCACCACCGGCCGCGCTCGCCGTTGCGGTTGGTTCGACGCTGTGATCCTGCGTCGCGCCATCGACGTCAACAGCATCTCGGGCATCTGCCTGACCAAGCTGGACGTGCTGGACGGCCTGGAAACCATCAACATCTGCGTTGGCTACAAGAACGAGAACGGTGCTGTCATCGACGCGCCTTCCGATGCCGACAGCTACATCGGCCTGGAGCCGGTGTACGAAGAGATGCCAGGCTGGAGTGAGTCGACCCTGGGTGCAAAAACCCTGGAAGAGCTGCCGCAAGCTGCGCGTGACTACATCAAGCGCATCGAAGAGCTGGTTGGCGCGCCGATCGACATCATTTCGACCGGCCCGGACCGCAACGAGACCATCGTGCTGCGTCACCCGTTCGCCTGATCTGCCCTCCAGGCTGATCTGACGCCGTGGCCCTGAAAGGGGCTGCGGCGTTTTCATTTGTGGGGTATGCCTGCACTGGCCCTATCGCCGCCAAGCCAGCTCCCACAGCATCTCCACAGATCTCGGGATAGGCCGGTACAGGCAACCCTCTTCCTGAAACTTGGCGTTTATCCCTGCTGCCTTCGGCACAACCCTTGCTGTAAGAAGTTTCTGTAGATGCCATCAAAATAGTGGCGCCAGTAAACACGAGGGTTACACCGTGTCTGCCATCCTCTCACTGTTACGAAGCCGCCTTTTGCGGCCTGTGTTTGTTGCCCTTGGTATCGCTCTTTTGGTGCAGGTGCTGGTTGCCGTTGCGCTCACCCGAAGCACGGTCACCGCCCTGGAAGCCGACCTTGGCGAACGCCTGGGCAACGACAGCCGCCAGCTGGCCAACGACCTGGAGCAAGCCGGGCAAGACGTGCGCTCGGGCCTGGACAGCCTGTCCAGCAGCACCCGCCAGCGCCTGAGCGCCGGGTTGTCGGAGCGCCTGCAAAGCGAACAGCAGCAACTGCGCAGCACCCTGGAAAAGAACCTGAAGGACTCTGCCAACGACATGGCCGAGCTGCTGGCTTCGGTGGCCCCGCGGGCGATCTGGGACAACGACGTGCCAGTGCTCTCTGACTTTGCCCGGCGTGCCCAGCGTAACCCCAACGTGCTGTTCGTGGTGTACGACGATGCCCAAGGCCAGCACCTGACCCGCTACCTGAACCGGCAAAACCCGATCAACCAGGCGTTGATGGACAAGGGCCAGGGCGAGCGTGCGCTGGACAAGGTGATCGATGCCGCCCGGCGCGACCCGGCGGTGTACTTTGTCGAAGCCTCGATCAACCCTAATGGGGCGGAAATCGGCAAGGTGGTGATGGGTGTTTCTACGGCCGGTATCGACCAGGAGCTCAAGGCCCTGGATCAGCGTTTCACGGCGCTGATTGCCAGCGGTGAGCAACTGGTTGCAGACAGCCTGGTGGGCGCTGCCGCCGACAGCGGCAAGACCCTGCGCGAGCGCCTGGAAAAGGCGCAAGGCAGTGCTGCAGCAATGCAGGCCAATACCGCGCAGACCGTGCGTGATGCCGCCGCCGAGCTGCGCTGGCGCATTGGCCTGGGTTTGGTGCTCGTTGGTCTCGGCGTGCTGCTGGTGGTGGCCGTGGTGCTTGGCCGCCGAGTACTGAGCAAGCTGCGCCTGTTGATTGCTGCCCTGGACGACCTGGCGGCGGGCGAAGGCGACCTGACCAAGCGCGTGCCGCTCGACAGCCGCGACGAAATTGGCGACATGGCTTCGGCGGTGAACCGCTTTGTCGACAAGTTGCAACCGATCGTGCGTGAGGCGGGCGAGGTGGCCCAGCGTACCGGTGTCGAGATTGGCGCGATGGCCCAGCGCAACGCCGGCGCGGATGCTGCCGCCGCATTGCAACGCGATGAAGTGGCAGCCAGCCTGCGCGACCTTTCGAGCATGGCCGATGAAGCCCAGGCCGAAAGCCATGCGATGCAGGCGGCCTTGAAACAGGTGGTGGATATCCGCCAGGCCACCGACGAAAACAGCCGCACCTCGACCCAGCTCGCGGGATTGATCGAGAACCTGGCAGGCCAGGTAGAGACCGGCTCCCAGGTGATCGAGCGCCTGGCCAAGCAAAGCGAGCAGATCGAAGTGGTGCTGACGGTGATCCACGGCATTGCCGAACAGACCAACCTGCTGGCGCTGAACGCGGCCATCGAGGCCGCCCGGGCAGGTGAGACCGGGCGCGGGTTTGCCGTGGTGGCCGATGAGGTGCGGGCGCTGGCGAGCAAGACGCAGAGCTCCACAGGGGATATCCAGTCGCACATCGCGGCGCTGCAGAAGGGCGCCAAGGAAGCCGTGGCGACCATCAGCCAGGCCGGGCTCAAGGCCAGCGAAGGGCTGCTGGTACTGCGTGATAACGAGCGCCGGCAGCAGTCGGTGCAGGCGGCGGTGGAGCAGGTGCATGCGGCCATTGGCCTGGCCACCCGCGCAGCTGAGCAGCAGGCGAGCGGGGCGCAGGCCGTGCGGGGGCGGGTGGAGACTATCCATGCCCAGGCTGAGCGCTCGGCCGAAGTGGTGATGCAGACAACAGCCAGCAGCAAGGTGCTGGATGACCTGGCCGCGCAGCTACGGGCAAGCCTGGGGCAGTTCAGAGCTTGAGATGGAGGCGGTCGTGAGGTTTTCGGCGCCTGTGAGATCGAGCGCCGCGCGGGCGGCGCTCGATATACGCAACGGCACAGCAATCGAGGTGGACCATTCAAGCCTTGTTCAGGTACATCCGCGTAGTCAGCAAATACACCGGCAGCCCCGAAACCACGATCAGCAGTGCCGCATAAGGCGCCGCTGCCGCGAACTCGACGTTGGCCGTATGCGCCCACACCTCGGTGGCCAATGTGGTCATGCCCGTGGGGCTGAGCAGCAGCGTGGCCGTCAGCTCCTTCATGGCATCCAGGAATACCAACGCGAAAGCCGCCGCCATGGCCGGGAAGATGATCGGCAGCGTCACCCGGCAGAACGCAGTAAAGCTGCTCGCGCCCAGTGTGCGTGCAGCTTCCTCCAGCGTTGGCGAAGCCTTGTTCAGCGCGGTGCGCACTGGCGACTGCGCCAGTGGCAAAAACAGCAGCGCATAGGCCAGCAGCAGCAGTGCCGTGGTCTGGTACAGCGCCGGCACGTAGTGCAGGGCGAAGAACACCAGGGTCAGGGCAATCACCAGGCCGGGCAGGGCGTGCAGCAGGTAAGGCAGGCGCTCGGCCCAGATCGCCAGGCGACCCTTGTAGCGCACCACCAGGAAGCTGATCGGCAGGGCCAACAACACGCAGAAGCCAGCACCGCCAAGCGACACCGACAGCGAAGTAAACAGAGCCTTGGAGATAGCCGCCACCGGGAACGCTGCCGACGAACCCACGCTGAGCCAGTAGCCGAGCATGGCCAGTGGAATACCGCTGCCCAGCACCGCCAGGCCCACGCAGAACAGCTGCGCCAGCACCGCCCAGCCGCGCAGCCGCACCGGTTGCGCCCGCCGCGCTACGCCCTGGCCGATGCGTACATGGCGGGCTTTGCCGCGTACGCGCAGTTCCAGCCACAGCATCACCAGGCACATCGCCAGCAGCACGGCAGACAGCATGGCCGCGTTGGCATTGCTGAACTCCAGTTCGAACTGTTGGTAGATGGCGGTGGTGAACGTCTGCAGGCCGAGGATCGACAGCGCGCCGAACTCCACCAGCATGTGCAGGGCAATCAGCAGCGCGCCACCGAGCATCGACGGCCACAGCAGTGGCAGGGTGACCTTGCTGAACACGCCCCAGCGGCTGCAACCCAGGGTGCGCGCCGACTCTTCCAGCGAGGTATCGAGGTTACGCAGGGTTGCGGCCACCGGCAGAAACACCAGCGGGTACTTGGACAGGGCCATGACCATGATCGCCCCGCCGAGGCCTTCGAAGTCCGAACTCAGCGACACCCAGGTGAAGCTGCTGACGAACGACGGCACGGCGAACGGCAGGCACAACACCACGCCCCACAGTCGACGACCTGCCAGGTTGCTGCGCTCCAGCAGCCAGGCCAGCGCCAGGCCGACCACCATGCAGGTCAGCGTCACCCCGACCATCAGCAACAGGGTGTTGCGCATCAGCCCCCAGACAAAGGGGCGCCACAGCAGGTGCAAGGCTTCGCGCCAGCCGGCTTCCCAGGCTTTGATGGCGACATAAGCCAGGGGCAGCAGGCTCATCGCGACCAGGAACAGCACAGGCAGCACGACCCAGATGGAGGGGCGCTTGCGGCGCGGTACAAAGCGCACCGGCGCCGGTGCAGACAGGGCGGCAGTCATCAGAGCAGGCCGACCTCGCGCTCAAGCTCGATGGCTTCCTCGGCGTTACCCAGGTCGGCCGGCGAGATCTTCGGCGGGCGCAGCTCGTCGAACGGCTTCAGGCCGCGGTCAGAAACCATGCCCTTGTGCAGCGGGTACTCGGCGGTGGTCTGGGTGATGACGCGCTGGCCTTCTTCGCTGGCCATCCAGTTGAGCAGGGCCTGGGTCTCTTTCGGGTGCTTGCTGGCCTTCACCACGGCTGCGCCGGAGATGGTGACCAGGTTGCCGGCGTCACCGTCGGCCAGGTAGTAAAGTTTGGTGTCCAGTTTGCCGCGTTCGCGTTCAAGCGCGTACCAGTAGTAGTTGTTTACCAGTACCGCAGCCACTTCGCCTTTTTCCACGGCTTTGAGGGCGACCATGTTGTTGGTGTAGGTCTTGCCGAAGGCTTTAAGGCCGGTCAGCCATTCCTCGGTGGCTTCACGACCGTGCATTTTCAGGATGGCCACAGCCTGTTCCTGGAACGCACCACTGGTAGGCACATAGCCGACGCGGCCTTCCCACTCAGGGTTGGCAAAGTCCATCACTGTGGTAGGCAGGTCTTTTTCGTCGACCTTCTTCGGGTTGTACACCACGATGCGCGTACGGGCCGTGATGCCCATCCACGTACCGTTGGCGCCAACGTATTCCTTGGGCACCATGTTTGCGGTGGCGTCGTCGATCTTCGCCAGCAAGCCCAGCTCGCCCAGCTCGCCCAGGTTGTTCAGCGGCGGCGACTCTTCGGTATAGATGATGTCGGCTGGCGAGCGGTCGCCTTCCTCGATTATCTGGCTGGCCAGCTGGTTGCTGCTGCCTTTGCGGATATTGATGTGAATGCCGGTCTTGGCCTCGTAGGCCTTGGCGATGGCTTCGCCGATTTCCTTATGCTGACCGTTGTACATGGTCAGGGTGACCGGTGCGTCTGCCATGGCGGCCGGAGCGCCGATGACCAGGCTCAGCACGGCGGCGGCCAGAGTACGCATCAGCAGTTGCGGGCGGATCGTCATGCGGGTACTTCCTCGCTTACGGCTACATATTTGGAAACAATGGTAAACGAAATTGTTTCTCAAGTGGCCGGGTGACGAGAAATTCATGGGCAGACCATGGTGCAGGACCGGGAGTGCGCGGGGAGGGTGGGGCAAAAAACGCAGGCAAGAAAAAACCCACTAGCAAGCTAGTGGGTTTTTGTATGGTGCCCAGGAGAAGACTCGAACTTCCACGACCTTGCGGTCACTGATACCTGAAACCAGCGCGTCTACCAATTCCGCCACCTGGGCAAAGCTTTGCATCATCTGTAGAAGGCGACTATCGTTCGCTTCACACAGTAGTAACAGATCCTTGGTCATCTGTTACTTGAAAATATTTGGTGCCCAGGAGAAGACTCGAACTTCCACGACCTTGCGGTCACTGATACCTGAAACCAGCGCGTCTACCAATTCCGCCACCTGGGCACACATTCGAGATTAAAAGATGCTTTACAGCGCCGTTCATCTCTACTACAACGTTGGGGTTGTCCGTCGTTGTGGTGCGCACTATACGGACGCTCCCCAAGGCTGTAAACCCCCCAATAAAAAAAAATTTCAAAAAATTCAACTTGTTGATTCCACAGGCCTATTACTGCTCTGGATGCACAGCAGTGGGGGCTGTCCAAGGCAGACATTTCCGGTTTCAATAGGCCTATGCCAGAATTCATATCTATATACCCCAAGGTGAACCCCTTCTGATGGCCGATTGGCAATCCCTCGATCCCGAGGCCGCTCGCGAAGCGGAAAAATATGACAACCCCATTCCCAGCCGTGAGCTGATCCTGCAACGCCTTGCCGACCGTGGCGAGCCCGCTGCGCGCGAGGAACTGGCGAAAGAGTTTGGTCTGTATGAAGAAGACCAGATCGAAGCCCTCCGTCGCCGTCTGCGTGCCATGGAGCGCGACGGCCAGCTTATCTATACCCGGCGCGGCACTTATGCCCCGGTGGATAAGCTCGACCTGATCTGCGGCCGTATCTCCGGCCACCGCGATGGGTTTGGTTTCCTCATCCCCGATGATGGCAGCGATGACCTGTTCCTCAGCCCGTCGCAAATGCGCCTGGCCTTCGATGGCGACCGCGCACTGGCGCGCGTGTCGGGTACCGACCGCCGTGGGCGCCGTGAAGGCGTGATCGTCGAGGTCATTTCCCGTGCCCACGAAAGCGTGGTCGGCCGTTACTTTGAAGAAGGCGGCATCGGCTACGTAACCCCGGACAACCCGAAGATCCAGCAAGAAGTGCTGGTGACCGCCGGGCGTAACGGTGGTGCCAAGATCGGCCAGTTCGTCGAGATCAAGATCACCCACTGGCCAACGCCGCGCTTTCAGCCGCAAGGCGATGTGGTAGAAGTCATCGGCAACTACATGGCGCCGGGCATGGAAATCGACGTTGCCTTGCGTAGCTACGACATCCCGCATGTCTGGCCCGATGATGTGGTCAAGGAAGCGCGCAAGTTCCGCTCTGAAGTCGAAGAGAAAGACAAAGAGAAGCGTGTCGACCTGCGTCATTTGCCATTCGTCACCATCGACGGTGAGGACGCCCGCGACTTCGATGACGCTGTCTATTGCGAGCCGCTGGGCAAACTGCGCCTGTTCTCCGGTGGCTGGCGCCTGTATGTGGCCATCGCCGACGTGTCCAGCTACGTGCGCCTGGGCTCGGCCCTGGACGTCGAGGCCCAGCAGCGCGGCAACTCGGTGTACTTCCCCGAGCGTGTGGTGCCGATGCTCCCCGAAGAGCTGTCCAACGGCCTGTGCTCGCTGAACCCGCACGTCGACCGCTTGGCCATGGTCTGTGAAATGACCATGAACAAAGCCGGCCAGATGGTCGACTACCAGTTCTACGAAGGTGTCATCCACTCCCACGCCCGCCTGACCTACAACAAGGTCAGCAGCATGCTCGAGCACGCCCGCACCCGTGAGGGCAAGGCGCTGCGCGAGGAGTACAAGGCGGTCGTGCCTGACCTGAAGAACCTGTACAACCTGTACAAGGTGCTGTTGGATGCCCGTCACACCCGGGGTGCGATCGACTTCGAAACCCAGGAAACCCGCATTATCTTCGGCGATGAGCGCAAAATTGCGGAAATTCGCCCGACCGTGCGTAACGAAGCACACAAGCTGATCGAGGAATGCATGCTGGCGGCCAACGTGGCCACCGCCGAGTTCCTGCAAAAGCACGGCGTGCCTGCACTGTACCGCGTGCACGACGGCCCGCCGCCGGAGCGCCTGGAAAAACTGCGTGCCTTCCTTGGCGAGCTGGGCCTGAGCCTGCACAAGGGCAAGGACCCGTCGCCAAAGGATTACCAGGCCCTGCTGGCGAGCATCGCCGGGCGCCCGGATTTCCACCTGATCCAGACAGTCATGCTGCGCTCGCTGAGCCAGGCGGTGTACAGCACCGAGAACAACGGCCACTTCGGGCTGAATTACGAGGCGTACACCCACTTCACCTCGCCGATCCGCCGTTACCCTGACCTGCTGGTGCACCGCGCCATCCGCAGCATCATCCGTTCCAAGGTCGATACCCCGCACGTCAAGCGTGCCGGCGCCATGAGCATTCCAAAGGCGCGCATCTACCCATACGACGAGAACACCCTCGAGCAGCTTGGCGAGCAGTGCTCGATGACCGAGCGCCGGGCTGATGAAGCCACCCGTGACGTGGTCAACTGGCTCAAGTGCGAGTACATGAAGGATCGCGTGGGCGAAACCTTCCCCGGTGTGATTACTGCGGTGACCGGTTTCGGCCTGTTCGTCGAACTGACCGACATCTATGTGGAAGGCCTGGTGCACGTCAGTGCGCTGCCGGGCGACTCCTACCACTTCGATCCGGTCCATCACCGCCTGTCCGGTGAGCGCACCGGACGCAGCTTCCGCCTGGGCGACTCGATTGAAGTCAAGGTCATGCGTGTTGACCTGGACGAGCGCAAGATCGACTTCGAAGTGGCTGACAAGACGCTGGCTGCGCCAATCGGCCGCAAGCAGCGCGGCGCCGCGTCGGCTGCCGACAAAGCCGACAAGCCCGAGCCAGCACCGGTCGAGGCCAGGGCCACGCCGAAGCCGCGCAGCCGCAAGAGCGAAACCTCCGAGGCGTATTTCCCGAAAGACGCCGTGCAGCGTAACGCCGAAGTGCGCAAAAGCCGTGAAATGAAAAAGGCGCTGATGAGCGATGCCCGCACCGGCAGCTCGTCCAGCAGCAAGTCGGACAAAGGCGGCAAGCCCGCCGGCAAGCCGACCAAGCACCGTAAAGGCCCGCCGAAGTCCGGTGCGCCACGCAAGAGCAAGAGCAAGTCATGAGTCAGCTGGAAAAGATCTACGGCGTGCACGCCGTGCAGGCGTTGCTGCAGCACCATCCGAAGCGGGTCAAGCAGATCTGGCTGTCGGAAGGGCGCAGCGAGCCACGCCTGCAGACCCTGCTGGCGCTGGCTGCAGAAAACCGTGTGCAGGTTGGCCAGGCCGAGCGCCGTGAGATGGATGCCTGGGTCGAAGGCGTTCACCAGGGTGTTGTCGCCGAGGTGAGCCCAAGCCAGGTGTGGGGCGAATTGATGCTCGAGGAGTTGCTTGAGCGCACCGAAACGCCACCGCTGATCCTGGTGCTGGACGGTGTCACCGACCCGCACAACCTTGGCGCGTGCCTGCGCACCGCCGATGCGGCCGGTGCCACGGCGGTGCTCGTGCCCAAGGACAAGTCTGCAACCCTTACGCCTGTTGTGCGCAAGGTGGCCTGCGGCGCGGCAGAGGTGATTCCGCTGGTGGCCGTGACCAACCTCGCGCGCACGCTGGAAAAGCTGCAGCAGCGTGGCTTGTGGGTGGTGGGTACCGCCGGCGAGGCTGAGCAGGAGATCTACCAGCAAGATCTGACCGGGCCTCTGGTGATGATCATGGGCGCAGAAGGCAAAGGCATGCGCCGGCTGACCCGCGAGCATTGCGACTTCCTGGTGAAGTTGCCGATGGGCGGTAGCGTCAGCAGCCTGAACGTTTCGGTGGCCACCGGGGTTTGCCTGTTCGAGGCTGTGCGTCAGCGTCAGGCCAAGCGCTGATCTTCCCCTGTTGCGGGCCATTCGCGGGCGCGCCCGCTCCCACAGGATTTTCACTGGCTTACAAGCAGTGGGGGCCCTGTGGGAGCGGGTTTACCCGCGAAAGGGCCGGTAGCCTGTGAATATGTTTCAGGCTGTTCAAATATTCGCCAATTACCTTGCTTGTGCGCCACGCCTTCTCTACAATTGCGCCCCTTGCCGAGCTGGCAGGCGCACATGTGCCTCCCCTCCGTGCAAGACATACAGTGTCATTCACTCCTTGTCTGACCAGATTCGCTGGCAGACTACTAACCCGTAAGGAGCATTCATGCGTCATTACGAAATCATCTTCCTGGTTCACCCGGACCAGAGCGAGCAAGTCGGCGGCATGGTTGAGCGTTACACCAAGCTGATCGAAGAAGACGGTGGCAAAATCCACCGCCTGGAAGACTGGGGCCGTCGTCAACTGGCCTACGCAATCAACAATGTTCACAAGGCTCACTACGTGATGCTGAACGTTGAGTGCACCGGCAAGGCCCTGGCCGAGCTGGAAGACAACTTCCGCTACAACGATGCCGTTATCCGTAACCTGGTCATCCGTCGCGACGAAGCCGTTACCGGCCAGTCCGAGATGCTGAAGGCTGAAGAAAACCGCAGCGAGCGCCGTGAGCGTCGTGAGCGTCCTGAGCATGCTGACTCCGCCGAAGGCGACGACAGCAATGACAGCGACTCCAGCGATAACGCTGACGAGTAATCCACGGACCTTTAGAGGAGCCTATTAAATGGCACGTTTCTTCCGTCGTCGTAAATTCTGCCGCTTCACTGCTGAAGACGTGAAAGAGATCGACTTCAAAGATCTCAACACCCTGAAAGCTTACGTATCCGAAACCGGCAAGATCGTTCCAAGCCGCATCACCGGTACCAAAGCTCGTTATCAGCGTCAGCTGGCTACCGCTATCAAGCGCGCCCGCTTCCTGGCCCTGCTGCCCTACACCGACAGCCACGGCCGCTGAGACCGGGTCGTCGACAAGCAGTAAGGGATTAGCATGCGAGCGTTAGCAAGTTTCATCATGCGCGGTCGTGTGCAGGCCACCCTCGTGGTGGTCATCAGCGCGGTACTGCCGCTGCTGTTCTGGTTGAGTGCCGCTGCCTGCAGCCTTGTGCTGCTGCGGCGTGGGTTCAAGGATGCTACAACGGTCATCGCCGGCGGCCTGCTGGCGGGTCTGGCCGTGTGGGTCATGGGTGATCCCATCACCTTTCTGGTGATTGCGGGTGCCTTGGCCCTGGCCGCCATGTTGCGTGCCGAGCATCCCTGGAGCCGGGTGTTGCTGGTCAGTGCCGTGTTCGCCGTGGCTTTCAGCCTCGTGCTCGATCTGGCGCTGGCCCAAACCTTCGATGTGCTGGCCAAGGCGTTTGCCGAAGCTATGCCGAAAATCGAGGGGCAGCCGGTACTCTCCGGTGAGCTGATCCGCCCTGTGCTGGTCGCCTCCACAGCAGTGACGGTGCAATTGTTCAGTGTGCTGGCCTTGGTGCTGGCGCGCTACTGGCAGGCAGCGTTGTACAACCCTGGAGGCTTCGGTCGCGAGTTTCGCGCGCTGAAGCTGCCAAAACAGACCATGGCGGTCTTGGTGGCAGTGATGGTGGTGGCTCCGTTTATCGGGCCGCAGTTCATCATCCTGGCATCGGCTTCGAGCCTGGTACTGGTACTGGCCGGCATCGCTTTGATGCATGGGCTGGTGGCACAGGGCCGACTGGCCGGTTTCTGGCTGGTGGGCATGTACGTGACGTTGCCGCTGATCATGCAGCTGATTTATCCGTTGCTGGTGGTTTTGGCCATTGTCGACAGCCTGATTGATTTTCGCGGTCGCAAGTCCCCCAAGGGGAATGACTCCGCGAACGGTGAAGGTTAAAAGTTAAGAGGTTTTACCAAATGGAACTGATCCTGCTGGAAAAAGTCGCTAACCTGGGCAACCTGGGCGACAAAGTAAAAGTTAAGGCTGGTTACGGCCGTAACTTCCTGCTGCCATTCGGCAAGGCCACCGTTGCCAACGCCGCCAACCTGGCTGCGTTCGAAGAGCGTCGCGCCGAGCTGGAAAAAGCAGCTGCTGACCGTAAATCGTCGGCTGAAAGCCGCGCTGCCCAACTGGCCGAGCTGGAAGTGACCATCACTGCCACCGCTGGCGACGAAGGCAAGCTGTTCGGTTCGATCGGCACCCACGACATCGCTGACGCCCTGACCGCCTCCGGCGTTGAAGTGGCCAAGGCTGAAGTTCGTCTGCCGAACGGCACCATCCGTCAGGTTGGCGAATACGACGTAGCCGTGCACCTGCACAGCGACGTTGAAGCCACCGTACGTGTGGTTGTCGTAGCTGCCTAAGCTGCGCTAACTGGCTGGCTCCTTGCGAGTCAGGCGGTTAACATCGGGCACGGTCCTGTTTTATACAGGCCGTGCCCTTTGTCTTTTTCATCCTCCAGAATTCTTTCGTGGCCATGAACGAGATCACAACCTCCGAACAGCTTGACCTGCAAACCGCCGCCCTGAAGGTGCCGCCGCATTCCATCGAGGCCGAACAGGCCGTGCTCGGTGGCCTGATGCTGGACAACGAGGCCTGGGAGCGGGTGCTGGACCAGGTGTCGGACGGCGATTTCTACCGGCATGACCACCGGCTGATCTTCCGCGCCGTGCACAAGTTGGCCGATGCCAACCAGCCATTTGACGTGGTGACCCTGCACGAGCAGTTGGACAAGGAAGGCCTGTCCTCGCAGGTAGGCGGCCTGGCTTACCTGGCCGAGCTGGCCAAGAACACCCCGTCGGTGGCCAACATCAAGGCCTACGCCGCGATCATTCGCGAACGGGCCACACTGCGCCAGCTGATCAGCATCAGTTCCGACATCGCCGACAACGCGTTCAACCCGCAGGGGCGCAACGCTGCAGAGATTCTCGACGATGCCGAGCGGCAGATCTTCCAGATCGCCGAAGCACGGCCAAAGACCGGCGGCCCGGTAGGCGTCAACGAGCTGTTGACCATGGCCATCGACCGCATCGATACGCTGTTCAACTCCGACAGTGATATCACCGGTATTTCTACTGGCTACACCGACCTGGACGAGAAAACCAGCGGCCTGCAGGCAGCCGACTTGATCATTGTCGCCGGTCGTCCGTCGATGGGTAAAACCACCTTCGCCATGAACCTGGTGGAAAACGCCGTTCTGCGCAGCGAAAAGGCGGTGCTGGTGTTCTCCCTCGAGATGCCAGGTGAATCGCTGATCATGCGTATGCTGTCGTCGTTGGGCCGTATCGACCAGACCAAGGTGCGTTCAGGCCAACTGGACGACGACGACTGGCCGCGGCTTACCTCCGCAGTCAACCTGCTCAACGACCGCAAGCTGTTCATCGACGATACTGCCGGCATCAGCCCGTCGGAAATGCGTGCGCGCACGCGTCGTCTGGCACGTGAGCATGGCGAAATCGGCATGATCATGGTCGACTACCTGCAGCTGATGCAGATTCCGGGCTCTTCCGGTGACAACCGCACCAACGAAATTTCCGAAATCTCCCGCTCGCTCAAGGCCCTGGCCAAGGAGTTCAACTGCCCGGTCATCGCCCTGTCGCAGCTGAACCGCTCCCTGGAACAGCGCCCCAACAAACGCCCGGTGAACTCCGACTTGCGTGAATCGGGTGCAATCGAGCAGGACGCCGACGTGATCATGTTCGTGTACCGGGACGAGGTTTATCACCCCGAGACCGAGCAAAAGGGGATTGCGGAAATCATCATCGGTAAACAGCGTAACGGCCCTATCGGTTTCGTACGCCTGGCATTTATCGGCAAGTACACCCGCTTCGAGAACCTTGCGCCGGGCATGTACAACTTCGACGATGACGAATAACGCCAGTAAGTCATAAGTGGTTCAAGACTTTTGGTGCTGCTGCGCCGCCCATCGCCGGCAAGCCAGGCTCCCACAGGTACGGCGTAAATCTCAAGCTTTGCACCGTACCCGTGGGAGTCTGGCTTGCCGGCGATGGGCCGCAAAGCGGCCCCGATTAAAGAAACGTGGCTTTTAGCACTGACTGACAATCCGCCCTTCGCTCATCGTGATTACCCGATCAAATCGCGACAGGGCACTTTGATCATGAGTAACGCAGATCAGCCCCTTCCCGTGGAGTGTTTCGAACAGCAGATCCCAGGTCTGCTCTGCCGATCCGGCATCTAGGCCGCTTGTAGGCTCGTCAAAGAAATTGAAATCGCCAGGCTGGTTAAGTACCCGCAGCAACGTCAGCCTGCGCGCCTCGCCACCCGAAATGGATTCTGCGCGTGCATCCAGATCAAGTTCGTACCAGTCTTTGCTCAAGCCCAGTCGCTCAAGCCATTGTTCGATCTGAGCGCGATCATGAGCATGTTCGAACAGCACTGCGCGGGACAGGGGGCCGGGTATGAAATGCGCATCCTGAGGGCAGAGTCGTAAACGACTGAACTGCTCACACCCCTCGAGCGCAGCCAGGCTTCTGCCATACAAGTGAACGTGCTTGCGCAACTGGAATACCGTTCCTGCGAGCGCATGCAGAAGTGTCGATTTACCACACCCGCTGGGCCCGACCAGCGCGACTCGTTCTCCTGCCCGTATTACCAAGGGCTCATTGATCAGCAGTTGCAGCGCATTTCGAGCGCTGAGTTGGCAGGGTGTGATGCGAAGCCCTGCGTTTTCATCCAAGGGCTCTGCCTCCATGGAGTCTGTCGGGCCGAACACTGGGAGTTGGAGCCAGTGTTCGAGCTTGCGTTTGTCGAGCCGGAACTGGTCGAGTACCCGCCAGGCTTCCGCCAGTTGTGCAACGCTTGCGAGCAACCCAGTCACCAGCGTAATGAGGGCAACAAGCTCGCCCAGGCTCAGATGCGGCGTTGCCTGGGATTGATCATGGATGCCCCACAACAGCACACCACCACTGCCCAGGCCAATGAACAGGGTACGCAAGCCCTGAAGCCAACCCCCGCTGCGGGCTACCCGCACTGCTGAATCGGCATAGTCCGAGAGTGTCTGGTTGACCGGGAGCATTGCCGCATCCTCAGCCCTTTCCAGTTTGACCGTTGCCGCGCTGGCGAAGGTATCCACCCATTGTTCCGCCAGTTCATCCTCTCGCGAGTTTACGGCCTCGATATGAGGCCTACGCCAGCGTATCAGGCGATCGTTGGCCCATAGATATGCCAAGCTCAAGGGGATGAGGCCGATTAATACCGAAGTAGCCCCGAGGTATGCGAACAGTGTGACCAGCACCACCGCTTCGGCCAGTACCGGCCATGCTGAGCCAATCAGAAAGCCTAGCCATCGTTCCTGGGCCGTTATTCCTCTATCCAGTACCTTTACCAAGGTCCCGCCATGGAGTTGTCCATAAGCCTCGAAGCGTTTGTCCAGCAACCCTCGGCACCAGCGCATCGAAAGCTGCTTCACGCGCTCTTGGCAGAGCCGCGCCAGGCACCAGGCTTGCAAAGGGGTCAACGAGGCTTGTAGCGCGACAAGGCATATGAAGGCACCGAGCAGAATGAATGAAGACGAGGCCGATGTGGACAGGTTGTCGATAATGTCAGCCAGGATCAGGGCTGGTACGACGGTCGCGACTTTCAACACTAGTGTTGCGCTCAGAGCTGCGATGATTCCTCGATAGATATGCATATGCCTTGCGTGCGTTCTGCAGGAGGTGGATGCCGGGCCTGATTGGCTAGAGAGGCTGTGGAATGGTGTGTTGCTGGAAGGGCGTATCTTTCAACAAGTCCGGCTGGTTGTCTGCCTGCCAAGAGTTTGGAAATGTATCCGGCTGGCGCTGTTTGGCAGGACATGATCAGATTTTTCCCGTTGCGCGTAGGCCATTTCTGAAATAGCTTCCTACGGCCTTTACACCATTGCGGTGGTTTTCTGGGCGGCCTAGTCTGGCCCTGTCGTTGTAAAAACAGCGACCGGGCCTACAAGCCCGATCAGGAACGAATGTTGTTCACCGCAAGCCAATGGCACGCGCCATCGGGCTCGCTTGATGGTGGCTGCGTGCGGGAGGTTTTCGTTCTCTGTCCGGTCTTGCAGACCCGTACGTGACCGCCACCCATCACACTGCAAGTCATGAGTGCGGCTCTGTGTGAATCTACAGAGAGCTGTAGCATGCTGAAAATTATCCCCGATCCACCCCTCGATCCCCACTCCTTGAACACAGCTCTATTCAGGCCGAATGCCCACCGTAAGGCTTGATTGATAGTGCGTCTGGCCGGGCCCTTTCGCGGGTGAACCCGCTCCCACAAGACACCACAGCTTTCAGGCTTGCACAGTACCTGTGGGAGCGGGCGTGCCCGCGACGCATGAGGGCTGACAGGTGTTCGCCACAGCAGTTTCAGCGCCTATGAGATCGAGCGCCGCCCGCGCGGCGCTTCGCGGGGCAAGCCCGCTCCCACATCTGTTTCGGGCCAGCCCCTTCTGTGAGTCCACCGCTGCCCGCTTTGTTTGTTTCCTTCGATATTGAAGGTTGCATCGCTGCTCTTAATCACTCTTCAGCCATGCACCCGGGGTGCGCGCGGCTATTGCTCAGGAATAATTGGCCCGAAACAAATGTGGGAGCGGGCTTGCCCCGCGAAGCGCCGCGCGGGCGGCGCTCGATCTCACAGGCGCTGAAACTGCTGCGGCGAACACTTGGCGACCTCATCACAAGCCCCAAGCCCAGCACCTGGCAGCCTACACCCAACCGTCGCCCAACCCACCAATCCCCACGAAGACAGTCGGATTTGGTCAAAATTTGTGCTATATTCCGCGCCCGCGATTTCCCTGCACACCAGAACCGGTCACTGACATGCAAGCAGCCAAACCACTCTACGACTATCCCAAGTACTGGGCCGAATGCTTCGGGCCAGCACCTTTCCTGCCGATGAGCAGGGAGGAGATGGATCTGCTCGGCTGGGATTCCTGCGACATCATCATCGTGACCGGGGACGCCTACGTCGACCATCCGTCGTTCGGCATGGCCATCATCGGCCGTCTGCTGGAAGCCCAGGGCTTTCGCGTGGGCATTATTGCCCAGCCAAACTGGCAGTCGAAAGACGACTTCATGAAGCTTGGCGAGCCGAACCTGTTCTTCGGCGTGGCCGCAGGCAACATGGACTCCATGATCAACCGCTACACCGCCGACAAGAAGATCCGTTCCGACGACGCCTACACCCCTGGTGGCCTGGCCGGCAGCCGACCGGACCGCGCCAGCCTGGTGTACAGCCAGCGCTGCAAGGAAGCCTACAAGCATGTGCCGATCGTACTCGGCGGCATCGAGGCTTCGCTGCGCCGCATCGCCCACTACGACTACTGGCAGGACAAGGTCCGCCATTCGATCCTGATCGACGCCAGCGCCGACATCCTGCTCTTCGGCAACGCCGAGCGTGCGGTGGTGGAAGTGGCTCAGCGCCTGGCCAGTGGCGAGACGATCGAGAGCATCACTGACATCCGCGGCACCGCGTTCGTGCGCCGTGATACCCCGCAGGGCTGGTACGAGATCGACTCCACCCGCATCGACCGCCCAGGCCGCGTCGACAAGATCATCAACCCGTACGTCAACACCCAGGACACCCAGGCCTGCGCCATCGAGCAGGCCAAGGGCGACCAGGAAGACCCGAACGAAGCCAAGGTGGTACAGATTCTCGACAGCCCGGCCGTGACCCGGGAAAAGTCGGTGATCCGCCTGCCATCGTTCGAAAAGGTACGTAACGACCCGGTGCTCTATGCTCACGCCAACCGCGTGCTGCACCTGGAGACCAACCCGGGCAACGCCCGCGCCCTGGTGCAGAAGCATGGCGAAGTGGATGTGTGGTTCAACCCGCCACCCATCCCCATGACCACCGAAGAAATGGACTACGTGTTCGGCATGCCTTACGCCCGTGTCCCGCACCCGGCCTATGGCAAGGAGCGCATCCCGGCCTACGAGATGATCCGTTTCTCGGTGAACATCATGCGTGGCTGCTTCGGTGGCTGCACCTTCTGCTCGATCACCGAGCACGAAGGCCGCATCATCCAGAACCGCTCGCACGAGTCGATCCTGCACGAGATCGAAGAAATGCGCGACAAGGTGCCGGGCTTCACCGGCGTGGTCTCCGACCTTGGCGGGCCGACCGCCAACATGTACCGCATCGCCTGCAAGAGTCATGAAATCGAGAAGCACTGCCGCAAGCCGTCGTGCGTGTTCCCGGGTATCTGCGAAAACCTCAACACCGACCACAGCTCGCTGATCGAGCTGTACCGCAAGGCCCGTGCCTTGCCAGGTGTGAAGAAGATCCTGATCGCCTCGGGCCTGCGCTATGACCTGGCCGTGGAGTCGCCAGAGTACGTCAAGGAACTGGTTACCCACCACGTTGGCGGCTACCTGAAGATTGCCCCGGAGCACACCGAGCGTGGCCCGCTGGACAAGATGATGAAGCCGGGCATCGGCTCGTACGACCGCTTCAAGCGTATGTTCGAGAAATACTCGAAAGAGGCGGGCAAGGAGCAGTACCTGATCCCGTACTTCATCGCCGCGCACCCGGGCACCACCGACGAAGACATGATGAACCTGGCCCTGTGGCTGAAGGGCAACGGCTTCCGCGCCGACCAGGTGCAGGCGTTCTACCCGTCGCCGATGGCCTCGGCCACGGCCATGTACCACTCGGGCAAGAACCCGCTGCGCAAGGTGACCTACAAGAGTGAAGGGGTGGAGATCGTCAAGAGCGACGAGCAACGCCGCCTGCACAAGGCGTTCTTGCGCTACCACGACCCGAAGGGCTGGCCGATGCTGCGTGAAGCGCTGGAGCGTATGGGCCGCGCCGACCTGATTGGGCCGGGCAAGCACCAGCTGATCCCGCTGCACCAGCCGCAATCCGACACGTACCAGAGCGCGCGTCGCAAGAACTCGACGCCAGCGGGCAGCCACAAGGTGGGCAAGGAGCAGAAGATCCTGACCCAGCACACCGGCCTGCCACCGCGTGCCAGCGATGGCAGCAAGCCGTGGGACAAGCGTGAGAAGGCCAAGGCCGAGGCGTTTGCGCGTAACCAGCAGGCGGCCAAGGAACGCAAGGAAGCAGCCAAGGGCGGCAAGGGCAACAAGAAGCCGCGTCAGCCCGTTATTCCGCGCTGATTGATCTATTTGTGGCTGCTTTGCAGCCCTTTCGCGGCACAAGGCCGCTCCTACAAGAAACCGCGATTCCCTGTAGGAGCGGCCTTGTGCCGCGAAAGGACCGCAAAGCGGTCCCAAAAATCTCAGCTTTAATCAGGCTGCTTGTCGACCCACTTCGGCACCACCGGCGCCACAAAACTGTCCATACCGTCCAGCAGCGCGTCCGGCTGCTGCCCCAGCAGCAACATTGCCCGATGCTGCGGCCGCACAAAGCCTTCTTCGACGATATGGTCGAGGAACCCGCCCAGCTTCGCGTAGAAGCCGTTCACATCCAGCAGCCCCAATGGCTTGGCGTGATAGCCCAGTTGCCCCCAGGTCCAGACTTCGAACAATTCTTCCAGCGTACCCAGCCCGCCCGGCAGGGCGATGAAGGCATCGCTCAGCTCGGCCATGCGTGCCTTGCGTGCGTGCATGCCGTCGACCACTTCCAGGCGGCTGAGGCCCTTGTGGCCGATTTCGGCGTTCATCAGGCTTTCGGGGATGATCCCGATCACTTCGCCACCGGCCGCCATGGCCGCGTCGGCAACGGTGCCCATCAGGCCGACCGCACCGCCGCCATAGACCAGGGTCAGGCCGCGACGCGCGATGGCCTGGCCAAGCGCGATGGCAGCATCACGGTAGGCAGGGTTGGCGCCGATGCTGGCGCCGCAGAACACACAAACGGAACGTACGGGCATTGCTCATCTCCTGTCACTCAGGTGGACAGGGTACGGCGCATGCCCGTCGCTTCCAAGGCCACGTTCATTCCGGGCGGGAGAATTCGCAGATGGCGCCCGTTGCCCCGTGGGCATAGGCGGCGAGCAGGCTGTTGATAAATGCAGAGATGGGCATTTGGTATTGCTCCTAAATGAGAGGTTGTCCCATCGTCTATTAAAAGGGCATGATGTGCTCTTAGATTGGTTGTATACAATCCATTGAACAATTCTACTGGCTGGCCTGTTGACACCCCCTTGACCCATATCAGCAAGGGGCTGAACGGTTTCAGGCAGTCTCGCAATTGATAAAACCCTGCCAAGGAGATTCATGATGTTTGCGAAAGCTGTAGCGGTATCCCTGCTGACCCTCGCCAGCGCCTCTGTCTTTGCAGCCGAATGCTCGGTGACTGTTGAATCGACGGACCAGATGTCCTACACCAGCAAAGAATTCACCGTCGACAAGAGCTGCAAGGAATTCACCGTCAAACTGACCCACTCCGGCAACCTGCCTAAGAACGTCATGGGCCACAACCTGGTGATCAGCAAGACTGCCGACATGCAGGGCATTGCCACTGAAGGCATGACTCAGGGCATCGAAAAAGGCTACCTGAAGGAAGATAACGCCAACATCATCGCCCACACTGCGATGATCGGCGCACCGGAAAAAGAGACCGAAGTGAAGTTCGACACTTCCAAGCTGGAGGCCGGTGGTGACTACAGCTTCTTCTGCACCTTCCCGGGCCACATCTCGATGATGAAAGGCAAGGTTGTAGTCAAGTAATGACAGCTGTGTAGGCCTCTCGGGCCTATTCGCGGGCACGCCCGCTCCCACAGGGTAAGCACTGTCTTCAAGGGCAGTGAAAATCCTGTGGGAGCGGGCGTGCCCGCGAAGCTTTTATGGGGCGAACGGCAGTTCGCGCTTGTGCTGGGTCTTGCGGTAGGTGGCGACGATGATGTCGAATGCCGCCTGATCAACCGGCAACCCATGCAGGAAGGCGTCGATCTGCTGGTAGGTCACGCCATGGGATGCTTCGTCCGGCTTGCCCGGCTCCAGGTCTTCAAGGTCCGCCGTCGGCACCTTCTCCACCAGTGACTCCGGTGCGCCAAAGCTGCGCGCAATCGCCCGTACCTGGTTCTTCACCAGCCCGCTCAGGGGCGCCAGGTCGCAGGCACCATCACCAAACTTGGTAAAGAAGCCCATTACCGCCTCGGCGGCGTGGTCGGTACCGATCACCAGGCCCGCGCGGGCCCCGGCGATGGTGTACTGGGCAACCATGCGGGTACGTGCCTTGACGTTGCCCACCACGAAGTCCACAAGCGTCGGCGAGCCGTTCTTCAATTCCACTACTTCAGCGGCCAATGCCCGCACTGCCGGGGCGATATCCACGGTGTGCACTTCATCGGCCTTGATCACGTCCAGGCACGCCTGGGCGTCATGCTCGTCATGCTGCACCTGGTAGGGCAGGCGCACGGCAATGAAGGTGTATGCCTTGTCGCCGGTTTCTGCGCGCAATTCATTCACGGCGCGCTGGGCGAGCAAGGCGGCAGTCAGCGAGTCGACACCACCGCTGATGCCCAGCACCAGGGTCTTGAGCCGGGCATTGGCCAGGCAGTCCTTGATGAAGGCCACGCGGCGGGCGACTTCGGCCTCGAGCGCGGCGGTGTCGGCGAACGGCGGCTGTACCTTCAGTGCCTGGGCAATCTCTTGCTGAACCGCTTGCATGGGTTACTCCTTGCTGGGGACTTTGAATACGTGACGCATGTAGGCGACGAAGTTTTCGTCACGGCACTGGGTCTTGGCTGATTCATCCGAGATCTTGGCCACTGGCGCGCCGTTGCAGTCGGTCATTTTAAGCACGATGCTCATTGGGGCCACACCCGGTATGTCGCATGTCAGGTTGGTGCCAATGCCAAAGCTGACGTTGATGCGACCGCGCAGGGCACGGAAAATCTCCAGCGAGCGGGTCAGGTTGAGGCCGTCGGAAAACACCAGGGTCTTGGTCATCGGGTCGATCCCCAGTTTCTGGTAATGGGCTATGGCCTTTTCTGCCCAGGCGATTGGCTCGCCCGAATCGTGGCGCAGGCCATCGAACAGCTTGGCGAAGTACAGGTCGAAATCGCCGAGGAAGGCATCCATGGTGATGCAGTCGGTCAGGGCGATGCCAAGCAGGCCGCGGTACTCGCGTACCCAGCAGTCCAGTGCGGCGATCTGGCTGTCGATCAGCCGTGGGCCGAGCTGCTGGTGGGCCATGAACCATTCATGGGCCATGGTGCCCAGCGGCTTGACATCCAGTTTCCATGCCAGGTCGACGTTGCTGGTGCCGACGAAGCGGGCGGGGAAGTCATCGCGCAGCACGCGAACCACTTCTTCCTGCACGCGGCTGGAAAAGCGCCGACGGGTGCCGAAGTCGGCGACCTGCAGTTCGGCCAGTTCGTCATCACTGGCATGCGCACGCAGCCAGTCGAACTTGCGGTACAGCTGGTCGCGCGCTTCGGCCAGGCGCATATGCGGGTGCAGATGGCGGTTGCGCACTTCGCTGATGATGGCCAGCAGCGGCACTTCGAACAGGATCACATGCAGCCATGGGCCTTTCAGGCGCAGGAACAGCTGGTCGTTTTCAACGCCGACGCGCACGTAACGCAGGTTGAAGCGGAACAGGCGCAGAAAACGCAGGAAGTCGGGCTTGAGGAAACTGATGCGTTCAAGAAAGGCCAGTTGGCCATCATCCAGGGTGAGGTCGCTGAGCAGTTCGAGCTGGTTGCGGATCTCGCCCAGGTAAGGGCGCAGGTCCTCGCCGTTGCGGCAGCGGAATTCCCATTCGACGTCGGCGTCCGGGTAATTGTGCAGCACGCCCTGCATCATGGTGAGTTTGTAGAAGTCGGTGTCGAGCAGGTTGTGCACGATGCGCTCGGCGAATGCGCTTTCGCTCATCAAGGGGGCTCCGGAAGCGGCGAATGGCCGACATTGTGCCAGCCTTTTGGGCCTTGATGTGTCTGGGCTGGCCTCTTCGCGGGTGAACCGGCTCCCAAAGGGCTGCGTATCTGCCAAAACAGAGGTGTTTTTCCGTGCACCGGCTAGCCTTGAAACGGTGCCGCCTGTAGCAGTCGCGCACCAGCGGTGTGCACTTCGGTGACGTCCGCTGTTACAGGGCGGTTGCACGTAAACACTTGCCAGGGTTGCAATGATGGCACATGGCGGTTGCTCCTTGTCTGTACGTGTGGTGGCGCCTGCCGCGCAGCAGACGGTTGCACGCTCAATAAAGAAAAGGCCGTCGGTCGCCTGCAGTGCACCTGCGCAGTGTGTTTTCCCGGAAGACAAAACCGATGGCACGGCCCTTGCTCTGAGCACAGGGTTGAGAAGTTGTAGTGCCAACCAAAAAAAACTCTAGGAGCACCACCTCATGTCGCAGACGTTTTACAAGAAAGGTTTCCTGGCACTGGCCGTAGCTACGGCCCTGGGTGTTTCTTCGTATGTTCAGGCCGACGTCAAGATCGGTGTAGCGGGCCCGATGACCGGGGCTAACGCAGCGTTTGGCGAGCAGTACATGAAAGGTGCGCAGGCAGCGGCCGACAAGATCAACGCAGCCGGTGGCGTCAACGGCGAGAAAATCGTCCTGGTCAAAGGCGATGACGCCTGCGAACCTAAGCAGGCCGTGGCTGTGGCCAACCGCCTGGCCGATCAGGACAAGGTGATCGGCGTAGTGGGCCACTTCTGTTCTTCCAACACCATTCCGGCGTCTGAGGTGTATGACGAAGCGGGCATCATCGCCATTACCCCGGGCTCGACCAACCCACAGGTGACCGAACGCGGCCTCAGCGCCATGTTCCGCATGTGCGGCCGGGACGACCAGCAGGGCATTGTCGCCGGCGACTACATCGTCGATGTGCTCAAGGGCAAGAAAGTCGCGGTGCTGCACGACAAGGACACTTACGGCCAGGGCCTGGCCGACGCGACCAAGGCGCAGCTGGAGAAACGCGGCGTGAAGCCTGTGCTGTACGAAGGCCTGACCCGTGGCGAAAAAGACTTCAGCGCCGTGGTTACCAAGATCCGCTCCACCGGTGCCGATGTGGTCTACTTCGGCGGCCTGCACCCAGAGGCTGGCCCGCTGGTACGCCAGTTGCGCGAGCAGGGCCTGAAGGACGTCAAGTTCATGTCCGATGATGGCATCGTCACCGACGAACTGGTGTCCACCGCTGGCGGCGCGCAATACGTCGATGGCGTGTACATGACCTTTGGCGCCGACCCGCGCCTGCTGCCAGACAGCAAAGCGGTGGTGGAGGAGTTCCGCAAGGCCGGTACCGAACCTGAAGGCTACACCCTCTACGCCTACGCCTCGCTGGAAGCCTTGGCCGCTGCGTTCAACGGCGCCAAGTCGAACAAGGGCGAAGACGCGGCCAAGTGGCTGAAAGCCAACTCCGTCAAGACCGTCATGGGCGAGAAGAAGTGGGACAGAAAGGGTGACCTGACCGTGTCCGACTACGTGGTCTACCAATGGGACAAAGACGGTAAATACCACCAGCTGGAAAAACAAAAATAATAACGGCCCATGGCCCGGGCTGATGCTCGGGCCCAAGCCCCGCGGTACCTGTCTTTATTCGTAGATCTGCACAGTTCTGCGCTGCGAGGGCCCCGCACCGGTGGCCCGCGCCGTGGTCGGCGCTCGTGCAATCTCAATCAGGTGAGATTGCGTTATGGATGGTATTTTCCTGCAGCAACTGGTCAACGGCCTGACCCTCGGGTCGGTCTATGGCCTGATCGCCATCGGCTACACAATGGTCTATGGCATCATCGGCATGATCAACTTCGCGCACGGCGAGGTGTATATGATTTCCGCGTACCTCGCGGCAATCAGCCTGGCATTGCTGGCCTATTTCGGCGTCGAGTCGTTCCCGCTACTGATGTTGGGCACGCTCTTGTTCACCGTCGTCGTCACGGGCGTTTATGGGTTCACCATCGAACGCATCGCCTACAAGCCCCTGCGTAACTCCACCCGCCTGGCGCCGTTGATCAGTGCCATCGGCATCTCGCTGATCCTGCAGAACTACGCGCAGATCAGCCAGGGTGCCCGCCAGCAAGGCGTGCCGACCTTGCTTGAAGGGGCCTTGCGTGTCGAAGTTGGCACCGGCTTCGTGCAACTGACCTACACCAAGATATTCATCCTGATCGCTGCCTTCGTGGGCATGGGCCTGCTCACTTACGTGATCAAGTACACCAAGCTCGGCCGCATGTGCCGTGCCACCCAGCAAGACCGCAAGATGGCTTCGATCCTGGGCATCAACACCGACCGGGTGATTTCCTACGTGTTTGTCATCGGTGCAGTCATGGCCGCTCTGGCGGGCGTGCTGATCACCATGAACTACGGCACCTTCGACTTCTACGCTGGCTTCATCATCGGCATCAAGGCGTTCACCGCCGCAGTGCTCGGTGGTATCGGCTCGCTGCCTGGCGCCATGCTCGGCGGCATCATCCTGGGGATTTCCGAGTCGCTGTTCTCTGGCCTGATCAACTCCGACTACAAGGACGTGTTCAGCTTCTCGCTGCTGGTGATGATCCTTATCTTCCGCCCACAAGGCCTGCTGGGTCGCCCGCTCGTGGCTAAGGTGTGAACATGTCCGTTGCCAAAACTGCCTCTGTTAGCGAAACCAAAGGTTTCGACCTTAAACGCAGCCTGCTGGAGACCCTTGTCGCCGGCCTGCTGGCTCTCATTGTGTTTGGCCCGGTCGTGGGCGTAGTGCTCGACGGCTACACCTTCAATGCCGAACCGCGCCGCGTAGCCTGGCTGGTTGGCGGGGTGATGGTGGGGCGCTTCCTGCTCAGCCTGTTCCTGCAGAGCGCCGCTGGCGTGCGCATGCTCCAGGGCTTCGACAGCGGTGGCTCGGGCGTGCATGTGAACGCGCCGGACTACAAGTCGCGCCTGCGCTACATCATCCCGGCGCTGGTGGTGATTGCCATCGTCTTCCCGATCTTTGCCAACAAGTACCTGCTGACCGTGGTCATCCTCGGCCTGATCTACGTGTTGCTGGGGCTTGGCCTGAACATCGTGGTCGGCCTTGCCGGCCTGCTCGACCTGGGCTACGTGGCGTTCTATGCCATTGGCGCCTACGGCCTTGCTTTGGGTTACCAGTACCTCGGCCTTGGCTTCTGGAGCGTGCTGCCCTTGGCGGCCATCGCCGCAGCGCTGGCGGGGTGCATACTTGGCTTCCCGGTGCTACGAATGCACGGTGACTACCTGGCAATCGTGACCCTGGGTTTTGGCGAGATCATCCGTCTGGTGCTGAACAACTGGTTGTCGTTCACCGGTGGCCCCAACGGCATGCCGGCGCCTTCGCCAACCTTCTTCGGCCTGGAATTCGGCCGCCGGGCCAAGGATGGCGGGGTGCCGATCCACGAGTTCTTCGGCTTCGATTACAACGCCAACCTCAAGTTCGTGTTCATCTACGCGGTGCTGTTCCTGGTGGTGCTGGCCGTGCTGTACATCAAGCACCGCCTGACCCGCATGCCGGTAGGCCGGGCGTGGGAAGCGCTGCGCGAAGACGAGATCGCCTGCCGTTCGATGGGCCTGAACCACGTACTGGTCAAGCTTTCGGCGTTTACCCTGGGGGCGTCCACTGCGGGCCTGGCCGGTGTGTTTTTTGCCACCTACCAGGGCTTCGTCAACCCGTCGTCTTTCACGTTCTTCGAGTCGGCGCTGATCCTCGCCATTGTGGTACTGGGTGGCATGGGCTCGACCGTGGGCGTGGTGATTGCGGCGTTCGTGCTGACTGTGGCGCCCGAACTGCTGCGCAGCTTCTCCGAATACCGGGTGCTGCTGTTCGGGGTGCTGATGGTGCTGATGATGATCTGGCGACCGCGTGGGCTGATCCGCATCAGCCGTACCGGTGTGACCCCGCGTAAAGGAGTGGCGCCATGAGCGACGATATCATTCTCTCGGTCGACAACCTGATGATGCAGTTCGGTGGCATCAAGGCGCTGAGTGATGTCAGCCTGAAGGTACGGCGCAACCAGATCTTCGCCCTGATCGGCCCCAACGGCGCCGGCAAGACCACGGTGTTCAACTGCCTGACAGGCTTCTACAAGGCCAGTGGCGGGCGCATCGAGCTGAACGTGCGCGGCAGCCACACCAACGTCATCCAGTTGCTTGGCGAGCGCTTCCAGGCGGCGGACTTCGTGTCGCCGGCGCGCTTTGCCAACCGCCTGTACTACAAGATGTTCGGCGGTACCCACCTGGTCAACCGCGCAGGCCTGGCGCGCACCTTCCAGAACATTCGCCTGTTCAAGGAAATGTCGGTGGTGGAGAACCTGCTGGTGGCCCAGCACATGTGGGTCAACCGCAACCTGCTGGCCGGGGTGCTCAACACCAAGGCCTACCGCAAAGCCGAGAGCGATGCGCTGGACCACGCGTTTTACTGGCTGGAAGTGGTCGACCTGGTCGATTGTGCCAACCGCCTGGCCGGCGAGCTGTCGTACGGCCAGCAGCGCCGCCTGGAAATTGCCCGGGCCATGTGCACGCGGCCAAAGATCATCTGCCTGGACGAACCGGCGGCCGGCCTGAACCCGCAGGAAACCGAAGCCCTCAGCCGCATGATTCGAGTGCTGCGTGACGAGCATGACATCACTGTGGTGCTGATCGAGCACGACATGGGCATGGTCATGAGCATTTCCGACCATATCGTGGTGCTGGACCACGGCAACGTGATTGCCGAAGGCGCACCGCAGGAAATCCGCCACAACCCGACGGTGATCGCCGCCTACCTGGGTGCAGATGAAGAGGAACTGGTATGAGTGCACCCATTCTCGAACTGAAGGACCTGGACGTGTTCTACGGGCCGATCCAGGCGCTGAAAAAGGTTTCGATGCACATCAACGAGGGGGAGACGGTGAGCCTGATCGGTGCCAACGGTGCTGGCAAGTCGACCCTGCTGATGTCGATCTTCGGGCAGCCGCGGGCAGCGTCCGGGCATATCGTCTATCGCGGCACCGACATTACCCGCAAATCGTCGCACTACATTGCTTCCAACGGCATTGCACAGTCGCCGGAAGGGCGCCGGGTGTTCCCCGACATGACCGTCGAGGAGAACCTGATGATGGGTACCATCCCCATCGGTGACAAGCATGCTGATGAAGACATGCAGCGCATGTACGAGCTGTTCCCGCGGTTGAAGGAGCGGCGTAACCAGCGAGCCATGACCATGTCCGGGGGGGAGCAGCAGATGCTGGCGATTGCCCGGGCGCTGATGAGCCGACCGAAGTTGCTGTTGCTGGATGAGCCTTCGTTGGGGCTGGCACCGATCGTGGTCAAGCAGATCTTCTCGACCCTGCGTGAGCTGGCAAAGACCGGGATGACCATTTTTTTGGTGGAGCAGAACGCCAACCATGCGCTGAAGCTCTCCGACCGGGCCTATGTGATGGTCAACGGGGAGATCCGCATGACCGGGACCGGGCAGGAGCTGCTGGTCAACGAGGAAGTGCGCAACGCCTATCTGGGCGGGCACTGAGTTACATTCGGGGCTGCAAAGCAGTCCCATCTCCAATGTGGACAACTTACCCCGCGATACTCTCGATCCACGCTAATAGTCTCTCGCAACCCCTTGTTTCCACAGGCTTGATCTTGTCCACGGATAATGTGGAACCGCCTGTGGAAAACATGGTGGCATCTCGCGCCAGCCCTTTGATATCAGGCCCTGCATCGATGCGATCATTTTTTGATCACATCCTTCCTGTGGATGATTTTTCAAGGTTTTTCACAGATCCGAAAGCACCTCGAAACCAGCATCAAGGCTGTGGATAATTCTGTGGGAAAACTTTGGACAGACTGCTGCAGGCAGCATGTTTGAAAGCTTTGCACCATCACCAAAAAACTATCCACCGACCCTGCATCGCTGAAAGGGTTCCGCACAGTAGACAAGTTGCCCCCAATCCGTGGGGAAAGCCTTGTGGATAACATGCGCATAGCTGGCGCCGAGCCTTCTGCCGCAAGGGTTTGCCGGATATGAACAAAAAATGTACAGCGCCCCGAACGGCTTGCTGCCAGCGCGCGGCGCGGGCATGCTGCAAAGCTGCCGATGACAACCTACCGTGAGGAACAGAGCATGACGTCCACCGTATTCATCACTGGCGCCACTTCCGGTTTCGGCGAGGCCACCGCCCGCCGTTTTGCCGACGCTGGCTGGAAGCTGGTGCTCACCGGCCGCCGCAAGGAGCGCCTGGACGCCCTGTGCGCTGAGCTGTCGGCCAAGACCGAGGTGCACGGCCTGGTGCTTGACGTGCGTGATCGCAAGGCCATGGAGCAGGCGATCGCCGGCTTGCCGACCGGGTTCGAGAAGCTTCGCGGCCTGGTCAACAACGCCGGCCTGGCACTGGGGGTGGATGCGGCGCAGAACTGCAGCCTGGACGACTGGGAGACCATGGTCGACACCAACATCAAGGGCCTGATGTACACCACCCGCCTGCTGTTGCCACGGCTGATCGCCCACGGTCGTGGCGCGTCGATTCTCAACGTAGGTTCTGTGGCGGGCAACTACCCGTACCCGGGCAGCAACGTGTATGGCGGCACCAAGGCTTTCGTCGGCCAGTTCTCGCTGAGCCTGCGCTGCGACTTGCGCGGGACCGGCGTGCGCGTGAGCAACATTGAGCCGGGGCTGTGCGAGAGCGAGTTTTCGCTGGTGCGCTTCGGCGGCGACCAGGCCAAGTACGACGCCACTTACGCGGGTGCCGAGCCGATCCAGCCGCAGGACATTGCCGAGACCATCTTCTGGATCCTCAACCAGCCGGCGCATATCAACATCAACAGCCTGGAGCTGATGCCGGTGAGCCAGGATTGGGCAGGGTTCTCCATCGACCGTTCGGTCAAGGGCTGAAAATAGTCACCGGGGCCGCTGTGCGGCCCATTCGCGGGGCAAGCCCGCTCCCACAAGGTAATTCACTAGCCTAAGGACGGTGCAGTACCTGTGGGAGCGGGCTTGCCCCGCGAATGCGTCAGCTCAGGCGCTGCAACCCTTCCAGGCAGGTCGCCAAATGATAGGGCGTAGTAGAAGGCATATCATGCCGGCTGACGTTGCCCGCACCATCCCGGCACTCATACCAGCCCGCTTCCCGCAAGAACTGCGCTTCCAGCAGCTGCAACTGCTCCCGCAACTTCGCCTCGCCGCCAGCACGCAGCACCAGCGCTCGCAGGTACTCCGCCTGTGCCCAAACCCGTTGTGTGGCATCCAGCACCTGGCCATCCACATCCAGCATCGCCAGCACTGCCCCGTTCTTCACCCCAAACTGCTCGGCAAAGCCGAACGCCCGGTCAATGGACGCATGCAGCGGCGTGTCACGCAGCAGCGGTGAGGTGTGCAGCAGGTAGAACCACTCGAACTGGTGCCCCGGCTCGAACCAGTTATCCACAGCCCCGCGTGGCTTTTCCAGCATCAGGCCATGGGCTGGTTCAATGAAGTGAACCTGCAGCGCTTCACACAACTGCAGCAGCGACTGCTGGGTATGGCTATCGTCACGCACTGCCAACACCTGCAGGAACGCCTCGGCCAGGTGCATCTGCGGGTTCTGCAGCGGGCCGCTGGCGAGGTCTGCCCAGTCTTCGCCCAGGCTGGCTTCGTACAGGCCGTCGTCACGGGCGAACTGCTGGTCGATGATGTCCAGCGCGGCATTCAAGGTGGACTCCACCAGGCTTTCGCGCACCTTGCCCCAATAGTGCGCGCAGGCAAAGACGATGAACGCGTGGGTGTACAGGTCCTTGCGGCGGTCCAGCGGTTTGCCTTGGGCGTCGATGCTGTAGAACCAGCCACCGTGCTCGGCGTCGTGGAAGTGCTTTTGCAGCGAGCGGAACAACGCTGCTGCGCGCTCGGCCGCGCCCGGTTGCCCGATACGGCTGCTGAACAGGTACAGCTGGCGTGCGCAGGCCATTGCCCGATAGCGCTGCACAGGCAAGGGCTGGTGGTGGGCGTCCAGGGCCTCGTAGGGCAGGGCCATGTCGGCATTCCAGCCCGGGCCTTGCCACAACGGCACGATGCATTCGGCGAAGTGCTGGTTGAAGCGGGCCAGTTCAGGCAGGGTGGGGCGGGGGTCAGACATTTCGGCGCTCGTCGCTGTCGGGCAGGGCGCAATGGTAGCAGAACTACGGTTGTGGGTTGCCCAGCCCTTGCCAGTGCCGGGCGCCAACAAAGATGAAGCGCAATTGCTGAGTGATCTTTTCCTGCGCCGTCAGTGCTTGTGGATAACTTGAGTCGGGGCTGTCGATAAGCTCGGGCAGGGTAGCGAACACGGTCTTCACCACCAGGTCGGCCATTACCGCCAACGCGGCGCTGTCCAGGTGCTGCCAGCGCTTCATGCGCGCCAGGTCGGTGGCAAGGTCGTCGCTTATGTCCTGGCGCAGCCGGGCAATGGCCTGGCGGACGGCTTGTGAGCCCCCGTACTGTTCGCGGGCCAGAAACAGGAACTGCGCGCGGTGAGCGGCGACCACGTCGAGGAAGATGCGCACCGAAGCATCGGTGATGCCGCCCAGCTCGAATTCGTTCTGGCGCACCAGGCGGATGGTCTGGCGGAAGGTGGTATCGATTTCGGCCACAAGCGCCAGGCCCAGGGCGTCCATGTCGGAAAAATGCCGGTAGAAGCCGGTCGGCACGATGCCTGCGGTCTTCGCCACTTCGCGCAGGCTGACACTGCCGAAACCACGGCCACTCTCCATGAGCAGGCAGGCGGCATCGAGCAGGGCCTGGCGGGTCTGTAGCTTCTGTTCGGCGCGCGGCAGCATGATGCGGGCTTCTGTGACGGTAAGGCTGGGCACTCTAGATAAAAAAACAAAGCCCGGTCAATGGACCGGGCCTGGAGGGGAGCAAGCGATGTGACAGAGGTTGTTCTTTTCGGCCATGGTGATCAGCTCACACGGCTGAGTTCAACCAGGCGATCCGAGCCACCTTCAGCAACGCGGCCACTGCGTTCGATCAGGCGATCAGAACCACCTTCAGCTACACGGCCAGAGCGTTCGATCAGGCGATCAGAACCACCTTCGGCTACGCGGCCAGAGCGTTCGATCAGGCGATCAGAACCACCTTCAGCTACACGGCCAGCGCGTTCGATCAGGCGGTCAGAACCCCCTTCGGCAACGGTTTTCAGCGGCTGGGCGATTTCGGCAGCGCTGGAGCGGGATTCGGCGGTCAGGTGCTGTTCGTCGGCTGGCAGGGCGAAAGCGTTGGCAGCCAGGATGGACAGGGTCAGGGTCAGCAGGTGGCGTTTCATGATTTCGGTGCTCCTCTCGGGGGCTGGAAAGTGGGTACGGAGCCAATGCTACGCTCGGTAACGCCAGAGAGAAGTTCATACGGGTAATGGTAACAATCGACCGCATTGATAGAGGTCGGCAACCGCTCTGGAAAGCGCTTTACAGGTCTGCGCAGGATGACGTGAAGGTCCTGATGCCGGGTAGCGGGCAGCGCCTGACGCGACGTATTGCTGAGCAAAAGGCCAGGAAAACTTCGCTATGATGCCGCTCTCGATAAAACCCCACGGGTTTTCCACAGTCCGACATATTGACTGCCATCGCTGCACCCGTTTTGTGCCATACCGCAAGGAGAATCACGCAATGACGCGTCCCGCCAGAATCCTCCTCTGGGCCCTCGCTACCCTCCTTACCCTGCTGGCGATTCTGGTGGTGGTGATTGCCACCTTCGACTGGAACCGCGTAAAGCCCCTGCTCAACGAAAAGGTGTCCGAGGCCCTGCACCGGCCCTTCGCTATCAACGGCAACCTTGCCGTTCACTGGCGCACCGAGCCTGAAGAGGGTGGCTGGCGTGCCTGGGTGCCATGGCCGCATTTCATTGCCGAGGACCTGACCCTGGGCAACCCAGAGTGGCTCAAGGAGCCGAAGATGGTCGGCCTGGAGCGCGTGGAGTTCCGCCTGGCGCCGCTGCCGCTGGTGTTCCAGCAGATCAGCATCCCGCGCATCGACCTGACCAAACCCACTGCCAGCCTTACCCGTCTGGCCGATGGCCGTGCCAACTGGACGTTCGACTTCGGCCCCAAGGATGAAAACGCCGAACCTTCCAAATGGCAGCTGGATATTGGTGCGATCGGTTTCGACCAGGGCAATGTCAGCTTCGACGATCAAACCCTGAAAACCAGCATGAAGGTGCAGATTGACCCGCTGGGCAAGCCGATCCCGTTCAGCGAGATTGTCGGCAAGGCCAGCGCCGAGAAGGCGGGTGGTGCACAGGACTACGCCTTCGGGCTCAAGGCACAAGGCCGCTACAAGGATCAGCCGGTGTCCGGCACCGGCAAGATCGGCGGCCTGCTGGCGCTGCAGGACGCCCGCCAGCCGTTTCCGCTGCAAGCCGACGTGCGCATCGCCGACACCCATGTGGTGCTCGCCGGCACCCTGACCGACCCGCGCAACCTCGGCGCCCTGGACCTGCGCTTGCGCCTGTCCGGTGCCAGCCTGGGCAACCTCTACCCATTGACCGGGGTGACCCTGCCGGACACCCCGGCCTACTCGACCGACGGCCGCCTCAGCGCCAACCTGCATGCGCCACAAGGCGCGACGTTCAACTACCAGGGCTTCAATGGCAAGATCGGTGACAGCGACATCCACGGTGACCTGGCCTTCGTCGCCAGCCAGCCACGGCCCAAGCTGTCCGGCAACCTGGTGTCCAACCAGTTGCTGTTCAAGGACCTGGCGCCGCTGATCGGCGCCGATTCCAACGCCGAGCAGAAGGCCCGTGGTGGTGCCAGCAAGCAGCCAACGGGCAAGGTGCTGCCGGTGGAAGAGTTCCGCACCGAGCGCTGGCGCGCGATGGACGCCGACGTCACCTTTGCCGGCAAGCGCATCGTGCACAGCACGCAACTGCCGTTCAATGACCTTTCGGCCCACGTGATTCTCGAAGACGGTCTGTTGCGCCTGGAGCCCCTGCGTTTCGGCGTGGCCGGCGGCAACCTGGCCTCCAGAATTCGCCTGGACGGTCGCAGCGTGCCTTTGCAGGGCCGCGCCCAACTGACTGCCAGGGGCTTCAAGCTCAAGCAACTGTTCCCGACTTTCGCGCCGATGCAGACCAGCTTTGGTGAGTTGAACGGCGATGCCGACATCAGCGGCCGTGGTAATTCAGTGGCGGCGCTATTGGGTACGGCCAATGGCGACCTGCGCATGCTCGTCAACGATGGCGCGATCAGCCGCAGCCTGATGGAGATTGCCGGCTTGAACGTGGGCAACTATGTCATCGGCAAGCTGTTCGGTGATGAGGATGTGAAGATCAATTGCGCGGCGGCGGATGTGGGTATCAAGGAGGGGTTGGCAACGACCCGTCTGTTCATCTTCGATACCGAGAACGCGATCATCTACATCAACGGTACGGCCAACTTCAGCAGTGAGCAGCTGGACTTGAAAATCACCCCCGAATCGAAAGGCCTGCGGCTGTTCTCGCTGCGTTCGCCACTGTATGTGCGTGGGCCGTTTGCCAAGCCGAGTGCTGGGGTGCAGGCAGTTCCGCTGGCACTGCGTGGTGCGGGGATGGTGGCGCTGGGTGTGGTGGCCGGGCCGGCGGCGGGGTTGCTGGCGCTGATTGCGCCCAGCAGCGGGGATGACCCCAACCAGTGCACGCCACTGTTGCAGCAGATGAAGGCGGGCAAGGCGCCGGCAGTGGTGAAAGGTCGGAAATAGCAGGGGGCCGCTCTGCGGCCCATCGCGGCACAAGGCCGCTCCTACAAGGGATCGCTTTCCCCTGTAGGAGCGGCCTTGTGCCGCGATGGGCTGCAAAGCAGCCCCTTGCGATTACAGCCCTTGCAGCAGGTCGGACATGTCGTCCGCGTGCTCTTCTTCCTGGGCCAGGATGTCTTCGAAGATGCGTCGGGTGGTCGGGTCTTTATCACCGATGTACTGGATGATCTCGCGGTAGCTATCAATGGCAATCCGCTCAGCCACCAGGTCTTCCAGCACCATTTCCTTCAGCGAATTACCCGCCACGTACTGGGCATGGGAGTTCTTGGTCAGGTTGTCGGGGTTGAAGTCCGGCTCGCCGCCCAGCTGCACGATGCGCTCGGCCAGCTTGTCGGCATGTTCGGCTTCCTGGTTCGCATGCTCCAGAAATTCCTGGGCAGCCACACTGGCTTTGATGCCGCTTGCCATGAAGTAGTGGCGCTTGTAGCGCAGTACGCAGACCAGCTCGGTGGCCAGCGACTCGTTCAGCAGGCGCAGGATTTCCTGACGGTCGGCGTGGTAGCCCTCGGTCACCGCGCCTTGCTCCACATGCTGGCGGGCACGTTCGCGCAGGGTTTTCACATCGGTCAGTTCAACGTTGCTCATGGTTATCTCCAGGCATATCAGGGTCAGGGTGGGGACGCAGGCTCACGCGCCGGGGACGGCGTCGCTGTCCTCTTGGCGTTGTTTACAAGTCTTGAACCCTTTGGCATCGACGTGGCCAGTGGCGTCGAAGCGCACGTAGTAGGGCTGTTGTTTGCCGTCGCGGTTGAGGATGTAGTCGTTGCAGGTGCCCCCGTGCGGCAGGTCGATCACATTCGATGGGCTGCCACCGATGGCGATGACCTTCTGCATGGTCATGCCGTGCTCCACCTGCTTGACCAGCGGCTCGTCGCGGTAGGTGACATAGTCCGCCGGGTTTTCCGGGCGGCTGCCACAGGCGGCCAGGGTGGCGCTTGCCAGAAGGATTGCCAGGGTCTGCTTGTACATGGTCCCGCTCCTTGCAAAGGGTCTGTGTGGTTTGGAACCCCAGCGCGGGCCGGGAGTTCGATTGCGATGGTCATGATTGGCGCTGTAGTGTTGACCGGTCGTCCACGGAAAGGGGCTGGTGCAATGCAACAGGAATTGGCCACGCGATACCCGTTGGTGCTGGTGCCGGGCATGCTCGGTTTTGTCCGGCTAATGCTCTACCCCTACTGGTTCGGCATCGTGCCAGCCTTGCGCAAGGGTGGGGCGCAGGTGTTCCCGGTGCAGGTTTCGCCGCTGCATTCCAGCGAGGTGCGCGGCGAGCAGTTGCTGCTGATCATCGAGGATATCTGCACGCGTACCGGTGCCGAAAAGGTCAACCTCATCGGCCACAGCCAAGGTGCCCTGAGCGCGCGCTACGCAGCGGCCAGGCGGCCAGAGCGCGTGGCTTCGGTCACCTCGGTGGCCGGCCCCAACCACGGCTCGGAACTGGCGGACCACCTGGACCGCACGGCGCCTGGCGATTCACCCCAGGGGCGCATCCTCAAGGCTGTGTTGCAGGGTCTTGCCGTGTTGCTGGTTTGGCTGGAAACCGGCTGGCGCCGCGACCCGCTGCCGGTTGACCTGCACGCCTCGCACCAGTCGATGACCACTGCCGGGGTGGCGCTGTTCAACCAGGCATATCCCCAAGGGCTGCCGCAGACCTGGGGCGGGGAAGGGGCCTATGAAGTCGATGGTGTGCGTTATTACTCGTGGTCTGGCACCTTGCAGCCCGGCCTTACCGACCAGGGTCGCAACCGCTTTGACGGCAGCAATCGCTTCTGCCGCCTGTTTGCCCGCAGCTTCGTCAAAGAAAAGGGGCATTGCGACGGCATGGTCGGGCGTTTCAGTTCGCACCTGGGGCAGGTGATCGGCGACGACTACCCGCTCGATCACCTGGATATCGTCAACCAGTCTCTCGGCGCCGTGGGCAAAGGCGCCGAGCCGGTGCGGTTGTTCACCGAACATGCCGCCCGGCTGAAGGCTGCCGGGCTTTAGCGGCGTATCGGGGTGGTCCAGCGCTCGGCCAGCACTACCCCGGCCAGGGTCAGCAGGCCGCCGACCAGGTGATAGCGCGCCAGTTGCTCATCGAGCACCACGGCGGCGATCAGTGCGGTGACCAAGGGCAGCAGGTTGAAGAATAGCGTGGTGCGGCTTGGCCCCAGGCGATGCACGGCCTGCATCCACACCCGCGGCGCGATCATCGAGGCCAGCACGCAGGCATACAGCACCAGGCCGATATTACGGCTGTTCAGGCCCGTCTTGTCCGACAGCAGGAACAGCGGCAGCAGCACCACGATTGCCACCAGCACCTGCAAATACAGCAACTGCAGGGGGGGCAGGCGCAGTTGCCATTTCTTCAACAGGAAGCTGTACAGCGCATAGGCCAGGGTGGCGACCAGCATCAGCAAGTCGCCGCTGTTCAGGCCCTGCTGCAACAGGCTCGCGGGGTGACCGGCACTGACCACCTCCAGCACGCCGAAGAATGACACCACCGCACCCAGCAGGGCACCGTAGCTCAGGCGCTGGCCCAGCCAGGCGATGGACAGCGCCAGAGACATCAGTGGCATCAGCGAGAGGATGATCCCCATGTTGGTGGCGCTGGTGATGCCGGCGGCAAAGTAGGCCAGGCTCTGGTACATCGCCATGCCCAGCACGCCCAGCACGAACACCTTGCCCAGGTGTGGGCGGATGGCTGCGCGGTTGCGCCACACGGCGGGCAGCAGGAACGGCGTGAACAGCAAGCCGGCCAGCAGCCAGCGGTAGAAGCCGATTTCGGCAGGGTGGATGGCGCCGGCGGACATCTTGGTGACCACGGTGTTGCCGGCCCAGATGAGGATGGCGGTGAGGGGGAACAGGTAATTCATGTAGCGGGTTACTCATTGGGGCCTGGATTGGGGCTGCCTTGCAGGCCTTCGCGGGCTTGCCCGCTCCCACAGGGATATCACAGGCCTTGAGGCTGGCGCAGTTCCTGTGGGAGCGGGCAAGCCCGCGAAGGCCTGCAAGGCAGGCCCTCGATAGGCCTGTATTATCGAGTGTCTGTCCACAAGCCTATACTCTTATCCAGACAACCCACCCCGCAAAGCAGACAGCATGCCGCGCAAATACCTCGATATACCCCAATTCACCCAACTGCCGGCGCCGGTGTACTTCCGACACGATGAGTTCGTTGCCGATACCCACAGCGCCGTGCATCAACACGCCTGGGGCCAGCTGAACTACACCGCCTACGGCGTGATGCAACTGGAGGTCGCCGGCCAGCGTTTCCTGTCTCCGCCGCACTACGCCGTCTGGGTACCGCCCGATACCGCGCATGGCTGTTACAACCCCCAGGCCATCGTCTACCGCTCTATCTATCTACACCGCAGCCTGTGCGCAGCCCTGCCACCGCAACCGTGCAGCCTGATGATCAGCGATATCCTCAAGGCCATCCTCGGCGACTTCGCCCGGCGTGACCTCAAGGTGGCCGAGGACGAGCGCGACCAGCGCCTGGTGCAGGTACTGCTCGACCAGTTGCTGCTGGCGCCCGCCCAGGCCTGCTACCTGCCGTTTGCCCAAAGCGATGGCCTGCGCCAGGTACTGGACGCCCTCAGTGCCGAGCCGGGTGACAACCGCCCGCTGGCCGACTGGGCCGCCCGTGTGCATGTTAGCGAACGCACCCTGGCCCGCCAGTTTCTGCGCGAACTGGGCATCAGTTTTGGCGAGTGGCGCCTGCGCCTGCGTTTTCTGCGTGCCATCGAAGCGCTGGAGGCCGGCCTGCCCATTCAGGCCATTGCCTTCGACCTTGGCTACAGCAGCGCTTCGGCGTTCATCGCCATGTTCCAGCGCCAGGCCGAGTGCACGCCCGAGCAGTACCGCCGGCAGGCGCGGGCGGGGCGCTGAAAAATCTTGGCTACACTCAGCTCGACCCCCGTGCGTCGGGCACGGAGCCAAGGAGACTACTCCATGAAAGTGCTGCACATCCCATTACTGGCGCTGGCAGTGTTGTTCAGTGCCCAAGGCTTCGCGGCCAATACCGCGCAGCAGGAAAAAATGAAAACCTGCAATGCCGACGCTACTACCAAAGCCCTCAAGGGCGATGAGCGCAAAGCGTTCATGAGCACCTGCCTGAAGAAGGACGTGCCACAAACCCAGCAACAGAAGATGAAGACCTGCAACGCCGACGCCACGACCAAAGCCCTGAAGGGTGACGAGCGCAAGGCGTACATGAGCGACTGCCTGAAGAAGAAATGACCTGCGCCTATGCCTGCGCCGCCAAGGCTGGCAGACTGCGGGCATTCCCGCTGTCTGCCGTCGAGGCTGTATGACCTTTACCCCCCGTCAGATCACCCTGGCCAGCCTGTTCATCGTCATGGCCGGCCTGCTGCTGGCTTTGCCCCTTAAGTTGTTGCCCAGCCTGCTGGCTGGCCTGCTGGTGTTCGAACTGGTCAACATGCTGACCCCGCGCCTTCAGCCGCTGCTGGCCGGCCAGCGTGCGCGCTGGCTGGCCGTGGCGCTGCTTGGCACGCTGGTGGTCATTACCTTGACGCTGCTCATTGCCGGTGCCTTCAGCTTTTTGCTGCACGAGGCGGAAAACCCCGGCGCCTCGCTGGACAAGTTCATGGCCCTTGTCGAGCGTGCCCGCGGTCAGCTGCCGCCCTTCATCGAGGGCTACCTGCCCGCCAGTGCCGCAGAGTTCAAGGTCGCCATCGGCGACTGGATAAAAAGCCACCTGAGCGATTTGCAGCTGGTGGGCAAAGGCATGGCGCACATGTTCGTGACGCTGCTGATCGGCATGATTCTCGGCGCCATCATCGCCCTGCAGCGTATTCCCGATGTTTCCCGGCGCAAGCCCCTGGCGGCAGCGCTGTTTGAGCGCCTGAACCTGCTGGTGAAGGCGTTTCGCAACATCGTGTTCGCGCAGATCAAGATCTCGCTGCTCAACACGGCCTTTACCGGCATCTTCCTGGCGGTGGTGATGCCGCTGTTCGGCGTGCACCTGCCGCTGACCAAGACGCTGATCGTGCTGACCTTCCTGCTGGGCTTGCTGCCGGTGATCGGCAACCTGATGTCCAATACCCTGATCACCATCGTCGGCTTGTCGTTGTCGATCTGGGTGGCGGCGGCGGCGCTGGGTTACCTGATCGTTATCCACAAGGTCGAGTACTTCCTCAACGCGCGGATTGTTGGCGGGCAGATCAGCGCCAAGGCATGGGAACTGCTGCTGGCGATGCTGGTGTTCGAGGCGGCGTTCGGGCTGCCGGGGGTGGTGGCGGGGCCGATCTACTATGCCTACCTCAAGAGTGAGCTTAAGCGCGAAGAGCTGGTCTAACAGATTGTCGGGGCCGCGTTGCGGCCCCAAAATAGCTCAGGCTGCGCCGTAACGCTTGCGGGCCTCGATGGCCAGCCCGCTACCAATGCTGCCAAAGATGTTGCCTTCCACATGCCGCGCATTCGGCAACATCGCCGACACACTGTTGCGCAGCGCCGGAATGCCGCTGGAGCCGCCCGTGAAGAACACCGTGTCTACCTGGCTCTCGCTCACGCCAGCCTTGGCCAGCAGTTCGGTCACGCTGCCGCGTACGCGCTCAAGCAGGCCTTCGATGGCGTCTTCGAACAAAGCTCGGGTCAGCTGCGCAGTCAGCTCGGGCTCGACACGGCGCAGGTCGATGTGGCGGCTGTCCTGTTCGGTCAGCTCGATCTTGCTGGCTTCCACTTCCATCGCCAGCCAGTGCCCGGCGCGCTGCTCGATCAGTTTGAACAGGCGGTCGATGCCGAAACTGTCCTCGATGTCATAGCGCATGCTGCTCAGCGCCAACTGCGACTTCTGCGAGTACAGGGCGTTGATGGTGTGCCAGGTGGCCAGGTTGAGGTGGTAGCTGGTGGGCATCAGTGCGCCGCTCTTCATCCGGCTACCGTAGCCGAACAGCGGCATCACGCCCTGCAGGCTTAGCTGCTTGTCGAAGTCGGTACCGCCGATGTGCACGCCGCCGGTGGCGAGAATATCGCTTTGGCGCTCTGCGACCAGGTGGCGCTCGGGCGACAGGCGGATCAGGGTGAAGTCCGAAGTACCGCCGCCGATGTCGACGATCAGTACCAGTTCTTCACGGCTGATGCCCGACTCGTAGTCGAAGGCCGCGGCAATCGGCTCGTACTGGAACGACACATCCTTGAAGCCGATCTTGCGCGCCACGTCGGCCAGGGTGTCCTCGGCTTCCTGGTCGGCAGCCGGGTCTTCGTCGACGAAGAACACCGGGCGGCCCAGAACCACCTGGTCGAACTCGCGGCCAGCGGCGGTTTCGGCGCGCTTTTTCAGCTCGCCGATGAACATGCCCAGCAGGTCCTTGAACGGCAGGGCGCTGCCCAGCACGCTGGTGTCGTGCTTGATCAGCTTGGAGCCCAGCAGGCTCTTCAGCGAGCGCATCAGGCGGCCTTCGTAGCCTTCCAGGTATTCGTGCAGTGCCAGGCGGCCATACACCGGGCGCCGCTCTTCGATATTGAAGAACACCACCGAGGGCAAGGTGATCTTGCCGTCTTCCAGGGCAATCAGCGACTCCACGCCAGGGCGGTGCCAGCCGACCGTGGAGTTGGAGGTGCCAAAGTCGATGCCCAGGGCGCGGGCCGGGGATACGTCAGACATGGGAAATGGGCTTCCGGAGGCAAAACGGCCGCGCAGTGTATGCCAGTTGGCTACAGAATCAAGACCAGTCGTCTGCCTTGAGGCAAACCCAAGTCGGTCTTGAAAGGCTATGCTTGACCCCTATCTTCTGTTGCAACACGCACATTCACATTGGTGATCCACAAATGGACTTCAAAGACTATTACAAGATACTCGGCGTAGAGCCCACGGCGGACGAAAAGGCGATCAAGGCCGCGTACCGCAAGCTGGCGCGCAAGTATCACCCCGATGTCAGCAAGGAGCGCGACGCCGAGGACAAGTTCAAAGAGGCCAACGAGGCCTATGAAGTGCTGGGCGACGCGCAGAAACGTGCCGAGTTCGACGAAATTCGCAAGTATGGCGGCCAACATGGCCGACCGTTCCAGGCACCACCGGGCTGGGAGAGCCGCGGCGGTGGCGGCGGCTTCGAGGGCGGCGACTTCTCCGACTTCTTCAGCTCGGTCTTCGGTGGGCGGGGTGGCAACCCCTTTGGTGGCGCCCGGCAGCAGCAACGCAGTGCCGGCAGGCGAGGGCAGGATGTGGAGCTGGAACTGGCAGTATTTCTTGAAGAGACCCTGAGCAAGGAGTCCAAGCAGATCAGCTTCCAGGTGCCGCAAACCAATGCCATGGGGCAACGCACCGGCTTCACTACCAAGACCCTGAACGTGAAGATTCCGGCCGGTGTTACCGACGGCGAGCGTATCCGCCTCAAGGGCCAGGGCGCGCCGGGCAGCGGTGGTGCGGCCAATGGCGACCTGTTCCTGACCATCCGCATGGCACCGCACCCGCTGTTCGATGTCGAAGGCCATGATCTGATCATTACCGTGCCGCTGGCACCGTGGGAAGCGGCCCTGGGCACCAAGGTGGCGGTGCCGACCCTGGAAGGCAAGATCAACCTCACCATCCGCCCCGACAGCCAGAGCGGTCAGCGCCTGCGCGTGCCGGGCAAAGGCCTGGCGAACAAGCGCGGTGAGCGCGGCAACCTATACGCGCAACTGAAAGTGGTCATGCCGCCGACCTCCGATGAGGCTGCCCGCGAACTGTGGACGAAGCTTTCCGAGAAAGCGGCGTTCAACCCGAGGACACAATGGAGTAAGTGATCATGAGCAGCACCCTGATCGTTCAACTGGACATGCGTACCCTGTGTCAGGAAGCCGATGTCACGGCTGACTGCGTGATCGAAATCGTCGAACACGGCATTGTCGAACCCTCCGGGCGAACGCCTGAGGACTGGTTGTTCGACGATCAGGCGCCGTTGTTGGCCAAACGCGCGGTGAAGTTGCACCAGGAGCTGGAGCTTGAGTGGGAAGGGGTGGCGTTGGCGCTGGAGCTGTTGCAGGAAGTGCAGCAGTTGCGCAGCGAAAACAGCATGCTGCGCCAGCGGCTGGGCAGGTTCACCCAGATATGAGTGTGTTTGCCTGCACCAGCCTCTTCGCGGGACAAGCCCGCTCCCACAGGTACTCCGCTGAATCTCAAGCGAGTGGGGTATCTGTGGGAGCGGGCTTGCCCCGCGAAGAGGCTGGTTCAGCCGGCATCAATTTCAGGTCGGTTCGGTTCCGGGGTTCAGCACCAGTTGCATGAAGGTCAGGTCCAGCCAGCGGCCAAATTTCACCCCCACCTGCGGCATCTGCCCGGTCACCACGAAGCCCAGCCGCTCATGCAGGCGCACCGACGCCGCGTTGCCACTCTCGATGGCTGCCACCATCACATGCTTGCCGCACCCGCGCGCACGCTCGACCAGCGCTGCCATCAATACCGGCCCCAGCCCTTTGCCACGCTGGTCGCCGCGGATATACACCGAGTGCTCCACGGTGTTGCGAAAGCCCTCGAACGGCCGCCAGTCGCCAAACGAGGCATAACCGAGCACGCCACTGTCGTCCACCGCCACCAGTATCGGATATCCCTGCTGCGCCCGTGCTTCAAACCAGGCCTGACGGTTGCCGAGGTCCACCGGGGTTTCGTTCCAGATCGCCGTGGTATTGCGCACTGCGTCGTTATAGATGTCGAGGATGCCCGGCACGTCGGTGGGCAGGGCGTCGCGGATTTGGTAACTCATGACAGGGTCTCGCAGGGTCGTTGCTTGCAGATTAAATGGTTACCAGGCCACGCACACCTTCGGCTTGCATGTTTTCGCCGCGGCCGTGCTGCACGATCTCGCCACGGGCCATGACCAGGTACTGGTCGGCCAGTTCCTCGGCAAAGTCGTAGAACTGCTCCACCAGCAGTATCGCCATGTCGCCGCGCTCGGCCAGGCGGCGGATGACGGCACCGATTTCCTTGATTACCGAGGGCTGGATGCCTTCGGTCGGCTCGTCGAGAATCAGCAGCCGTGGGCGGCTGGCCAGGGCGCGGCCGATTGCCAGCTGTTGCTGCTGGCCGCCAGACAGATCGCCGCCACGGCGCTGTTTCATTTGTTCCAGCACCGGGAACAGTTCGTAGATGAACGCGGGGACTTCGCGGGCCTCACGGGCCGGGAAGCGTGACAGCCCCATCAGCAGGTTTTCCTCGACGGTGAGACGCGGGAAAATTTCGCGGCCCTGGGGCACGTAGGCGATGCCGGCCTGCACCCGTTGCTGGGGCTTGAGGCTTGTAATGGGCTTTCCCTCCCATTCGATGCTGCCGTCACGGGCGGGTACCAGGCCCATCAGGCAGCGCAGCAGGGTGGTCTTGCCCACGCCGTTGCGGCCCAGCAGGCAGGTGACTTCGCCGACCTTGGCTTCGAACGACAGGCCACGCAGGATGTGGCTGCCGCCGTAGTATTGGTGCAGGGTGTCGATTTTCAGCATGTCATGTCCTTGGTGTTTTTGCTGTGGTTGCACCGGCCCTTTCGCGGGACTAGCCCGCTCCCACAGGTTCACCACAGTTTTGGAATGGGTGATTTCCCTGTGGGAGCGGGCTTGTCCCGCGAAAGGGCCGGTGCAGGCTGCTTGAATCATCGGCCCAGATACACCTCGACCACCCGCTCATCCGCCTGCACCTGCGCCAGCGACCCTTCTGCCAGCACGCTGCCCTGGTGCAGCACGGTCACATGATCGGCAATGCTGCCCACAAAGCCCATGTCATGCTCCACCACCATCAGCGAGTGCTTGCCAGCCAGGCCTTTGAACAGCTCGGCGGTAAACTCGGTCTCGGCATCGGTCATGCCGGCCACCGGCTCATCCAGCAGCAGCAATTGCGGCTCCTGCACCAGCAGCATGCCAATCTCCAGAAACTGCTTTTGCCCGTGTGACAGCAAGCCGGCCTGGCGCTGGGCCAGGGGCAGCAGGCGCAAGGTGGTCAGCACTTCTTCGATGCGCTGGCGCTGCTCACTGCCCAGGCGCGCCGCCAGGCTGGCCCATACCGACTTGTCGGTCTTCAGCGCCAGCTCCAGGTTCTGGTATACCGTCAACGCCTCGAACACCGTGGGCTTCTGGAACTTGCGACCAATACCTGCCTGGGCGATCTGGTACTCGCTCATGCGCGCCAGGTCGAGGGTGTCGCCAAAGAAGGCGCTACCGGTGTCCGGGCGGGTCTTGCCGGTGATCACGTCCATCATCGTGGTCTTGCCGGCACCGTTGGGGCCGATGATGCAGCGCAGCTCGCCCACGCCGATGTACAGGTTCAGCCCGTTGAGCGCCTTGAAACCATCGAAGCTGACGCTGATGTCCTCCAGGCTCAGCACCGTGCCGTGGCGGGTGTCCAGGCCCGCCTCGCGGCGGCTGCCCAGGCCAATGGCATCGCGGCCGGCCCCGAGGTTGTCGAAGACCGGTTCAAGCATGAATTCGGGGTGAGCAGGGGGCACGCCTCTCATGGCTGACTCCTTTTTTTCAACAAGCCGACCACGCCCTTGGGCAGGTACAGGGTGACGAGGATGAACAGTGCGCCCAGGAAGAACAGCCAGAACTCCGGGAAGGCCACGGTGAACCAGCTCTTCATGCCATTGACCAGGCCGGCGCCGAGCAGCGGGCCGATCAGCGTGCCGCGCCCCCCCAGGGCCACCCACACGGCGGCTTCGATGGAGTTGGTCGGCGACATTTCGCTGGGGTTGATGATGCCCACCTGCGGCACATACAACGCGCCCGCCAGGCCGCACAGCACGGCGCTGAGCACCCACACCAGCAACTTGAAGCCGCGCGGGTCGTAACCGCAGAACATCAGGCGGTTCTCGGCGTCGCGCACGGCGGTGAGCAGGCGGCCGAACTTGCTGCGGGTCAGGCGCCAGCACAGGTACAGGCTGGCCAGCAGCAGGCCGACGGTGAGCAGGAACAGCACCGCGCGGGTCCCTTGGGCGGCAATGTCGAAGCCCAGGATGGTGCGGAAGCTGGTGAAACCGTTGTTGCCGCCAAAGCCGGTTTCGTTGCGGAAGAACAGCAACATGCCGGCGAAGGTCAGGGCCTGGGTCATGATCGAGAAGTACACGCCCTTGATCCGCGAGCGGAAGGCGAACCAACCGAACACCAGTGCCAGCAGCCCAGGCGCCAGCACCACCAGGCACAGCGCCCAGGCGAAGTGCTGGGTACCGGCCCAGTACCACGGCAGCTCGGTCCATGACAGGAAGGTCATGAACCCCGGCAGGCCATCACCGGCCGCCTGGCGCATCAGGTACATGCCCATGGCGTAGCCGCCCAGGGCGAAGAACAGGCCGTGACCCAGCGACAGCAGGCCGGCATAGCCCCAGACCAGGTCCAGGGCCAGGGCGACGATGGCGTAGCAGAGGATCTTGCCGACCAGGGTCAGGGTGTAGGCCGATACCTGTAGCACGTGATCCGCCGGCAGCAGGGACAGCAGCGGCAGGGCCAGCAACAACAGGACGACGATGGCGCCGATGGCCAGGGTCAGGCGTGGCCCGGCCTTTTGCGTAGCGGTGACAAGCAGTGGCTGGTTCATCAGTCGATTACCCGTCCCTTGAGGGCGAACAGGCCTTGCGGGCGCTTCTGGATGAACAGAATGATCAACGCAAGGATGAGGATCTTGCCGAGCACGGCACCGATCTGCGGCTCCAGCAATTTGTTGGCGATGCCAAGGCCGAATGCGGCCCAGAGGCTCCCGGCCAGTTGCCCGACGCCACCCAGCACCACCACCAGGAACGAGTCGATGATGTAGCTCTGGCCCAGGTCCGGGCCGACGTTGCCGACCTGGCTCAGTGCCACGCCGCCGAGCCCGGCGATGCCAGAGCCCAAGCCGAAGGCGAGCATGTCGACGCGCCCGGTGGACACGCCGCAGCAGGCGGCCATGTTGCGGTTCTGGGTGACCGCGCGCACGTTCAGGCCCAGCCGCGTACGGTTGAGCAGCAGCCAGGTGAGCAGCACCACGGCGAGGGCGAAGCCGATGATGACCAGGCGGTTGTAGGGCAGTACCAGGTTAGGCAGCAGCTGGATACCGCCCGACAGCCACGCCGGGTTGCTGACCTCGACGTTTTGCGCGCCGAACAGCAGGCGGATGGCCTGAATCAGGATCAGGCTGATGCCCCAGGTGGCCAGCAGGGTTTCCAATGGGCGGCCGTAAAGGTGGCGAATGACCGTGCGCTCCAGCGCCATGCCCACGCCGGCACTGACCGCGAAGGCTACCGGCAGGGCAATCAGCGGGTAGAACTCGATAGCGCCCGGGGCGTAGCGCTGCACCAGCACCTGGACCATGTAGGTGCTGTAGGCGCCGAGCATCAGCATCTCGCCGTGGGCCATGTTGATCACCCCGAGCAGGCCGAAGGTGATCGCAAGGCCCAATGCCGCCAGCAGCAGGATCGAGCCCAGCGACAGGCCACTGAACGCCTGGCCGAGCAGTTCGCCGACCAGCAGCTTGCGCTTGACCTGGGCCAGGCTGGTCTCGGCAGCAGTACGCACGCCCGGGTCGGCTTCTGCGTCGGGTTGCAGCAGCGCTTCAAGGCGGGTGCGGGCCACCGGGTCACCGGTTTCGCCCAACAGGCGCACGGCGGCCAGGCGTACTGCCGGTTCGCTGGCGCCCAGTTGCAGGTTGGCCAGGGCCAGGCCGATGGCGGCGTGTACGGCGGCATCCGGCTCGCTGGCGAAGCGCCGGTCGAGGAAGGCCATTTGCGCGGGTTGTGCGCTTTTTTGCAGTTGTTGGGCGGCGGCCAGGCGCGTTTCGCTGTTGTCGCTGAGCAACTGGTGGCTGGCCAGGGCGTTGTCGATCAGGCCACGCAGGCGGTTGTTCAGGCGTACCTTGCGGGTGTCGTCAGTGCCAATGCGGCCCTGGCGCAGGTTGTCCAGCAGCGGCACGCGCGCGGCATCGGGTTGCGCCGCCCAGCTTTCGAGCAGGCGAGCCTGCTCGGCGGGCTTGGCAGTGAGGAAGAATTCGCCCTCGCTGGCCTGGGTGGCCATGGGGAGTAGCAGAAGCAGGGTGAGCAGCATTCTGAGCATGCGGGCAATCCTGGAATACAGTGGTGGATTCTTCGCGGGCTTGCCCGCTCCCACAGGTATTTCACTGGTCCAGAGGGCAGTGGGGACCTTTGGGAGCGGGCAAGCCCGCGAATGGGCCGCATAGCGGCCCCAGTGCACTCAGTTACCTTTCACTGCGTAGTCAGGTCGCTTGTCATTGCCTGGAATGAACGGGCTCCAAGGCTGCGCCCGCAGCGGCTGCTCGGTTTCCCACACCACACTGAACTGCCCGTCATCCTGGATCTCGCCGATCATTACCGGTTTGTGCAGGTGGTGGTTGGTCTTGTCCATGGTCAGGGTAAAGCCCGACGGCGCCTTGAAGCTCTGCCCGGCCAGTGCTTCACGCACTTTGTCGACATCGGTGGACTTGGCCTTCTCGGCGGCCTGCGCCCACATGTGGATGCCCACGTAGGTGGCTTCCATCGGGTCGTTGGTCACCGCCTTGTCAGCGCCTGGCAGGCCCTTGGCCTTGGCGTAGGCCTTCCAGTCGGCGACGAATTTCTGGTTCACCGGGTTATCCACCGACTCGAAGTAGTTCCAGGCAGCCAGGTGGCCCACCAGCGGTTTGGTGTCGATGCCGCGCAGTTCTTCTTCGCCCACCGAGAACGCCACCACCGGTACGTCGGTGGCCTTCAGGCCCTGGTTGGCCAGTTCCTTGTAGAACGGCACGTTGGAGTCGCCGTTGACCGTGGAGATGACCGCGGTCTTGCCGCCGGCGGAGAACTTCTTGATGTTGGCAACGATGGTCTGGTAGTCGGCGTGGCCGAACGGGGTGTACACCTCTTCGATGTCCTTGTCGGCCACGCCTTTGCTGTGCAGGAAGGCCCGCAGGATCTTGTTGGTGGTGCGCGGGTAGACGTAGTCGGTGCCCAGCAGGAAGAAGCGCTTGGCGCTGCCGCCATCTTCGCTCATCAGGTATTCAACGGCTGGAATAGCCTGCTGGTTGGGGGCGGCGCCGGTGTAGAACACATTCGGCGACATCTCCTCGCCCTCGTACTGCACCGGGTAGAACAACAGGCCGTTGAGTTCTTCGAACACCGGCAGCACCGACTTGCGCGACACCGAGGTCCAGCAGCCGAACACCACGGCGACCTTGTCCTGGGTCAGCAGCTGGCGGCTCTTTTCGGCGAACAGCGGCCAGTTGGAGGCCGGGTCGACCACCACCGGTTCGAGCATCTTGCCGTTGACCCCGCCTTTGGCGTTGATCTCGTCGATGGTCATCAGCGCCATGTCCTTGAGCGAGGTCTCGGAAATGGCCATGGTCCCCGACAGCGAATGCAGGATGCCAACCTTGATGGTCTCGGCGGCCTGGATACTCCAGCTCAGGCCCATCGCCGCAATCGATGCGCTGAGGGTAAAGGCCTTGATCAGACTGCGACGCTTCATGTGCTCTCTCCGCTGAGTTTTTTTGGTTTTGGCCAAGCGGGGAGGGCGTTGCAAGGGGTGTGCCTAGTGGCGAAATGGGCGTGATAGAGGGGTTGTGCGAGGTGTTGGGGCGTTTGCGAGGTCCAGGTTGGTGCCTGGGACATCGATGTGCACAGGATTGGGGCCGCTGTGCGGCCCATCGCGACACAAGGCCGCTCCCACATCTGACGGCGTGTGGGAGCGGCCTTGTGTCGCGATGGGCTGCAAAGCAGCCCCCTAGGCCATCAGCCGTTACGCACAGCCGAACGCGGATGGCGCCTGCTGCGTACAAACTGATACGTCACCGCCAGCAGCACGAACCAGATCGGCGTTACCACCAACGCCGAGCGCGTATCCGCCTCCAGGCTCAGCAACACCAGGATGAAAGCAAAGAACACTAGGCACACGAAGCACATGAAGCGCCCACCCGGCATCTTGTACTTCGACGCCTGGTGCAGCGCCGCGCGGTTCTTGCGGTACTTCAGGTACGACAGCAGGATCAGCGTCCAGACGAACATGAACAGCACCGCCGAAACCGTGGTCACCAGGGTGAACGCCTCGACCACGTTTGGCACCAGATAGATCAGCACCGCGCCCAGCAGCAGGCAGGTGCACGAGAAATACAGGCCGTTGGCCGGCACCGAACGGCTCGACAGTTTTTCGAATGCCTTGGGCGCGTCACCTTCTTGCGACAGGCCGTAGAGCATGCGGCTGGTGGAGAACACGCCACTGTTGGCCGACGAGGCCGCCGAGGTCAGCACCACGAAGTTGATGATGCTAGCCGCCGCAGGCAGGCCAGCCAGCACGAACAGCTCCACGAACGGGCTCTTGCCCGGTACCACGTCGCGCCATGGGGTCACGGCCATGATCGCGATCAGCGCCAGCACGTAGAACACGATGATGCGGATCGGGATCGAGTTGATCGCCCGCGGCAGGGTGCGCTCCGGGTTCTTGGCTTCGGCGGCGGTGGTACCCACCAGCTCGATGCCGACGAAGGCGAACACGGCAATCTGGAACCCGGCGAAGAAGCCCATCAGGCCATGGGGGAACATGCCGCCGTCATTCCACAGGTTGGCCAGCTGTGCAGTGCGCCCGCTGGGCGAGGTGAAGCCGGTGATGACCATGTACAGGCCGGTAGCGACCAGGCCGAGGATGGCGATGATCTTGACCAGGGCGAACCAGAATTCCATCTCGCCGAACATTTTTACCGTCACCAGGTTCAGCGACAGCAGCAGCCCTACGCAGGTCAGCGCCGGTATCCACTGCGGCAGGTCGGGGAACCAGAATTGTGTATAGGCTGCGATGGCGACCACGTCGGCGATACCGGTGACCACCCAGCAGAACCAGTAAGTCCAGCCGGTGAAGTAACCCGCCCAGGGGCCGAGCAGGTCGGCCGAGAAGTCGATGAACGATTTGTAGTTCAGGTTCGACAGCAGCAGTTCGCCCATGGCGCGCATGACGAAGAACAGCATGAAGCCGATGATCATGTAGACGAAGATGATCGACGGGCCCGCCAGGCTGATGGTTTTGCCCGAGCCCATGAACAGGCCGGTCCCGATTGCGCCGCCGATGGCGATCAGCTGGATATGGCGGTTGGTCAGGTTGCGTTGCAGGTGCTGCTCTTCTTGTGGTTTGGGTGAAATTGCGGTCATAAGCTGCATTCCCTTGAAAGTCGCTGGCTAGGCTAACACGGGCGTTCCAATTCGAGATCGCGACAGATCGACACGATCTTCAGATGGCAGCCGTGCTTTCGCAGGAAAAGTTCGAGATCTTCACCGGCCTCTTCGCGGGCATGCCCGCTCCCACAGGTATCGCGCCACGCCTGAGGGCGGCAGAGATCCTGTGGGAGCGGGCAAGCCCGCGAAGAGGCCAGTGCAGGTTATGCAGGGGTCAGGCGCTGGCCAGCTCCCGGCGGCGGCGCACCACCAGGCTGTCCACCACCCACATCACCACCATCGACACCCCCACCAACGGGAACATCACCCCCAGCACCAGCATCACGCCCACCGCCGCCTTCCAGCGCGGCAGGTCATGGCGCAGCGGTGGCACGCCCAGCCCGCCTTCAGGCCGGCGCTTCCACCACATCACCAGCCCGCTCACCGAACCGAGCAGAATCATCAGGCACACCCCCAGGATGATGATCTGGTTGAACGCCCCGAACATCTTGCCCTCGTGCAGCATCACGCCCATCTCGGTGGCGCGGGCGACCGGGCTGTAGTCTTGCCAGCGCACATCGGCCAGGACCTTGCCGGTGTACTGGTCGACATGCAGGGTAGCGTCGTTGCGCGGGTCGTCGGCGAACACGGCAATGGTGAACACACCGTCTGCCGTAGTCGGCAGGGTAATGCTGTAGCCAGGCTCGACCTGGCGGGAGGTGGCGATGTCTTCGACCTGCTGCACGCTCACCTGGGGTGCTGCGGGCTTGTCCGACATCATGTGGTGCCCAGCATGCTCGGCGTGTGCGCCGGACTGCGGCATCGGTGTGTTTTCCATCGCCCAGGGCACGGTCTGGCGGTGCGCGTTGTTCAGCTCACCTGCCTGCTGGTCAGACTTGGGCACGTCGTTCCACATGGCTGCCGGGAAACGGTTCCACAAATCGGCGTACTGCTTGCCCCATAGGCCGGTCCAGGTCATGCCGCTGACCAGCATCAGCAACAGCAGGGCCGAACCCCAAAAGCCTGTTACCGCGTGCAGGTCGCGCCAGAACAGCCGGCCGCGTGCCGACAGCCGTGGCCACAGTACGCCAGCGCCATTGCGCCCGCGTGGCCACCACAAGTACAGGCCCGACACCACCAGCACGATGCCCCAGCCTGCGGCCAGTTCCACCAGGCGGTCACCGACCGTGCCGACCATCAGCTCGCCATGCAGGGCGCGGGCGATGGCCTGCAGGTTCTGCTTGCCGTCCTGCTCGCCGAGGATCTTGCCACTGTACGGGTCAACGAACACGTTCAGTTCGCGCCCGCCGTCATGCACCACGAACTGCGCACTGCGCTCGGCGTTCAGCAGGGGCAGGTACTGGCCGACGTGGCCTTCGGGGTAGGCCTGGCGCACTTCGGCCAGCATCGCATCGGCGCCCTGCCGATGGTGGCCGGCTTCGACCACCATCAGGTCGCTGTACAGCAGCGGGTCGAGCTGCGGCTTGAACAGGTAGATGATCCCGGTAATCGCCAACAGGATCATGAACGGGGCCACGAACAGCCCCGCATAAAAGTGCCAACGCCAGGCCAGGTTATAGAAATTGGTGCGTGTTCCTCTCATGGGAACCTCCTGTTTGACCAGCAGAGGGGCGCAACCGAAGCTGCGCCCGTGGTTGTTGTCAGAAGCTGAAATCGACCTTGGTCCAGAAGGTCCTGCCTGGCTCGTTGACCGGCTGTGGGTCTGTAGCCGGGTAGCCGAACCCGGCGTTCCCGGCCAGGTTCAAGTGCTCGGCGTAGGTTTTGTCGAACAGGTTGTCGACCCCTGCGCTGAGCTTGAGGTTGTTGTTCACCTTGTAGGCGCCGTTCAGGGAGAACACGCCAAAGCCGGCGCTCTTGTCATAGTCCTTGCCGACCACGTTGCCCTGGTTCTCGGCGATGCGGTTCTGCGCAGCCACCAGCCGCCACAGTGCGCCGACGCTCCACACATCGCGGCTGTAGGTCAGGCCCAGGCGGCTTTCCAGGGGCGGCATTTGCGGTAACGCTTTGCCGTCACTGCTGTTCTTGCCCCACGCATAGGCCAGCGTGCCGTCGGCCTTCCAGTTTTCCGTCAGCTGGTAGGCCGCACCCAGTTCGCCACCCATGATGCGGGCGTCGATGTTCTGCGCCTGGGAAGTGCTCATGCCCATCATGCCGGTGCGGTAGTCGAACAGGATGTAGTCGCGGATCTGCCCCACATAACCCGAAGCCCAGGCTTCAAGGCGTTCGGTGCGGTACTGGATGCCGAAGTCGAGCTGGGTGGTTTTCTCTGGCTTGATGCCGTCGAAGGCATTGGCCGAACCGGGTGGCGCCAGCTTTGGCGAGAACAGCTCCCAGTAGTCGGGGAAGCGCTGGGCATGGCCGAGGCCGATGTAGGTGGTGGCCGGGATGGCTGCCAGATCGTGCTCGTAGCGGATAAAACCGCTGGGCAGGGTGTCGGCGCGGGTATCGCCTTCGGTGGCGCTGCCTTGGCGGAAGTCGCGGGCCGAGGCGCGGTCCAGGCGGGCACCGGTGATCAAACGGTCCTCACCGCTGACGTACCAGGTCAGTTCGCTGAAGGCGCCGTAGTTGTGGAAGTCGGCGTCCTTGCTCCAGGCCTGGCCCTTGTGTGCGTCCACACCCATGCCGCCACGTTGGCGATGTTCGTTGGTTTGCGCGTCGATGCCGCTGATCAGCTGCACATCGGCCCAGCGCCAGGTGGCCTTTATGCGTGCACCCAGGGTGCGGCGATCGACGTTGCTGACCATCGGCATGCCCATCATGCCGCTGCCGGACGGGGTACGCAGGCTGTAGTTGTCCATCACATGATCGGCGTAGTTGTAGTAAACCTGCGCCTCGACCTTGTCGAGCACTTCGCCGAGGTTGGACTTTTCAAACCGCAGGCCCAGGCTTTCACGCTTGAACTGCGAGCCGTCCATGCCGCGCCCGGCATAGCGAGCCTCGCCATCGCCCTTGCCGGCGGTGAGCTCCAGCAGGGTGTCCTGGTCGGGCGTCCAGCCGAGGGCAACATCGCCGTTCCATTTTTCCCAGCGTGACGGCACGGTGTCGTCGTTGCCGTCGTGGTAGTCATCCGACCGTGACTGGTTGCCGACGAAGCGGGCGTAGGCCTGGCTGTTGCCGGCGGCGGCGTCCAGCACCTTGTCGAAGCGGCCATTGGAACCTGCCAGCAGGCTGGCGTTTACGCGGCTGCCGAGGGGGCCGAACTTTTCCGGTTCACGTTCGAAGAGGATGGTGCCTGCCGAGCCGCCCGGCCCCCAGATCACGCTTTGCGGGCCCTTGATCACGGTCAGGCGGTCGTAGGTTTCCGGTGAAATGTAGGAGGTGGGGGCGTCCATGCGGTTGGGGCAAGCGCCCAGCATCAGGCCGCCGTTGGTGAGGATGTTCAGGCGCGAGCCAAACATGCCGCGCAATACCGGGTCGCCGTTGGTGCCGCCTGCACGGATCGCCGAGAAGCCGGGGATGGTCTTCAGGTAGTCGGCGCCGTCGCTGGCCGGCACTGGCTGGCGCGGGTCTTTCGGGTTGGTGACCACGGTCAGTGGCGAACTTGGGGCCACGGCAGTTATCACCGTGGGGCTCAGCTCGGGAGCATCGTGCCCATGGCCTTCATGGCCAGGGTCGGCGGCCAGGGCCACGGGCGCGAGCAACGAGCCGCACACGACGGCGAGGGTCCCACGCAGGGACAAGGCAAAAACAGGGGTGCAGCCGGACATAATGATTCCAGTCGATCAGTCATGAATTAGCGCGAAGCCTCCTGGCTTCGTGCACAAAATATGGGTTCAGACGCTGATCGAGGAAGGCGGGGCGCGGCTGCGCGCACCGGGGAATACAGCCTGCCGGGCATGGCCCTGGTGCGTTGGTGCAAGCAGGTGGGTGGTGGGGGCGACGCTGCCGGCGCTGAGCGGGCTGAGGGCCTGGGGCAGGGCCGGGCAGTTGAACAACAGGCTGCAATAACCGCACTTTTCCCACATCACATGCAGCTGGCCATCGCCGCCGTGGCCGTGATGGGCGTCGCCGCCATGCTCATGGGCAGCCGCCATCGGCATGTCCATCGGCATGCTCATACCGGCGTGGTGGTCCATCGGCATCGACTGGGAAATCAGCGGGCCGATGAAGATCATCCACATGGCGAACAGGCTCAGCCATCCGCCACCGGCGCGCCTGCGGTCAGGGCGGGTGGTACGGCTGATGCTGTTGCGCGGCAGGCTCATGGCGAGTGCCTGTCAGCAGTTGTCAGTGCGCGTGTTCGTGGGCTTGCGGCTGGTCCGCCGGCGCCTGCTTCTGCACGGCCACTTCGACGGTGATGTCGCCGGCCTTTTCGAAATGCAGGGTCAACGGGAAGCGCTTGCCGTCGCTGAGCAGGCTGCGGTCTTTTGGCTGCATCAGCATCACGTGGTAGGCGCTGGGGGCGAAGGTCAGGTCCTTGCCGGCAGGCACCACCACGCTGGGCACTTGCTGCATTTTCATGGCGCCGCTGGCGCTCATGGCATGCTCGTGCAGTTGCGCGTCATCGCTGATGGGGCTGTCGACGCTCAGCAGGCGGTCATCGGCCTGGCCATTGTTGTGCACCACGAAATACGCGGCGACATTGGGGGCGTTGGGGGGCAACTGCAGCGACCAGGGGTGGGCGATGTGCAGGTCGCCCACGCTGTATTCGTGGGCATTGGCAAAGGCGCCGGGCAGCAGCAGGGCGGCCATGACGAGGGCGTGCTTGAGCATGGTGAATCTCCGTTGTGTTCAGGTTCAGGCAGACAGCGTGATGAACTCAGGCCAGCGGAGAGGCACGGGGGTTTAGCGCGGGCCAGAGCTGGCGCGGCGTGGGTTGGTAGTCGGCGGGGGGCGGCAGCAGGCCGGCAAACAGTGTTGGCGGGTTGTGCAGTTGCGGCGGGTAGCCGGGCAGGGCCAGCAGCGGCGCTGCGCCGGAGCAGCACCAGCAATTCATCATGCTGGCGCTGTCGTCGCTTTGCGGGCCGAGGTCGATCTTGGCCAGGGCCTGGACATCGACCTTGGCTTTGTTGGCCATGCTGGAACAGAAAGCCCCCCACAGCAGCTGCTCGGCCGGGCCCTTGGGCACGGCAGAGGCCAGCGGCATGGCCAGCAGGTTGAACAGCACTGCAAGGCAGGCTATCCAGGCGATGGGCCGACGTGGGGGCATGGAGAGATCCGGTCAGGAATCGTGGTGGCTATTGTAAGGCGCAGTATAGGTAAAAAAGGCAGGGTGCGGTGAAGTGACGCAGGTGGTCGGGTATGGGGGCTGCTGCGCAGCCCATCGCGGCACAAGGCCGCTCCTGCAGAAGTGCCGCAGCCTCGAATACTGCGCTGTCATGTGGGAGCGGGCTTGCCCCGCGAATGGCCGCAGAGCGGCCCCGGCAATCTCAAGCCTTGTTGCGGCCCATCAGGCCACGGACGGTTTCCTGCAGATCCGCCGGCAACACCACCACCTTGGCGTTGTTGCTGCTCGCCAGGTTCTCCATGGCCCCGACATAGCGCTCACCCAGCAAATACATCGCCGGCACGGTTTCGTTGCCCACGGCCTCCTTGACCAGCGAAATCGCCCGCGCCGAAGCCTCGGCCAGGCTGATCTGCGCTTCGGCATCCAGCCTGGCGGCCTGCAGGCGAGCTTCCGCTTCAAGGATCGCGGCCTGCTTGGCGCCTTCGGCGCGGGTCACATCGGCTTTGCGCTCACGCTCGGCCGCCGCCTGGCGCTCCATGGCCAGTTGCATGTTTTCCGAAGGCTTGATGTCCTGGATTTCCACCGAGCGCACGGTTACGCCCCAGTCTTCGGTCTGCTCCGACATTGCCTCGCGCAGGCGTGCCTTGATCTGCTCGCGGCTAGACAGCGCTTCGTCCAGGTCCATGGCGCCGACGATGGCGCGTAGCGACGTCATGGTCAGGCTGGTGACGGCGAACGAGAAGTTCTGCACGCCATAGGAGGCCTTCTGCGGGTCGACCACCTTGGCGAAGCACAGGGCGTTGGCAACGATGACGGCATTGTCCCGGGTGATGATTTCCTGCTGCTGTACATCGAGGATGATGTCTTTGGTCGGCAGGCGATAGGCGACCACATCCATGTACGGGATGAGGATGTTCAGGCCGGGCTTGAGCGTGCTGTGGTAGCGGCCCAGGCGCTCGACGATCCACTCCTCGCCCTGGGGCACGATGCGTACCCCCTTGAACACGGTGATCAGAACGAACAGGGCGATGGCGCCGACGACGATGAGGCTGGTCATGATGCGAAATTCCTTTTAGTGCGGATTCAGGCCCGGATGACGCGGGCGATGTTCCCCTCGATGGCGGTCAGGCGCACCCGTTCGCCGGCGGCGATCTGGCTATCGGCGATGCAGGTCCATTCTTCGCTGCCAAGGATCGGCTTCTGGAAACGCACGCGGCCTTTCTGGAACTCCGAAACGCCAGCGGTCAGCAAGCCCACCTCGCCGATCACGCTGTCGGCGGTCCAGCGCACGTCTGGCTGCTTGCGCCGGAACACGTTGAACCACAGCGCGGTGGTGGCCGATGACAGCACGACCCACAGCAGGCCCTGCATGTCCAGTTGCAGGCTGGGGGCGGCAAGCGAGATGAGAGAGACCAGCACGGCACCGATGCCGAACCAGAGGATGAAGAACGTTGGCAAGACCAGTTCGAGCAGGATCAGCGCGATGCCGAAGACCAGCCAGATCCACCATTGCATTTCCATATGGGTGAAACCTTCCGGGGGAGGGGCGTTGAGTTTACGGCAGCAGTACGACCCAGAGCCACGTGCGGGGTTGAAAGAAAGATCCGAAAGGGCTGTAGGGCAACGGTCATATACAGGTTTCAAGACGGGTACGGTCTTCTGTGGGAGCGGGCGTGCCCGCGCAGAAGACGACTCGATGTATGGCACCGGCTTCGCCGGTGTTCGCGGGCTTGCCCGCTCCCACAGGGATCTCTAGCGTGCTTGCGAGATGTGTTGATGCAGGTCGAGTGCTGCTGCCATGTCAGCCTGCGATTCGAATGCGCGGTCAATATCCGGCAACCCCGGGCGCTTGAGGATCAGCACCGGCAGACCAAGTTCCCGCGCTACCTCGAGCTTCGGCTCGGTCGCCACACTGCCGCTGTTCTTGCTGATCAGCACATCGATACTGCGGCGTTGGAACAGTGCCCGTTCATCTTCAATGTTGAATGGCCCACGCGCGCCAATCACTTCGCAGCGCGCGTTTCCAGGGCACGCTTCCAGCGCCCGCAAGGTCCAGAACTGCTCCGGCGGAATCTCGTCCAGATGCTGTAGTGGCTCACGCCCCAACGTGAACAGCGGTCTGCGAAACGGCTTGAGTGCTTCGATCAGCCCTGCCCAGTCCCCGACTTCGCGCCAATCATCCCCCGCTTGCGCCTGCCAGGCCGGGCGGCGCAAGGCCCAGCACGGGATGCCGGCGCTACGTGCAGCACTGGCAGCATTGCGGCTGATCTGCGCGGCATAGGGATGGGTGGCATCGATCAGCAGGGTGATGCCTGCCTCGCGCAGGTAGTTGGCCAAGCCCTCGGCACCGCCAAAGCCCCCGACCCGTACCTGGCATTGCAGGTCCTGCGGCACACGACCGATACCGGCCAGGCTATAGACATGCTGAGGGCCGAGCCGGCGGGCGATGGCGAGGGCTTCGGCGACACCACCCAGTAGCAGGATGCGCGCAGTCATTGCACACCTGCCCGGCCGACGATGCCGCCCTGGCGGTCGATGGCGAACACTTCCACTTGCACAAGCGCCGGCACGACGCTGCGGGCGAAGGCCAGGGCGTGGGCGCACACTGCGTCACCCAAGGCAATGCCGGCCGCATGAGCCAGTGCAAGCGCTTGCTGGCTGGTGTTGGCGCCGATGATGGCTGCCTGCAGTGTTTCGTCAGCGCCAATGTCGGCAGCCCAGCCGGCCAGTTGCGGCAAGTCGATGCTGGAGTGGCGGCTGTGCAGGTCCATGTGCCCGGCGGCCAGTTTGCTGATCTTGCCGAAACCGCCACACAGGGTCAGGCGCGGCACCGGCACCTTGCGCAGGTGCTTGAGCACTGCACCGACAAAATCGCCCATCTCGATCAGGGCGATTTCCGGCAGCCCGTAGACCCGGCGCATGGTGTCTTCGCTGGCGTTGCCGGTGCACGCGGCGATGTGCGTGTAGCCGTTGGTGTGGGCTACATCGATACCCTGGTGGATCGAGGCGATATAGGCCGCACAGGAGAACGGCCGCACGATGCCGCTGGTGCCAAGGATCGACAGCCCGCCGAGGATGCCCAGGCGCGGGTTCATGGTCTTGAGCGCGAGTTGGTCGCCGCCCTGCACATTGACCGTGACCTCGAAACCACCGAGGTAGCCGCACGCGTCGGCCAGGCGTTGCAGGTGTTCAGTGATCATGCGCCGTGGCACCGGATTGATGGCCGGCTCACCCACCGCCAGCACCAGCCCCGGGCGGGTCACGGTGCCGACGCCGGTGCCGGCGACAAAGCGGATGCCCGGCTCGCCCAGCAAGCGCACCTGGCTGTAGAGCAGGGCACCGTGGGTCACGTCCGGGTCGTCGCCAGCATCCTTGAGGGTGCCGGCTTCGGCACGCTCGCCAATCAGGCGGCAGAATTCCAGGCGCATCTGCACCACCTTGCCCTTGGGCAGGGTAATGCTGACGGCGTCGCTGCTTTCGCCGATCAGCAGCAAGCGAGCGGCTGCCAGGCTGGTGGCGGTGGCGCAGCTGCCGGTGGTCAGGCCGCTGCGCAGGGGCGCGGGCTGTTCGCGGGTTTCTTCACGCATCGACGGGTTTCACCACTTCCAGCAGGGTGATCGGCAGCGCCTGGCGCCAGGTGTCGAACGCGCCCAAGGGCTGGGCATGGGCGACATGGATGCGGGTCAGCTCACCACCGTGCTGTTCGCGAAAATGCGCCAGGGCCAGTTCGCTCTGCAAGGTCACCGCGTTGGCTACCAGCCGCCCGCCGGGGCGCAGGTTTGCCCAGCACAGGTCCAGCACGCCTTCGCGGGTGACGCCGCCACCAATGAAGATTGCATCAGGCTGCTCCAGGCCTTGCAGTGCTGCAGGCGCCTTGCCGCAGATCAGCTGCAGGCCGGGTACACCCAGCGCGTCACGGTTGTGTTCGATGAAGCCTTGCCGGCCTTCATCGGCCTCGATGGCCAAGGCGCGGCAGGCCGGGTGGGCGCGCATCCATTCGATGCCGATCGACCCGCAGCCCGCGCCCACGTCCCACAGCAGTTCGCCGGGCTGAGGCGCCAGGCGCGCCAGCGTGATGGCGCGGACATCGCGTTTGGTCAGCTGGCCATCGTGCCGGAAGGCGCTGTCCGGCAGCCCGGCCAGGCGGTGCAGGCGTGGGGCATCGGGCGTGGCCAGGCACTCGATGGCCACCAGGTTGAGCGCAGCGATCTCGGCGTGCGGCCAGTCCTGGGCGGTGCCGGCCAGTTCGCGTTCTTGCTGGCCTCCCAGGTGCTCCAGCACCCGCAGGCGGCTTGGCCCGAAGCCACGCTCGCGCAGCAGCGCGGCAATGGCCGCCGGGCTGTCGCCATCGTTGCTCAGCACCAACAGGCGCACACCGCTGTGCAGGTGGGCATTGAGCGCCGACAGTGGCCGGGCCACCAGCGACACCACCTGCACCTCCTGCAGCGGCCAGCCCAGGCGGGCGGCGGCCAGGGCGCAGGAGGAGGGCATCGACAGCACACGCATCTCACTGGCAGGCACCTGCCGCGCCAGGCTGGCGCCGACACCGAAGAACATCGGGTCGCCGCTGGCCAGCACGCACACTGGCTCGCCGCGCAGGGCCAGCACCGGGCCCAGGGAAAACGGGCTTGGCCAGCCCAGCCGTTCGCCGGGCACGCAGCGCGGCAGCAAGTCCAGCTGGCGCGGGCTGCCGAAGATCCGCGCAGCGCCCAGCAGCGCGCGCCGGGCCTGCTTGCCCAGGCCACTGAAGCCGTCTTCGCCGATGCCTACTACTGTCAGCCAGGGTGCCATGTATTTCATTCCGCCATTTTTTGGGGCCGCTTCGCGCCCTTTCGCGGGCACGCCCGCTCCCACAGGTACAGCGCAGCCATTGAGGGAAGCGATGATCCTGTGGGAGCGGGCGTGCCCGCGAAGAGGGCGACACAGCCCTGAATTTCTCCTCAATCGCTGAGGATGCTCGACCACCGGCTTTTCATGCCGCCGGACAAAGCAGGCATAATACCGCGCCTTCTACACTCAAGCGCATTTTCACAGATTGCCGGACGCCCCTTTGACGCAGGCCCATGCCCCCAACGTTTCGCCCCGCCCCTCGGCCTGCCCGGGGTTGTGGCGTATTGTCAGTGCCCGTGATGGCGGCATCTGCCGCATCAAACTGCCAGGCGGCTTGCTGCTGGCCGACCAGGCCGACGCGGTGGCGACGGCAGCCGAGCGCTTTGCCGGCGGCGTGATCGAGGCCACCAACCGTGGCAACCTGCAGATCCGCGGCATTGGCAACGCACATCGCGCCCTGGTCGAGGCACTGCTCGCAGCCGGCCTGGGGCCGCGCGATGTGGCCGGTGACGATGTGCGCAACCTCATGCTCAGCCCGCTGGCCGGGCATGATCCGGCGATGCTGCTGGATGCACGGCCTTTGGCAGGGCAGATCCTCGACCTGCTGGAAGGCACCCCGCGCTTTCACCAATTGTCGGCCAAGTTTGCCGTGCAGCTGGATGCCGGCGAGCGCCTCGCCATGCTCGAGCACCCCCACGATTTGTGGCTATCGGCCCTGCGTCTGGAGCAGCAGACCTGGCTGGCGTTTGGCCTGGCGGGCTGCCCGGCGGACGGCCAGGTGCTCGGCGCCGTGCCGCTGGCGCAGGGCCTGGCGTTGGTGCGTGCGGTGCTGGAGCGCTTTCTCGACCTGGCCACCCTGACGCAGTCGCGCATGCGCCAGTTGCTCGAGGTGTGCCCGGCAAGCGATTTCGTCGATGGGCTCGGCCTGGACATCCGCCGTGATACCGCCGTGCTCGCCTGGCGCCGTGAACAGCACCGCGCCTCCTGGCTGGGCACGCTGCCGCAGGCAGAAGGCGTTGCCCTTGGCGTAGCCCCGCCGCAAGGCCGCCTGACCCCGGCCATGCTGCGCGGGGCTGCGCGGGTGGCCCGGGAACGGGGCGATGGCAGCTTGCGGCTCAGCCCTTGGCAAAGCCTGGTGCTGACCAACCTGCAAGCACACCACATCGACACCGCCCAGGCCGAACTGTCCGCCCTGGGCCTGCTGTGCCACGACCATGAACCGCTGGCGCGCATCAGCGCCTGCACCGGTGCCAGCGGGTGCGCCAAGGCGCTTGGCGAGACAAAGGCCGACGCCGTTGCCTTGGCCGCGCTGTTGGGCCCTGGCGTGCCCGCCAGCGTGCACCTGTCTGGCTGCCCCCGTTCCTGCGCCGTGGCCCATGTTGCCCCGGCCACCCTGCTGGCCCGCTCGCCGGGCCGATATGACCTCTATCTGCGTGACGCGCGCCAACCGGGCTTTGGCGCCCTGCGCGGCACCGACCTTACCTTGAATGAAGCAGGCGCCATGCTCGACCTGCCGACGGAGCACCTTGATGATTGACTACATCCGCGATGGTCAGGAGATCTATCGCAATTCCTTCCGGATCATCCGTGAGGAAGCCCGACTCGAGCGGATCCCCGCAGACCTCGAAAAGCTCGCCGTGCGCGTGATCCACGCCTGTGGCATGGTCGATGCCATCGATGGCCTGCAGTTCTCCGAAGGCGCCGGCCGGGCCGGGCGCGAGGCGCTGCTTAACGGCGCGCCGATCCTGTGCGATGCGCACATGGTCGCCGAAGGCATCACCCGTGCCCGCCTGCCAGCCGACAACAAAGTCATCTGCACGCTGCGCGACCCAAGCGTACCGGGCCTGGCCAAGGACGCAGGCAACACCCGTTCTGCCGTAGCCCTTGAGCTGTGGCGCCCGTACCTGGAAGGCAGCGTGGTGGTGATCGGCAATGCGCCCACCGCCCTGTTCTACCTGCTGGAGATGATTGACGCCGGCGCGCCCAAGCCAGCGCTGATCCTCGGCTTCCCAGTCGGTTTCGTCGGTGCTGCCGAGTCCAAGGCGATGCTCGCCGCCGACAGCCGTGGCGTGCCGTTCGTGATCATGCAAGGCCGCCTTGGCGGTAGCGCGATGGCCGCCGCTGCGGTCAACGCCCTGGCCACGGAGGTGGAGTGATGGCGCCGCGTGGACGTCTGCTGGGCCTGGGCGTGGGCCCGGGCGACCCTGAACTGATCACCCTCAAGGCCCTGCGCCTGCTGCGCGAAGCGCCAGTGGTCGGTTACTTCGTGGCCAAGGGCAAGCGTGGCAATGCCTTCGGCATCATCGAGGCGCACCTGCACGCGCAGCAGACGCTGTTGCCGCTGGTGTACCCGGTCACCACCGAAGCCCTGCCTGCGCCGCTTTCCTATGAGCAGGTGATCAGCGACTTCTACGACGAAGCCAGCGTGCAGGTGGCCGAGCACCTGGATGCCGGTCGCGACGTGGCGGTGATCTGCGAAGGTGACCCATTCTTTTACGGGTCCTACATGTACCTGCACGACCGCCTGGCGCAGCGCTATGAAGCCGAAGTGATCCCCGGCGTGTGCTCGATGCTCGGGGGCGCCTCGGTGCTGGGTGCGCCGCTGGTGTACCGCAACCAGAGCCTCTCGGTCTTGTCTGGCGTGTTGCCCGCCGAGGAACTCAAGCGCCGCCTGGCCGACGCCGATGCAGCGGTGATCATGAAGCTTGGGCGCAACTTCCCGAAAGTACGCGAAGTACTGACCGAACTGGGCCTGGACGGGCGCGCGCTGTATGTGGAGCGGGCCACCATGGCCAACCAGAAGATCGTGCCGCTGGACCAGGTCGACCCGCAGTCGTCGCCGTACTTCTCGCTGATCATCGTGCCGGGGGAAAAATGGCAGGGCTGAACATCCACAAGGCGCCGGCAATCGTCATTCTCGGCCCAGGCAGCCTGGCGACGGCGCAGCGTATCCAGCAATGTTATCCACAGGCCACGATCCATGGCCTGGAAGGGCGCGTCGAGGGTGCAGACCAATCGTACAGCTCGTTCGGCGATACCCTGCGCGGGTTATACCAGCAGGACACGCCGATCATCGCCCTGTGCGCTGCGGGCATTGTCATCCGCAGCCTGGCCAGCCTGCTCAGCGAGAAGGGCAGCGAGCCGCCAGTTCTGGCCGTGGCCGAGGATGGCAGTGCAGTGGTGCCGCTGCTCGGTGGCCTGGGTGGCGTGAACGTGATGGCACGCGAAATCGCAGAGGCACTGGGCGTTGCTGCTGCGATCACCACCAGCGGCGAGCTGCGGTTCGGCACTTGCCTGCTGAACCCGCCGCAGGGTTATGCACTGGCGGACATCGAGCAAGGCAAGCGCTTTGTCTCTGATTTGCTGGCTGGCGAGGCGGTGCGCATCGAAGGTGATGCGCCGTGGCTGCAACAGGTGCAGTTGCCTGCCAGCGATGCAGCACGGCGAACCATTCATGTGGGGCATCAGGCGCGCCCGGCCAACCGAGACGAATTGCTGATCCACCCCCGCTCGGTGGTAGTGGGGGTTGCAGGTGGCAACCTGAACGGTATTCGAGCTGCATTGCAGCAGGCCGGTATCGCCGAGCCATCTGTTGCCTGTGTGCTGGCGGACGAACAAGCCATGGCCGACAGTGCCTTGCACGAGGCTGCGCAGGCTTTGGGTGTCGCCTTGCGCTTCGCTGCCAGGCCAGGCGATGTGGCCAGCATGGTGGCTGCAGCGTTGCCAGGCGCAGAGTTGATAGAACAGGCCGAAGTGGTCATCGCAGTGGCGCCGGCGCCGGTGGATGCCGCGCAGGTCGGCCGCCGTCGTGGCCGGCTGGCGGTGATCGGCCTCGGCCCTGGCGCTGCCGAGCTTATGGTGCCGGCGGTCAAGGCCGAGCTGGCACGCGCCGAGGATATCCTCGGCTACGAAACCTACGTGCGCATGGCCGGGCCGTTTCGTGACGATCAGGTGCTGCACTGCACCGACAACCGTGAAGAAATGCAGCGCGCCCGGCATGCCTTCGAGCTGGCGGCCCAAGGCCGTTCGGTGGTGGTGGTCTCGTCGGGCGACCCAGGCGTGTTCGCCATGGCCGCTGCAGTGCTTGAAGCGCTGCACGAGTCCAGTGACCCCGCCTGGCATCGCGTCGACCTTGAGATCCTGCCTGGGGTGTCGGCCTCGCTCGCTACCGCTGCGCAGGCGGGTGCACCGCTGGGGCATGACTTCTGTGTGATGTCGCTGTCGGACAACCTCAAGCCCTGGTCGATCATTGAAAAGCGCCTGGACCTGGCGGCCCAGGCGGACCTGGTGCTGGCCTTCTACAACCCGATTTCCAAGTCCAGGCCGCACCAGCTCGGGGTGGCACTTGAGGTTGTGCGTCGCCACCGCGAGGGGAACACGCCTGTAGTCCTTGGCCGCGACATCGGTAGGCCGGGGCAGACGCTGAAGGTAGTCACCTTGGCCGAGCTGCTGCCGGAAATGGTCGATATGCGCACCATGGTTTTGGTCGGGTCCTCTACAACCTGTGTATTCCCTCGCCTGTCGGGTGGGGTGTGGGCGTACACGCCGCGTTGGTACCCCACCGCCAACTAGTTGCGTCGGAAACCCTTCAGCGCGCTTCGTGGCCAACGCGCTGGCTAAGGTGGTTGCCCCTGACTCAAGGGGCAACCATCAAGGAGTTTCCAATGTCCGATGCAACACAAGTCACCACCACCAACGCTGCCATCCTGGTAGAAGGCAACCTGCTTGCCTGCGGCGCGGGCATGTCTGCGCAAAGCCGTCACGATGTGAAGAATGCCTTCCACTTCGCCACGCTGGTCGCCGACAAAGCCTTTAACGCCGAAAAGCAGAGCCGGGAGTGGTACGACAAATTTATCGACGTCATGCGTGACCTTGGCTTCACCATCCCACGCCGTACCTTCGAACTTGAAACTTCGGCGGAACTGTCTGTCACCGTCGGCGCCGTGGCGATCCGCGCGATCGGTGTGGTGGGCAATGCGATGCTGGGCGGCACGAAGTTGGGCGAAGTGGCAAAGCTGGCCTTCGACAAACTGACCACTGTCGAAAACGATGCCAAGGTGCTTGATCACAAGCGCAAGAACAAGGCCAGGGGCATGGTCGGCATGGCGGCCTGCATTGAAACCGAAAACAACGATGTGGTCATGGTGGTGAGCTGCATCCAGGCCTCTGCCCCGCAACTGGACGACGACGTGCTGGGTATCCAGTGGAAGCTGGACAAAACCTCGTACTACGCCGGTACGGCAGTGCTCACGCTCAACAACTTCGTCTACGACAAAGTGCGCGAAACCGTAGAAAACAAACTTGGCGTGCGCAGCGTCGAGAACGTTCTCGAGTACGACATCTGATTGCTCGGCGGCGTCGTCGCAACGCCGCCTTGTTCGGTTCTTTGTGATGAGGTAACACGATGGATAGAGCAGCTGAGCAATTGATGTTGATTGGCGGAACAGCATTGCTGTATTCGCCGGGCACGGTCGAGGCACAACGCCAGGCCGCTTTTGATTCAATCCTTTACGCACAGTTGGTGGCCAACAAGCACGCCGGTTCACGCATCGACAATTATGAACGCTGGTATGCCGCGTATCGCGAGGCTTACCGCCAATTGGGCTGGATCAAGCTGGCCAGCACACATGACCTCAAGCAGTTGGGGCGACCCGTGCGCAACGCGCATATACAGCCACTTGAAGCCTGGCTGAAAATTCGCTCGTTACGCCATGAGGCCGTGCTGGCGGGAATCAAGTCGGGCCTCGCTCGATCTGCTGAGGGCTTGCGGCACCTGCTGAAGTTCAGCGCACACGACCAGGCCCAGTCCTCCACGCTGGTCATCGAACTCGGCGTACTCAAGCCGGGACCGACACTGGACCTGTGCAGCATCTCGATGCAAATCGACCAGCCACTCTCGCTGGTCTCGATGGCGACATTTACGAGCGAACACGTGCTTGATGGCGAAGCCGAGTTCAATGGCGTCTCTCTGGCGTTGGATGAAGGGCGCTTCCAGCACCAGCGTGGTGAATTGCAAGCCTTGATGCAAAGCAAAGACGCACAAGCTGCTTACCGCTTTGACCCTTACGCGCAACCTACAGGAGCAGCATCATGAGTGAAGCCACGTCTGCCGTGATCGGCGCCGGGATCGTTTCCTTTTTGCCAGGCATTGATGCCGCGCAGAAAGACAAGGTGAAGCTGGCCCTGGCGATGGCCGAACGAGCCACCGATACCGCTTACAAGGAGGGGCTGATAAAAGACTGGTTCGCTTATTACCGTAACCAGCTCAAATTCATGGGGTGGGATGCCGTAACGGCCGAGCAGATCCATTGGCCGGACAAGACGCGTACGCAGCAGACGGATCAACTGCTGCAGACGCTGTCCAAAACGGCCGGAGACAGCTTTGCTACATCGGTGAAAGTGTCTATTCAAACATTGCTGAAGAAGCCATCGGTGCTGAAGGAACTTGAGACAAAGGCATTCGAGAGGCAACACTTTCAAGTGTTGGCCTGCGCGCCGGCTGGCAACAACCGGGTTGATATGGTGGTTTACCACGAAGCGGACAAACAGTCTGTTTTCAGTGCAGGGTTCATCAGCCGCAAGCGCAGTCACAAGAATGTGCGTGCGGAACTGGTACGGTTCAATATTCTGGCCTTTGAGAACAGCGTATTGCCAAAAGTCCAGGAAAGCGTCGTCAAGGTGTCCCAGGCGCGCATTCATGACTATGCCATCTAAGGCACCAGATACCCTTTGATCCCGGTAAAAATGATCTGCGCCGCCAGGGCACAGACGAACAGCCCCATCAGACGGCTGACGATCTGCAGGCCCTGGTCGCCAAGGATCCGCTCGATACCGTGCGACAGGTAAAGCACCAGGCCGACGGTAAAGCTGGCCAGCGCGATACTGACGATGGCCAGCAGTTTGTCGTCCCAGTGCGGTTGGCTCACACCCATCACCAAGAGGGCACCGATGGTACCGGGGCCAACCGTCAGCGGAATGGTCAGCGGCACGATCGTCACGTCCTGCTGCACGTTGTCGGCCTGTACCGCCGGCTTGCCCTGCGCCATCCCCAAAGCCGAAATGAACAGCACGCTGCCGGCCCCGATGCGGAAGGCGTCGGCGGTAATGCCGAAAATACCGAAGATCACCCGACCGAACAGGTAGAGCAGCACGCTGGCGACCAGGGCTGCGAAAGCGACCTTCCAGGCCAGTTGCTTGCGCTCCTTGCTGGAGTGGCCGCGGGTCAGGCTGATGAAGCACGACAGCACGAAGAACGGGCTGTAGAGCACGAGCATTTTCAGGTAGACGCTGAACAACTCATGGAGCATGAGCGCTGGTCCTCGGAAACTCAAAAAGGTTGCGCAATTATTGTGGGTGCGGGCCGTATTGATCTGGTGATCAGTGTTCACTGCACGACAGCGTAGTCTAGGAAGTAGGCGCCGGGTCCACCTTGGCTTCCCGGTGATTGGCCCAGTACTGGATCAGTTCGCGCAATTGCGACAGCTCGACCGGCTTGGCCATGTGCCCGTCCATGCCCGCCAGCCGGGCGCGTTCCTTGTGTTCTGTAAGAATGTGCGCGGTCAGTGCCACTACCGGGGTGCGCTGGCGCTGGTTGGCGGTTTCCCACGCACGCAGCTGCTGGGTGGCCGAGAAACCGTCCAGAATGGGCATCTCGCAGTCCATCAGCACCAGGTCATAGCGCTGGTTTTTCATTGCCTGCAGGGCCTCCTCGCCATTGCAGGCGGTGTCGGGCTCAAGGTTGAGCTTGCCGAGCATGCCGCGTATTACCTTGGTCGAAATGCTGTTGTCCTCGGCGACCAGCACGCGGAAGTCGCCTGGCAGGTCCAGTGCCTGCGGGATACCGGGCAGGCTGGCCGGCACCGCCTGATCGCGGCCGCGCTGAGCCAGTTCTTCGGCCAGGGTGGTTTTGAGTGTGTAGCCGGCCACCGGCTTGGCAAGTATCCGTTTGACCCCGGCGTTGCGTGCGATGACCTTGCTCGGTGCATTGCTGATACCGGTGAGCATTACCACCAGAATGTCGTGGTTCAGACTCGGGTCTTCCTTGATCTTGGCGGCCAGTTGCATGCCGGTCATGCCCGGCATGTTCTGGTCCAGCAGCACGGCGTCGAAGTAGTCACGCAGGTGCGCCTTGGTGCGTAACAGGGCCAGCGCTTCCTTGCCCGAAGGCACCGCGCTGACGTTCATGCCCCAGGCGCTGCATTGTTGCACCAGCACCTTGCGGCAGGTGTCATTGTCGTCCACCACCAGCACGCGGGCATCGCGCAGCGGGCTGTCGAGATCGGTTGGTGGCTGCTCCAGGCGAGAGGGGTCCAGCGGCAGGGTCAGCCACAGGGTGTTGCCCATGCCGGTGCTGCTCTTGATGCCGAACTCGCCCTGCATCAGGCCGATCAGCTGTTTGGCAATGACCAGCCCAAGGTGGCCGCCCAGCTTGTTGCTGGACAGGAAGTGGTGGCTGTGCAGCTCGGCTTGCAACAACGCTTCACGGTCTGCGGCGGCCAACGGTTCGCCGCTGTCCTGCACAGCGATGCGCAGGCGCGGTAGCTCACCCCGTTGGTCCAGTGCCACTACCAGCAGGATTTCGCCCTGATCGGTGTTTTTCAGGGCGTTTTCCAATAGGCTCGACAAGGCCTGGCGCAGGCGTGTCGGGTCGCCACTGATCACTCGCGGTACCTGCGGCTGTGTGAAGCTGATCAGCTCGATGTTCTGCTGCTCGGCCTTGGCGCGGAAGATGTTCAGGCAATCCTCGATCAGTGCATTGAGGTCGAACTGCACGTCATCCAGCTCGATCTGCCGGGACTCCAGTTTGGAAATGTCGAGAATTTCGTTGATCAGTGTCAGCAGCTCGTTGCCGGCACTGTGGATGGTCTGCACATAGTCGCGTTGCTTGACTGACAGCGGTGTGCCCAGCAGCAACTCCGTCATGCCCAGCACGCCGTTCATGGGGGTGCGGATTTCGTGGCTGATCTTGGCCAGGAACTCGGCCTTGGCGTTCATTTCGGCATCGCTGGCGGCCAAGGCGCGGCTGGCGCTGAAGCGCTCTTCGCTCATGCGGCGCAGGCGTTCGCTGACTGCCAGGTTGAGCAGCAGGCCGCTGGCCACGGCCAGCCCCAGCAGAATGCACAATAGCCAAGGCGTAGCGGTACGGGTCAGGCCCAGCAGTGCCGGCAGCAGCACCAGGCCACCCAGGTTGAACACCACCATGGCCAGGCTGAACAGCCGGCCGGGTGCATAGCCCCGGTACCAGTGGTAGCTGCTGACCAGCAGCATGCTCACGCTGCCCAGCGCCAGCAAGGCGTAGGTCATCAGGTTGAGGGGCAGGGTGTCGACGAACAGCAGCACCAGCCCGCTGACCCCGACCACCAGCATTTCGCCCTGCAGCAGGCGGTTGATCCGCGGCGAGTTGCACGGGTTGAAGAAGTGCTGGGTGAAATACAGCCCCGCCAGGCCGGCCAGTACCAGTGTCAGGTAGGCGGCCGGGGTTTGCGCGTTGTGCCACACGTGCCACCAAGGGCCGCTGAGGTTCAGCAGGATCAGGCCGCTGAGCAGCATCAGGCTGTGGTAGAGCGCCAGGATCAGGGTGGTGGTGGAGTGGCTGTAGAGGAAGCGGATCAGGTTATGCAGGATCAGCATGACCAAGCCGCCGAACAGCATGCCGAACAGCAGTGGCTGGCTATGGTCCGAGGCGGCTACGGCCGCAGGTTCAAGGCTGATGGCCGGGCGCAACTGGTGCTCGGAGACCAGGCGCAGGTAGATGTCCAGTGGTTGCCTGCTGTTGGGCAGGGGCAGTACATGGTCGCTGCCACGCAGGGTCGGGCTGGCATTGCCGGCCTGGCGCCCGTGGTGCAACTGACGCAGAAGTTGGTCGCCCTGGAGGGCGTATAGGTCAAGCCCAGACAGGTCGGGGGCGAATACCCGAAGCAGTTGCTCCTGGTCGCCTGGTTCCAGGCGGTAGTGCAGCCACAAGGCCTGCTCCGGCGGAGCGGCATCCAGTTCGGCAAGTACCAGCGGGCTGAACTGGTTGCGATAACGCTCGGAGCGTACATCGCTAAGTTGCAGGTTGGCCTGTTCGTCGAGCAGAACGGTCCAGCCTCCGTCATGCTCGGCTGCAGCCGGTAACATGAAGAGCAAGGTCAGCAAGGTGACGATCAGAGCTGAGGCAATCCGAAGCCGACGCACTACGAAATCCCTTCTTAGCCGATGTGCCGGGTACTAACTATGCGCGGCGCGCCAAGTCGAAGGCAAGGCCCGTGCCGGGCCTTGTCGACGAGCCGGATGCCGTGCGCCGGGCGGTTGACAGCCCCGGGCGGCACGGCGTTCCGGTAGTGCTTACTGCTGGTGTTCACCGCGCTCGCGGGCGATGGCCCGGTAGCCGATGTCAGTGCGGTAGAAACTGCCGTTCCAGCTTACTTCCCTGGCCAGGCGGTAAGCCTGCTGCTGCGCATCGGCAACCGTGCTGCCCATTGCCGTGGCGCACAGCACGCGCCCGCCGTTGGTGACCACTTGGCCGTCCTTGAGCGAAGTACCGGCATGGAACACCTTGCCTTCGATCTTGGCTGCTGCGTCCAGGCCGCTGATCACGTCGCCCTTGGCGTAGTCGCCCGGGTAACCGCCAGCCGCCAGCACAACGCCCAGGCTCGGGCGTGGGTCCCACTGGGCTTCGACCTTGTCCAGCGCCTTGGCGAAGGCGGCTTCGATCAGCAGCACCAGGCTCGACTCCAGGCGCAGCATGACCGGCTGGGTCTCTGGGTCGCCGAAGCGGCAGTTGAACTCGATGACCTTGGGGTTGCCCGCCTTGTCGATCATCAGGCCAGCATAGAGGAAGCCGGTGTAGACGTTGCCTTCCTCGGCCATGCCGCGCACGGTTGGCCAGATCACCTGGTCCATCACCCGCTGGTGCACGTCGGCGGTAACGACCGGGGCAGGGGAGTAGGCACCCATGCCGCCCGTGTTCGGGCCGGTGTCCTGGTCGCCGACGCGCTTGTGGTCCTGGCTGGTGGCCATGGGCAGCACGTTGTGGCCGTCGACCATGACGATGAAGCTGGCTTCTTCGCCGTCGAGGAACTCTTCGATCACCACGCGCGAACCGGCTTCACCGAAGGCATTGCCGGCCAGCATGTCACGCACGGCGGCTTCGGCTTCTTCGAGGGTCATGGCGACGATGACGCCTTTGCCCGCAGCCAGGCCGTCGGCCTTGATCACGATCGGCGCGCCTTTTTCTTGCAGGTAGGCCAGGGCCGGCTCGATTTCGGTGAAATTCTGGTAGTCGGCGGTCGGGATCTTGTGACGCGCCAGGAAGTCCTTGGTGAAGGCCTTGGAGCCTTCCAGCTGCGCTGCACCCTTGGTTGGGCCGAAGCAGTCCAGGCCACGGCTGCGGAACAGGTCGACCACCCCGATGACCAGTGGTGCTTCCGGGCCGACGATGGTCAGGTCGACGTTTTTCTCGGCAAAGTCGGCCAGTTGTTCCAGGGCGCATACGTCGATGGCGACGTTCTCGCACTTGGCTTCAATGGCGGTGCCGGCGTTGCCTGGGGCAACGAAGACTTTCTCCACGCGTGGGTCCTGGGCAACTTTCCAGGCCAGGGCGTGCTCACGGCCGCCGCTGCCGATGATCAAAACTTTCATGTCAAAACCTCGAATTCTTTCGGGCGCAAGGCGAAGCCTCACGCTGTACGAGGTCGCAATGAAGCAGGTAGATGCAAGGCGGGGCCGGTTCCGATGAGCGGAGTTGCCTTCTGGCAATGAGCATCAGCGGAACCGGCCCCAACGCAGCAGATGCCTGCTTCAGTGCGGCCGATTGCCGTAAATCAGTGGCGGAAGTGGCGCATACCGGTGAATACCATCGCGATACCGGCTTCGTCAGCAGCAGCGATGACTTCGGCATCACGCATCGAGCCACCCGGCTGGATCACGGCGCTGATACCCACTTTAGCGGCATTGTCGATGCCATCACGGAACGGGAAGAACGCATCCGATGCCATGACCGCGCCCTGCACCTGCAGGCCAGCATGCTCGGCCTTGATTGCAGCAATACGCGCGGAGTTGACGCGGCTCATCTGGCCTGCACCCACGCCGATGGTCTGGCGCTGCTTGGCGTAGACAATGGCGTTGGACTTGACGAACTTGGCCACTTTCCAGGCAAACACCAGGTCGTGGATTTCTTGCTCGGTCGGGGCACGTTTGGTGACGATCTTCAAGTCATCGGCGGTGATCATGCCGATGTCGCGGCTTTGTACCAACAGGCCGCCATTGACGCGCTTGAAGTCCCAGCCGGCAGCGCGTTCGGCTGGCCACTCGCCGCATTCCAGCAGGCGTACGTTTTGCTTGGCAGCCACCACGTCGCGGGCAGCCTGGGAAATTTTCGGCGCGATGATCACTTCGACGAACTGGCGCTCGACGATGGCCTTGGCAGTTTCGCCGTCCAGTTCGCGGTTGAAGGCAATGATGCCGCCGAAGGCCGACTCGGTGTCGGTGGCGTAGGCCAGGTCGTAGGCCTTGCGGATGCCGCCTTCGTCTTCAGGCACAACAGCCACGCCACACGGGTTGGCATGCTTGACGATGACACAGGCCGGCTTGACGAAACTCTTCACGCACTCCAGCGCGGCGTCGGTGTCGGCCACGTTGTTGAACGACAGCTCCTTGCCTTGCAGCTGGATGGCAGTGGAAATGCTCGCTTCGCCTTTTTTGGCTTCTACGTAGAACGCCGCGCTCTGGTGCGGGTTCTCGCCGTAGCGCATTTCCTGGGCCTTGACGAACTGGCTGTTGAAGGTACGCGGGAATTCGCTGCGTGCGGAAGTCGAAAGGGTGTCCTTGGCCTGGTCGATGGTGCCCATGTAGTTGGCGATCATGCCGTCGTAGGCGGCAGTGTGCTCGAACGCCTTGAGCATCAGGTCGAAGCGCTGGGCGTAGGTCAGGCCGCCGGCCTTCAGGCCTTCGACAATGCCGGCGTAGTCGCTGGCGTTGACCACGATGGCGACATCTTTGTGGTTCTTGGCTGCCGAACGGACCATGGTCGGGCCGCCGATGTCGATGTTCTCGATGGCGGTTGGCAAGTCACAGCCAGGCTTGGAAATGGTGGCTTCGAACGGGTACAGGTTGACCGCAACTAGGTCGATCGGCTTGATACCGTGCTCGCTCATGATGGCGTCGTCGGTGCCGCGACGGCCCAGGATGCCACCGTGGATTTTCGGGTGCAGGGTCTTGACCCGGCCATCCATCATTTCGGCGAAGCCGGTGTAGTCGGCCACTTCCACCGCGTTCACGCCGTTGTCCTTGAGCAGCTTGTAGGTGCCGCCGGTGGACAGGATCTCGACACCGAGCTGCTGCAGCTCACGGGCGAATTCGAGGATACCGGTCTTGTCGGAGACGCTGATCAGGGCGCGGCGGACTGGCAGGCGGGTAGTCTGGTCGGTCATTTCGGGTTCCAATAACGCGGTGGAGTCTGCAAAAAAGGCGCCTCTGTTCAGGGAGCCGCCTTTTCTGGTTGGGATTCTGGCTTACAGCAAGTCGTACTGCTTGAGCTTCTTGCGCAGGGTGCCTCGGTTCAGCCCGAGCATCTCGCTGGCCTTGGTCTGGTTGCCCTTCACGTAATTCATCACGCTTTCGAGCAGGGGCGCCTCCACTTCGGAGAGCACCAGGTTGTACACGTCCGTGACGGTCGCGCCTTCCAGGTGGGCGAAGTAGTTGTGCAGCGCCTTCTCGACGCTGTCGCGAAGGGTCTGGCCCTCTTCGCTCGGCGTGTTGAGGTGCTGTTTCAGGTTGGCGTTGTCGCTCACGGGCGTTGTTCCACTCACAAATGTCTCTGTCATCATCGTCATGCGGCCACCCCTTGTCCGTCCTCTGTCCCAAGGCTCTGTCGACGTTCACTGAAAAACGCGCGAACGTTGGCGCACTGCGCTTGTGTGTCTTCCAAAGCGTTGAACCGGGAGCGAAACTCCTTGCCGCCGGGTCGTGTTGCCAGGTACCAGCCAACGTGCTTGCGGGCGATACGTACGCCCATCACATCGCCATAAAAGGCATGCAACGCGGCCAGATGCTCCAGCAGGATGCGTTCCACTTCGTCCAGTTGCGGCGCTGGCAGGTGTTCGCCAGTGCGCAGGTAATGCTCGATCTCGCGAAAGATCCATGGCCGCCCTTGGGCTGCCCGGCCAATCAACAAGCCGTCGACCCCGGTGGCATCCAGCACCGCCCGGGCCTTTTCTGGCGAGGTGATATCGCCATTGGCAAAGACCGGGATCGACACCGCTTGCTTGATGGCTGCGATGGTGTCGTATTCGGCTTCGCCGGTGTAAAGATCGGCACGTGTACGGCCATGCACCGCCAGCGCCTGGATGCCGGCCTGTTCGGCAATTTTCGCCACGTTCAGGCCGTTCTTGTTCGCCCGGTCCCAACCGGTGCGGATCTTCAGGGTCACCGGGACGTCCACAGCGCCGACCACGGCGTGGAGGATCTCGCTGACCAAAGCTTCATCTCTCAATAAAGCAGAGCCTGCAGCTTTGTTGCAGACTTTTTTTGCCGGGCAGCCCATGTTGATGTCGATGATCTGGGCGCCCGCTTCGACGTTGGCCTTTGCTGCTGCAGCCATCATCTGCGCGTCACCACCGGCGATCTGCACCGAGCGTGGCTCGGGATCGCCTTCATGGATGCGGCGCAGGCTCGACTTGCGGCTGTTCCACAGGCTCATGTCGCTGGAGACCATCTCCGATACCACCATGCCTGCGCCCAGGCGCTTGCAAAGCGTACGGAAAGGTTGGTCCGTGACCCCGGCCATGGGCGCGAGGATCAGGTTGTTACGTAGTGTGTATGGGCCGATGCGTACCGCCGACATAGGTGATCCCTGTTGTGGGGCCGAATCTTGGAGTTCGAAAAAGGGTGGGCATGATACCCGCTCTCGGTGACCGGATAAAGATGGATTTGGATAAAATCTGAACAGTTGTCGGCTTATGACTTTTGGTATGAGCCAAGATCCGGGTACCGCGCGTACCCTCTGGGAGCGGGCATCCCCGCCTCCACAGGGTTGCTGGCTATTCCGGCGAACGGAAGCTGAGGCTGTAGTTCACGGCCTTCGGCCCCGGGTCGAGGATGTCCAGGGCGATATGGATCGGCGTCTGGCTTGGCATGTCGCCACGCCCGGCCAATTCGCCGGACAGGTACTCGCTGGGTTTGAAGCGCCGGCTGGCGATCAGTTGGCCATTGAGGTCGGCAAAACGCAGTTCCAGCAGCGGGAACGGTTGGGCGAACGGTGCACGGTTGTAAATGATCGCATCGACGATCAGTGCGCCTTTGAAATCCGGGTGGCTGCGCACCACCAGGTTGCTGCTCTTGATTCTTGAGATATCGACGCGGGTCGGTACCTGGCACCCGACCATCGGGCAAATTTGCTGGAAGATCGGCCGGTACTGGTCCTGGCGGGCCATCTCGTCGAAGTGGAACCACACATACTGGAATGCCAGCAGGCCAGCGGCCAGCAGGGTCAGGAAGCCCCACAGCAGGCGTTTGCCCCAGTTGGGTGCGGGTTTTTCCCAGCCCAGTTGCAGTGGGTCGTCGACCACATCGACCAGCGGCTCCTTGCGCAGCGGGCGCTCGGGCTTGCTGGCAAGGCCCGGCTCCAGGCGTTCACCCGGCAGCGGCTCATCAGGGTCATCGTCTCGCGCCGACAGGTGCAGGGCCAGCGGTTCATCATCGCGGGCGCTCAGGCCTTTTTCCGGGGTTTCGTCATCGCTGGCGCGCAGCGGTTCGCTGAATGCGGCCTGGTCATCGATTTCGGCTGCGCGGTGTACGGGCGGCTCGTCATCGTTGTCCAGGTCAAGGTTACTGCCCAGTGTCGGCTCGGTGCGTTCGCCGGGTACAGGCTCCAGGTCCAGTTCCAGGGGCTGCGGCTCCAGCACAGGGGCGGGCTCTGCGGGCGTTTTTGGCTCGAAGGGCTCACCGGTGGCGTTGCCGAACAAGTCGTCCGCGTGCTCGTCCGAGCCCGGTTCGTCACGCCGCGCCTGCAGCCCGTCATCCATGTTGGCGGGGCGTGCCTGGGTCGGTTGGCCGCGCCGCTCCAGGCGTGCGAGCTCCTGGTCGAGGTCAAGTGCGTCCAGCGCCTGGGCGGTCAGGGCCCAGTCCTCGTCAGGGGTAATGCTGCGCTCGCGGGGGACAGGCTCGGGCGTGATTGCCGGCGCGGGCACGGGCTCGGCAGGCGCCGCTGGCACAGGTGCAGGTACTGGCACCGGCAGCTCAGGTGCGCTGGCACGGTTCTGCTCCAGCAGTTGCTTGGCGGCATTGAACACCTGCAGGCAATGGCCGCAGCGGACTACGCCGCGGGCCACGCTCAACTGGTGGTGGGTGACGCGAAAGCTGGTCTGGCAATGCGGGCACTGGGTGACGAAACTGTCGGTCATGCGGCAATCCGGGAGCTGTGCAGAAGGATATTCTAGGCCCGCTTAGCGGCGGCGACCACTGATGCGCACCCAGCCATCGCGAACGACGATCGGGTCCAGCTCGAAGTCGGCGGCGTAGGCCGCAGCCACGTCCTCACCCTGTTCGGCCAGAATGCCGGACAGCGCCAGCAGGCCACCTGGGCGCACCAGGCCCGACAGCTGCGGAGCCAGCGACACCAGCGGGCCAGCGAGGATATTGGCGACCAGCACGTCGGCCTGCATGGCCGGCATGTGCTCGGGCAGGTACAGCGCCAGCTTCTCATCGGCAATGCCGTTGCGCTGGGCGTTATCGCGCGAAGCTTCGATGGCCTGCACGTCGATGTCGGTACCGACCGCTTCACGGGCGCCCAGCAGTAGCGAAGCGATGGCCAGAATGCCCGAGCCGCAGCCGAAGTCCAGCACCTGGGTGCCTTCAAGTTGCTGGCCGTCGAGCCATTCCAGGCACAGGGCAGTGGTGGGGTGGGTGCCAGTGCCAAAGGCAAGGCCTGGGTCCAGCAGCAGGTTCACTGCGTCCTTTTCCGGGGCGTCGTGCCAGCTGGGCACAATCCACAGGCGGCGGCCGAAACGCATAGGCTGGAAGTTGTCCATCCAGCTGCGCTCCCAGTCCTGGTCCTCGATTACCTCGGCCTGGTGCTGTGGCAGCTCGGCGCCGGTCAGCAGGCGCAGGTGGGCAAACACCTGCTCGGGCTCGGCATCGGCCTCGAACAGCGCCAGCAGGTGGGTGTGCGACCACAGCGGGGTGGTGTTGAGGTCTGGCTCGAAGATCGGTTGATCTTCGGCATCCATGAACGTGACCGAGACGGCGCCTACTTCGAGCAGGGCATCTTCGTAGGTTTCGGCTTGTTCCGGGCTGATGGCCAGGCGTACTTGCAGCCAGGGCATGGCGGGCACCTTTGGTAAATCGACGGGGGCAGCCCTAGGCTGCGCGAAGGCTCGCAGTCTACGCGAGTGCGGAAGATTTGTGGATCGGGGCCGCTGTGCAGCCCATTCGCAGCACAAGGCTGCTCAGGAGATCGCATACCCCTGCGGGGGCAGCCTTGTGCTGCGAATGGGGCGCATTGCGCCCCCGGGGGTTACATCAGACGAAACAGAGCGAGAGCGACTCAGCTATATAAGCAGGCTTCTCTTCACCCTCGATTTCCAGCGTAGCAATTGCCTTGAGCAGCCATTGCCCCGGCTTCTTCTGCACCACTTCGGCCAGGTCCACCTTCAGCCGCACCTGGCTGTTGACCTTGACCGGCTGGATGAACCGTACGCTGTCCAGCCCATAGTTCACCACCATCTTCAGCCCTTGTGGCAGGACCAGGATGTCCTCGATCAGCTTGGGGATCAGTGACAATGTCAGAAAACCATGGGCGATGGTGCCGCCAAACGGGGTTTCGGCCGCCTTTTCAGGGTCGACATGGATGAACTGAAAATCGCCTGTCGCCTCGGCGAACAGGTTGATGCGCTGCTGATCGATCTTCAGCCAGGCGGAGTGGCCCAGCGCTTTACCAACATACTGCGAAAGCTCTGTAACCGGCACATAGGGCATCGCGGACTCTCCAGGTTGTCAGTTGGTACGAAAGTGCAAGATCAGCACGGCGAACCGTTTCAGTCAAGTTGTCTGTTTTTCGACGAATATCGGTATATCGCTGTGCGTGCTTATAATGGCGGCCGTGCCCGAGGGAGATGCTTATGCTGTTGCGTGGTTTGACCTGGCTGGTGCTGTTCCAGCTGCTGGGGACGGCGATCAACCACTTGTTGGTGCCGTTTCTGCCGGGGCCGATCATCGGCCTGGTGCTGCTGTTGGCCTTCCTCATGGCCCGCGGTGAGGTGGGCAAGCCATTGAACGAGGCGGCCAGCAGCCTGCTGCGCTACCTGCCGCTTTTGCTGGTACCGCCGGCAGTGGGGGTGATGGTGTATGCCAAAGACATCGCCGCCGACTTCTGGGCGATTGCCGGAGCCCTGCTGATCTCCTGCCTGGTGACGCTGGTTTTTGTGGGTGTGCTGATGCAAACGCTCATTCACCGCCAGGGCAAGCGCGAGGAGCGGCCATGATGCCCGATTGGCAAGGCGCGCTGGATGCAGTGGTGCACCATCCTTTGTTTGGTATCGGTATCACGCTCGGTGCCTACCAGGTGGTGCTGGCGGCCTACGAGAAAACCCGCTGGATCTTCCTGCAGCCGGTACTGGTATCGATGTTGCTGGTAATCGGCGTGCTGCTGCTGTGCGGCATTGAATACAGCGAGTATCGCAAGAGCACCGAAATCATGAACATCCTGCTGGGCCCCGCCACTGTGGCGTTGGCCGTGCCGCTCTACCTCAACTTGCGGCGTATCCGGCAGCTGTTCTGGCCCACATTTACTACGCTGGTAATCGGGGGCCTGTTCGCCACGCTCTGCTGCCTGTTGCTGGGCTGGTGGTTCGGTGCAGAACACATGATCCTGATGACCATGGCACCCAAGTCGGTGACCTCGCCAATTGCCATGCTGGTGGCAGAGCAGATTGGCGGTGTGGCGGCGCTGGCGGCAGTGTTCGTACTGATCACCGGGGTGATTGGCGCCATCTTCGGCCCGGCGCTGCTGAGCCGCTTCGGCGTGCATAGCCCTGAGGCGCGCGGCATGTCGCTGGGCGTCACGGCGCATGCGGTGGGGACCTCGGTCGCCCTGCAGGAAGGTGACGAATGCGGCGCTTTTGCCGCGTTGGCGATGAGCTTGATGGGGGTAGCCACGGCAGTGTTCCTGCCGCTGGCGGTCAGCCTGGTAGCTTGAGGAATTGTGATGACACTACCGCTGTTTCCGCTCAATACCGTGCTGTTCCCGGGCTGCTTTCTCGATTTGCAGATTTTCGAGGCGCGCTACCTGGACATGATCGGGCGCTGCATGAAGCAGGGCGAAGGCTTTGGGGTGGTCTGCATCCTGGAAGGTGAACAGGTTGGCAAGGCGCCACCGATGGTCGCTTCGATCGGCTGTGAAGCGGTGATCCGCGACTTTGCGCAGCAGGATAATGGCTTGCTGGGTATTCGCGTTGAAGGGGTGCGGCGCTTCAGTCTGGCAAGCACCGAGGTGCAGAAGGACCAGTTGCTGGTGGGGCAGGTGCAATGGCTGCCGGAGCACGCGGACAGCCCGTTGCTCGATTCCGATGATGACCTGCTGGCGCTGCTGGTGGCGCTGGGTGAGCACCCGATGGTCGAGGCGCTGGACATGCCGCGCCCGGTGGATGGGCGCCAGGCGCTGGCCAACCAGCTGGCGTACCTGCTGCCGTTCATGGAAGAAGACAAGCTGGACCTGCTGACCCTCGACTCGCCGCAGCAGCGATTGGGGGAGATTCAGAAATTGCTGGAGCGGATTCAGGGTGAGCTTTTCGCCTGATCTCTTTGTGCTGCTTGGGCTGGCCTCTTCGCGGGCTTGCCCGCTCCCACAGGTATGTCACTTGCTTCGAGGCAGGTGCAGTACCTGTGGGAGCGGGCAGCCCGCGAAGAGGCCATTAAGGGCGACATCAATATTGGTATCTGAGCAAAGCCTGCGGCAACGCATGCATTGCAAAGAACGCCAGCAGCGCGATACATGCCGGCAACACCAGCCACCACACCCGCAGCGGCAGGGCCGGCAGTGTCTGCTGGCGCTGCGCCACAGTCAGGCTAAGCGCGCATACACAGCAGGCCAGCAGGGCGCCGGCCAGGATGTCGGTTGGCCAGTGCGCCCCCAGGTACACCCGTGACAGGGCAATCGCCAGCGCCGGAATGCAACCCAGCATCACCCAGGTCAGGCGCATGCGCGGCGGCTGTCCGCGCCCTGCCAGCACTGCCATGACCAGAAAGAACGCAAACGACGCCGAGCTGTGCCCGCTGGGCATGCTGTAGCTGGTCAGTGGGTCGGTCAGCACTTCCGGCCGCGCCCGGGCAAACAGCCATTTCAGTGTACCGTTGGCGATCGCTGTGCCCATCAGCGCGCCAGCGGCAAAAAACGCGTGCCGCCACTGGCGGGCAAGCAGCAGCAGGCCGGTCAGCAGGGCGCCGAGAAACAGTTGCGTGCGGAAATCGCCCAGCCGGGTCACCAGTACCACGGCGCCGTCGATGGCCTGGCTGCGATGCTCCTGCACCAGTGTCATCACGCCTTGGTCGAACTCGTGCAGGTAAGGCCAGCCGAGGAATAGCCCGGCCAAGGCAGCGAAGCTCATGCCGGCGATCAGTCGTGTCCCATGGCGCTGGTCGCGAATGCTGGTGGTCAGGCTAAGGCCGATGATGACCGCCAGGGTGCCGGCGATGATGCCGGCGTCCAGCCAGAAACCTTCCGGCAGCGGCAGGCGCATGGCCGCGCCGGTAGCCCAGCCTGGCAGCAGGTAGGCGACCGACCAGCCGGCGCCGGCCACCAGGCTGACTGCGATGAAGCGCGGCAACGGCATGTCGAACATGCCCGCGACCATTGGCAGCATGGGCCGCAGCGGCCCGATGAACCGCCCTACCAGCAGGCTGGCAATGCCGTAGCGCTGAAAATAGGTCTCTGCACTGCCAATCCACTCCGGGTGGTGGCGCAGTAGCGGCAGGCGGCGAATGTTCTGGTGGAAGTACTTGCCCAGTGTGTACGACACGGCGTCGCCCAAAAGGCCGCCAAGAAAGCCCAGCAGCAATGTTTCGCCCAGGCTGAAGGCGCCACTGCCGGCCAGTACCGCGACAGCAAACAGCAGCACAGTGCCAGGCACGATGATGCCGGCAATAGCCAGGCACTCAATGCAGGCCACCAGGAAAATCGCCAGGCCAAGCCACTGCGGGTTGGCGCTTAGCCAGCCGGTCAGGCTGTCGAGCCATTGGCCCATGTTCAGCTTCCTTGTTCGAGAATGAAGAAGTCACGGCCTTCGACTTGGCCGCGACGTAACGGGTTCCGCGTGCAGAACCGGGCGTACTCGGCGTCGACGAAGCGGTAGGGCAGGTGCTCGTCGCGCCCGTGCGGGATGCCCAGCCTTGCAGTCTGGATAACCCTTGGTACGGCGTTGCCGCAATCGTCCACATACAGCCGCTCGGCATCGAAGCGCTGGGCGTCCCACACTGGCACTTTCAGGCCCAGGGCTCGGCACAGCAGGGTCTGGCCGGCGCACAGGCGTTCATCCGGGCGGAGCTTGCTGCTGGCGTCGGGGTTGTTCAGTTGCATCTGCGCCAGGCTGTCGGGGCCCGAGAGGTCGTCCTGCCAAGGATAGGCAGACTTGATCAGCACCGCGTTGCCCGGCCCGTGGGCGCTGAAGTTCAGCGAGTCGCCGCCGCGGGCGTAGTACATGTAGATGTGCCCGCCATCGAGGAACAGCGCCTTGCGCTTTTCGGTGTAGCCGAGCGAGGCGTGGCTGCCTTTGTCGGTGAGGTAATAGGCCTCGGTCTCGATGATGCGTGCGGCCAGCCACAGGTCGCCGTGGCGGTGGCGGATTACCTTGCCCAGCAGGGCCTTGGCCACGGTCTGGGCGTCACGGTCGAAAAAGCTGTCGGGCAGGGCTGGCATGCGGGCAGTTCGTGGCGGGGGACGCGGGGATGATAGCAATGAATGGCTTAATCTTGGCTGAACCTGTGGGGCGATTGATTGGTATCCATATGTTTCATTGGTAGCGGCTGTCAGGGATTCGCCTTGATGTGTTTGGTGCCCGTGAAATCGAGCGCCGCCCGCGCGGCGCTCGATTTCACAGGCGCAGACAATCGTGAGACGAACACCCATTTTCTACCATCCGCCACCCGCCGCTGGGCGTACACCTGCGCGGCAGTTATAATCAGCCGATTTCCCCTTCGCCAAGACACCGAACCCATGACTGAGTCCGTTCTTGACTACATGACCCGTTTGGGTCGCGCTGCCCGTGAGGCTTCCCGGGTAATCGGCCGTGCCAGCACCGCGCAGAAAAACCGCGCCTTGCAAGCCGCTGCCGATGCGCTGGATGCTGCCCGTGCGGAACTGACTGCCGCCAACGAGCTGGACCTGGCCGCCGGCCGCGCCAATGGCCTGGAGCCGGCACTGCTCGACCGCCTCGCGCTGACCCCTGCACGTATCGATGGCATGATCACCGGCCTGCGCCAGGTCGCCAGCCTGCCGGACCCGGTTGGTGCCATCCGCGACATGAGCTACCGCCCATCGGGTATTCAGGTTGGCAAGATGCGCGCACCGCTGGGCGTGATCGGGATCATCTACGAGTCGCGCCCGAACGTGACCATCGATGCTGCCAGCCTGTGCCTGAAGTCAGGTAACGCGACCATCCTGCGTGGCGGCTCTGAAGCCATCCATTCCAACCGTGCTATCGCCACCTGCATCCAGCGTGGCCTGGCCGCCGCGGGCCTGCCGGCTGCCGTGGTGCAGGTGGTCGAGACCACCGACCGCGAAGCCGTGGGCGCGCTCATCAGCATGCCGCAATTTGTAGACGTCATCGTGCCGCGCGGCGGCCGTGGCCTGATCGAGCGCATCAGCCGCGATGCCCGCGTTCCGGTCATCAAGCACCTGGACGGCATCTGCCACATCTACGTCAGCCAGCATGCCGACCTGGAAAAGGCCTGGAACGTGGCCTTCAACGCCAAGACCTACCGTTATGGCATCTGCGGCGCCATGGAAACCCTGCTGGTCGACCAGCAAGTGGCCGAGCGTTTCCTGCCGGAAATGGCCCGCCGCTTCCAGGAGAAGGGCGTGGAACTGCGTGGCTGCGAGCGTACCCGCGCGCTCATCGAGGCCAAGCCGGCCACTGAAGACGACTGGCACACCGAGTACCTGGACGCGATCCTGTCGATCCGCGTCGTCGATGGCCTGGACCAGGCCATCGAGCACATCAACCACTATGGCTCACACCACACCGACTCGATCATCAGCGAACACCAGGGTGAAGCCCGCCAGTTCATGGCTGAAGTCGACTCGGCGTCGGTCATGCTCAACACCCCGACCTGCTTTGCCGACGGTTTCGAGTACGGGTTGGGTGCGGAAATCGGTATTTCCACCGACAAGCTACATGCCCGTGGCCCGGTCGGCCTGGAAGGCCTGACCTGCGAGAAGTACGTAGTGATCGGCGACGGCCAGCTGCGCGGTCAGGAGTCCTGCTGAGTTGAGCACGGCCCAGGCAGTCCGGCGCATCGGCATTCTAGGTGGCACCTTCGACCCCGTGCATATAGGCCACCTGCGCAGCGCGCTGGAAGTGGCCGAGTTCATGGGGCTGGACGAACTGCGCCTGTTGCCCAACGCCCGGCCGCCGCACCGCGACACCCCGCGGGTGGCCGCGCAGGATCGTCTGGCCATGGTCCGCGAAGCGGTGCAGGGCGTGGCTTGCCTGAGCGTCGATGCGCGCGAGCTTGAGCGGGACAAACCGTCCTACACCATCGATACGCTGGAATCGATCCGCGCCGAACTGGCCGGCCACGACCAGCTGTTCCTGGTGCTGGGCTGGGATGCCTTCTGTGGTCTGCCGGGCTGGCACCGCTGGGAAGAATTGCTGCAACACTGTCACATCCTGGTGCTGCAACGCCCGGATGCCGACGTAGAACCCCCTGACGAGCTGCGCAACCTGCTGGCTGCGCGCTCGGAGAGCGATCCCGCCGCCATGTCCGGCCCGGCGGGAAATATTTCGTTCGTCTGGCAGACGCCGCTTGCGGTGTCGGCTACACAGATCCGACAGCTGCTGGCCAGCGGCAAATCGGTGAGGTTCCTGGTGCCGGACGCCGTACTGGCCTACATCGAGGCGCACGAACTGTATCGTGCGCCTAACTGACGGTGCCTCTGGCGCCTCATCCAACGAGTTGAACGAGTTTTATATGAGCAAGCAGAAAACCAATGGCATCAGTGGCGAAGAACTGGTCAAACTGACCATTAGCGCTCTGGAAGACGTCAAAGCCCAGGACATCCAGGTCATCGACGTGCGCGAAAAGCACAGCCTGACCGACTACATGATCATTGCCACCGGTACCTCCAACCGCCAGATCAACGCGATGCTGGAAAAGGTCCGTGAAGCGGTCAAGAAACAAGGCGCACAGCCGCTGGGCGAAGAAGGCAAGGGTGACAGCGACTGGGTGCTGCTGGACCTGAACGACGTCATCGTGCACATGATGACCGCCGCTGCCCGCCAGTTCTACGACCTGGAGCGTCTGTGGGCGGGTGCCGAGCAGAGCCGTGCTGCTGATGCCAAGCATCACAGCCCGGAAAACGCCAGCGCCTACTTCGATGACAAGATCAAAGACCGGGAATAAGGAAGCGTCGTGCGTCTGCGCCTGATCGCGGTCGGCTCGCGCATGCCGAAGTGGGTCGAGGAAGGTTGGCATGAATATGCCAAGCGCCTGCCCGCCGAGCTGTCGCTGGAGCTGGTGGAAATCCCGCTGAACACCCGTGGCAAGAATGCCGATGTCGCCCGCCTGATCCGTCAGGAGGGCGAAGCCATGCTGAGCAAGGTTCAGCCTGGGGAACGCATTGTCACCCTCGAGGTCCATGGCAAGCCCTGGAGCACCGAGCAGCTGGCGACCGAGCTGGACCGCTGGCGCCTGGATGCGCGAACGGTGAATTTGATGGTGGGCGGCCCGGAAGGCCTGGCGCCTGAGGTTTGCGCGCGCGCCGAGCAACGCTGGTCGCTGTCGCCGCTGACCCTGCCACACCCGTTGGTAAGGATACTGATCGGCGAGCAGATCTACCGCGCCTGGACCGTGTTGTCCGGGCACCCATACCACAAATGAGCCTGTAAGCAGTCAGATGTCGCAGCCGATCCGCCTCAAGGACCACGAGAAAGACGCCCGCCTGGTGCGCAACCGCGTCGTGGTCGGCGCGGTGGCGATCATGCTGCTTATTTGCGTGCTGATCGCGCGGCTGTACTACCTGCAGATCATCCAGTACGACTATCACTCGACGCTGTCAGAGAACAACCGGGTGCATGTGCAGCCGATCCCGCCGACCCGCGGGCTGATCTTCGACCGCAACGGGGTAATCGTTGCCGACAACCGGCCCAGCTTCAGCCTGTCGATGACCCGCGAACGTGCGGGTAACTGGCAGGAAGTGCTGGATACCATCGTCGAAGTACTGGACCTGACGGCCGACGACCGGGCCCTGTTCGAGAAGCGCATGCGCCAGGGCCGTCGGCCGTTCGAGCCGGTGCCGATCCTGTTCGAACTCAACGAAGAGCAGATCGCCCGGGTGGCGGTGAACCAGTTCCGCCTGCCAGGCGTGGAAGTGGTGGCCCAACTGGTGCGGCATTACCCGCAGGGTGCACATTTCGCCCATTCGGTGGGTTATGTGGGGCGGATCAACGAGAAAGAGCTGAAAACGCTCGACCCGGTGAACTACAGCGGCACCCACCATATCGGCAAGACCGGCATCGAGCGCTTCTACGAAGACGACCTGCACGGCCAGGTCGGCTACGAAGAAGTCGAGACCAACGCCCGAGGCCGCGTGCTGCGGGTGCTCAAGCGCACCGACCCGAAACCGGGCAAGGACATTGTGCTGAGCCTGGACATCAAGCTGCAGGAAGCCGCCGAGGCCGCCCTGGGTGGCCGGCGTGGCGCAGTGGTAGCACTCGACCCACGCACTGGCGAGGTGCTGGCGATGGTCAGTCAGCCCAGCTTTGACCCCAACCTGTTCGTCACGGGCATCAGCTTCAAGGCCTATGCCGAACTGCGCGATTCGATCGACCGGCCGTTGTTCAACCGCGTGCTGCGTGGCCTGTACCCGCCCGGTTCGACCATCAAGCCGGCGGTAGCCATCGCCGGCCTGGACAGTGGCGTGGTCAATGCCAGCAGCCGGGTGTTCGACCCGGGCTATTACCAACTGCCCAACTATGACCACAAATACCGTAACTGGAACCGCTCCGGCGATGGCTGGGTCGACCTGGACACCGCGATCATGCGTTCCAACGACACCTACTTCTACGACCTTGCGCACAAGATGGGCATCGATCGGCTGTCCAGCTATATGAACAAGTTCGGCATCGGCCAGCGGGTTTCCCTCGACATGTTCGAGGAGTCCGCCGGGTTGATGCCGTCGCGCGAATGGAAGCGTGCCACCCGCCGTCAGGCCTGGTTCCCCGGTGAAACACTGATTCTCGGCATTGGCCAGGGCTATATGCAGGCCACGCCGCTGCAACTGGCCCAGGCCACTGCGCTGATCGCCAACAAGGGGGTGTGGAACCGCCCGCACCTGGCCAAGACCATCGAAGGCCAGCAGCCTGTGGACGACAACCCTATGGAAAACATCGTGCTGCGTGACAAGTCCGACTGGGCCAAGGTCACCCATGGCATGGAGCAGGTAATGCACGGCGCCCGCGGCACTGCGCGCAAGGCTGCCGCCGGTGCCCAGTACCGCATTGCCGGCAAGAGCGGTACCGCCCAGGTGGTGGCGATCAAGCAAGGCGAGAAGTACGACCGCAACAAGCTTCAGGAGCGCCACCGCGACCACGCCCTGTTCGTCGCCTTTGCGCCGGCCGAAGCCCCGAAAATCGTGGTATCGGTGATGGTCGAGAACGGTGAGTCCGGCTCGGGTGTCGCCGCGCCCGTGGTACGCCAGATCATGGACGCCTGGCTGCTCGACGAAAATGGCCGGCTCAAGCCCGAGTTCGCGCCTGCCACCGTTACCCAGGAATCGGCCCTGTGATGAACAATTTCGATCGCATGCTCTCCAGTGAGGATGTGATGCGTCGGCGCGCCAGCTTTCTACAGCGTATCCATGTCGACGGCCCCTTGCTGATCATTCTGCTGACCCTTGCGGCCGGCAGCCTGTTCGTCCTGTATTCGGCCAGTGGCAAGAACTGGGACCTGCTGCTCAAGCAGGCCACCTCGTTCGGCATAGGCCTGGTGTCGATGTTCGTCATCGCCCAGCTGGAGCCGCGCTTCATGGCCCGCTGGGTGCCGCTGGCGTACTTGACCGGGGTGCTGTTGCTGGTGGTGGTGGACGTGATGGGCCACAACGCCATGGGCGCCACGCGCTGGATCAACATCCCCGGGGTGATCCGCTTCCAGCCCTCGGAATTCATGAAGATCATCATGCCTGCGACCATCGCCTGGTACCTCTCCAAGCGCACCTTGCCGCCCCACCTGAAGCACGTGGCGATCAGCCTGGTGCTGATTGGCGTGCCGTTCATCCTGATCGTGCGCCAGCCCGACCTGGGCACGGCGCTGCTGATTCTCGCCTCCGGCGCCTTTGTGCTGTTCATGGGGGGCCTGCGCTGGCGCTGGATCCTCAGTGTGCTGACGGCGGCGGTGCCAGTGGCGGTGGCGATGTGGTTTTTCGTCATGCACGACTACCAGAAGCAACGGGTACTGACCTTCCTCGACCCGGAAAGCGACCCGCTGGGCACGGGCTGGAACATCATCCAGTCGAAGGCGGCGATCGGCTCGGGCGGGGTGTTCGGCAAGGGCTGGCTGCTCGGCACCCAGTCGCACCTGGATTTTCTGCCGGAAAGCCACACTGACTTCATCATCGCCGTACTGGGCGAGGAGTTCGGCCTGGTCGGCATCTGCCTGTTGCTGATCGTCTACCTGTTGCTGATCGGCCGTGGCCTGATGATCACCGCCCAGGCGCAGACCCTGTTCGGCAAGCTGCTCGCGGGCAGCCTGACCATGACTTTCTTTGTGTACGTGTTCGTCAATATCGGGATGGTCAGCGGCCTTCTGCCTGTGGTGGGCGTGCCGCTACCCTTCATCAGCTATGGCGGAACATCGTTGGTGACGCTGCTGTCAGCGTTTGGCGTTTTGATGTCGATCCACACGCACCGCAAATGGATCGCGCAGGTTTGAATAAGGTGAAGAATTTCATGCAAGCAGTGCGTAACTGGGCTGCCCGTTGTGCGCCGTGGATTGGCGCGGTGGGCCTGTTCGGCGCTGTACAGCTGGCCCATGCCGGCGATTATCAAGGCTCACCGCAGGTGGCCGAGTTCGTTGGCGAAATGAGCCGCGACTATGGTTTTGCCCCGGAGCAGTTGATGAGCGTGTTCCGTGAAGTGCAGCGCAAGCAGTCGATCCTCGACGCCATCTCGCGCCCGGCCGAAAAGGTCAAGCCGTGGAAGGACTACCGGCCGATGTTCCTCACCGACGCGCGCATTGCCCGTGGTGTGGACTTCTGGCGCCAGCACGAAGCCGTGCTGGCCCGTGCCGAGCAGGAATACGGCGTGCCGGCGCAGTACATTGTTTCGATCATCGGTGTGGAAACGTTCTTTGGTCGCAACACCGGCAACTACCGGGTGATCGACGCGCTGTCGACGCTGGGCTTCGATTACCCGCCGCGGGCCGAGTTCTTCCGCAAGGAACTGCGCGAGTTCCTGCTGCTGGCCCGTGATGAACAGCTCGACCCGCTGACGCTCAAAGGCTCCTATGCCGGCGCCATGGGCCTGCCGCAGTTCATGCCGAGCAGTTTTCGCAACTACGCGGTGGACTTCGACGGCGATGGCCACATCAATATCTGGAATAACCCGGACGATGCCATCGGCAGCGTCGCCAGCTACTTCAAGCGCCATGGCTGGGTGGCGGGCGGGGGCGTGGTCAGTCGCGCCTGGGTGGACGGTGGAGGTGCCGAGCAAGGCCTGACCACCGGTATCGAGCCGGTGAAAACGGTAGGGGAGTTGCGCGCGCTTGGCTGGTCGGTTCATGATTCGCTGCGCGATGATCTGCCGGTTACTGCCTTCCGCCTTGAGGGCGACAATGGTCCCGAGTACTGGGTTGGCCTGAAGAACTTCTACGCGATCACTCGCTACAACCGCAGCGTGATGTATGCCATGGCGGTGCATCAGCTTGCGCAACAGCTGGTTCAAGCACGGGGCGTCAAGTAATGCGCGCAATCATCTCTGCCAACTCCTTCAAACTGCTGACCTGCCTCGCCGTTGGCGTGGTGCTGGCCAGCTGTTCATCCAGCCGCCCGACCCCGCAAAGCAGTGGCAACGTGGTGCGTACCCAGCCGGGGCTGGACATCAACCGGGCTCACAAGGACGGCGCGCCCTGGTGGGACGTGGATGTGAACAAGATCCCCGATGCCACGCCGACCGTGCACACCGGCAACTACAAGGCCAACCCCTACACGGTGCTGGGCAAGACGTATTACCCGATGCAGGACTCGCGCAATTACCGCGCCGAGGGCACCGCATCGTGGTACGGCACCAAGTTCCACGGCCAGAACACCGCCAACGGCGAGCTGTACGACCTGTATGGCATGAGCGCGGCGCACAAGACCCTGCCGCTGCCGGCCTACGTGCGGGTGACCAACCTGGCCAACGGCCGTAGCGTGATCCTGCGGGTGAATGACCGTGGCCCGTTCTATTCCGACCGTATTATCGACCTGTCCTACGCGGCGGCGAAAAAGCTCGGCTATGCCGAGACCGGCACCGCGCATGTGCGCGTCGAGGGGATCGACCCGCAGCAGTGGTGGGCCCAGCGTGGGCAGACGCCGCCGATGGTGCTGAAAGAGCCGCAGGTGGCCCAGACCCAGGCGATCCCGGCCAGTACCGGGCGTGTCGAGCAATGGACTCCGCCGGCACAGCAGCATGCGGCGCCGGTGGTGCCGGTGCAGGTGGGTGGCAACAATGTGCCTGGCGGTGCGGGTGGCAGCTTCCTTCAGGTCGGCGCCTTCGCCAACCCGGATGCCGCCGAGCTACTGCGCTCCAAACTCAGCACCATGGTCAATGCACCGGTGTTCATCAGCTCGATCGTGCGTAACCAGCAGACCCTGCACCGCGTGCGCCTGGGGCCGATCGGCAGCCAGGGCGAGATCCAGCAAGCACAAGACAGCATCCGCCTGGCGAACTTGGGGCAGGCCAAGCTGGTCACAGCAGACTGACCGCGTCGTCTTCTTCGCGGGCACACCCGCGCCCACAGGGGTATGCGACACCCTGTGGGCGCGGGCGTGCCCGCGAAGAAGGCAACACCAAACTGTCGGTTTTGTCATGAATTGCCGGGCGCGGCCATGTACAATGACGGCTTTTGCCCGCAGCGACATAAAGCCGCACGTTCGCGGGCCAGGCCAACGGCCATAAAACTAGACTGACTGGCGCTGGGCACATGATCTTGCCCAGGGAACATCTCAGACCATTAGCGATTTTCGAGAGACGGATGAACATCACCAACCTTGCCAAACGACTTTGCCTGCCTGTACTGCTGATGATCACGCCTGCCGCCTTCGCGGCAGAGCAGATGACGCCGGCGCCACCGCAACTGGCAGCCAAGTCCTACGTACTCATGGACGCGTCCAGCGGCAACGTGCTGGTCGAGAACAACGGTGACGAGCGCCTGCCGCCAGCCAGCCTGACCAAGCTGATGACCGCCTACATCGCCACCCTGGACATCCGCCGCGGCCAGATCGGTGAGAACGACCCGGTTACCGTCAGCGAAAACGCCTGGCGTACTGGCGGTTCGCGCATGTTCATCAAAGTCGGTAGCCAGGTGACTGTCAGCGATCTGCTGCATGGCATCATCATCCAGTCCGGCAACGACGCCTCGGTCGCTTTGGCCGAGCACATCGCAGGCAGTGAAGATGCCTTCGCCGACATGATGAACAAAACGGCTGCCGACCTGGGCATGAGCAACAGCCACTTCATGAACCCCACCGGCCTGCCGAACCCGGAGCATTACTCGTCGGCGCATGACATGGCGACCCTGGCCCGTGCGATCATCACCGTCGATCCGGCCCACTACGCCATCTACTCGCAGAAAGAGTTCTTCTGGAACAACATCAAGCAGCCTAACCGCAACCTGCTGCTGTGGCGTGACAAGACTGTCGATGGCCTGAAGACCGGCCACACCGACGAAGCGGGCTACTGCATGGTGGCTTCGGCTGTTCGCGATGGCCAGCGCCTGATCGCCGTGGTGTTTGGCACCAACAGCGAGCAGTCCCGTGCTGCCGAGACCCAGAAGCTGCTGACCTACGGCTTCCGCTTCTTCGAAACCCAGACCTTCTACCAGAAAGGCACCGAGCTGACCCAGGCCCCGGTCTGGAAGGGCGCCACCAGCCAGATCAAGGCTGGCCTGGCTGACGACCTGACCATGACTATGCCTAAAGGCCAATTGAAGCGTCTGCAAGCTTCGATGACCATGAACCCGCAGCTCACCGCGCCAATCGCCAAAGGTGACGTGATCGGCAAAGTGGAAGTCAAACTGGACGAGAAAGTGGTTCACAGCGCCGACCTGATCGCCCTTGATGGCGTCGAGGAAGGTGGTTTCTTCCGCCGTATGTGGGATAGCATCCGTCTATTCTTCTTCGGGTTGTTCAACTGATACGTGACCTGCATGCCCCCGCGTATCTAGCGGGGGCGTTGTTGTTGCCACGGCTTACGAGGCCGTTTCCGCCATGAGCGAACCAGACGTCAAGTCGCACAAGATCGAATTCCCTTGCGCTGATTACCCGATCAAGGTAATCGGCGATACTGTTGTCGGCTTCAAGGACACGGTGATCGAGATTCTCAGCAAGCACGCCAAGGTCGACCTTTCCACGCTGGCTGAACGCCAGAGCAAGGAAGGCAAGTACACCACCGTGCAATTGCACATCGTTGCCACCAGCGAAGATCAGCTGCACGATATCAACAGCGCCCTGCGCGCTACCGGCATCGTGAAAATGGTGCTCTGATGTCCGCCTGTCTCGGTTTTCGCGAGCTTGGCCTGCAGCCCTATGAACCGGTGCTGGAGGCCATGCGTCGCTTTACCGAGCAGCGCAGCCCGTGCAGCCAGGATGAAATCTGGCTGGTCGAGCACCCCGCGGTCTTCACCCAGGGCCAGGCCGGCAAGGCCGAGCACCTGCTGGTACCGGGCGACATCCCGGTGGTGCAGACCGACCGCGGTGGCCAGGTGACCTACCATGGCCCCGGTCAGCAGGTGGCCTACCTGCTGCTGGACGTGCGCCGGCTGGGCTTTGGCGTACGCGAGCTGGTCAGCCGTATCGAACAGGCCTTGATCGGCCTGCTCGCCAGTTACGACGTGCAGGCATCGGCTAAGCCCGATGCTCCTGGCGTCTATGTCGATGGAGCGAAGATCGCCTCCCTCGGCCTGCGAATTCGCAACGGCCGTTCGTTCCACGGCCTTGCCCTGAACGTGGACATGGACCTTGCGCCATTCCGCCGAATCAACCCCTGCGGCTATGCGGGGCTGGCCATGACCCAGCTGCGCGATCTGGCAGGTCCGATCGAACTCGACGAGGTCAGGACAAGGCTGCGCGGACAGCTGGTCAAGCACCTCGACTACGCTGAGCAGACGACCCTCACGGGCGGAATCGACTGAATATGACAACTGTGCAAGAAGCCGTGCCGAACCTGATATCTACCCAGGATGTCACCCCGCGCCAAGCGCCGAAGAAGGTGGAAGCTGGGGTCAAACTGCGTGGCGCCGACAAAGTCGCGCGCATCCCGGTAAAGATCATCCCTACTGACGAACTGCCGAAAAAGCCTGACTGGATCCGCGTGCGTATCCCGGTGTCGCCTGAGGTAGACCGTATCAAGCAACTGCTGCGCAAGCACAAGCTGCACAGCGTATGCGAAGAGGCTTCCTGCCCGAACCTGGGCGAGTGCTTCTCCGGTGGTACCGCCACCTTCATGATCATGGGTGACATCTGCACCCGCCGCTGCCCGTTCTGCGACGTTGGCCATGGCCGACCTAAACCGCTGGACCTGGACGAGCCGAAGAACCTGGCTGTCGCCATTGCCGACCTGCGCCTGAAGTACGTGGTGATCACCTCGGTAGACCGCGACGACCTGCGTGACGGCGGTGCTCAGCACTTTGCCGACTGCATCCGCGAAATTCGCGCGCTGTCCCCGGGTGTGCAGTTGGAAACCCTGGTGCCGGACTACCGTGGGCGAATGGATGTTGCGTTGGCGATCACTGCGCAAGAGCCGCCAGATGTGTTCAACCACAACCTTGAGACGGTGCCGCGCCTGTACAAGGCCGCGCGTCCGGGTTCGGATTACGACTGGTCGCTGGACCTGCTGCAGAAATTCAAGCAGATGGTACCGCACGTACCGACCAAGTCGGGGCTTATGCTTGGCCTGGGTGAGACTGACGAAGAGGTGATCGAGGTCATGCACCGCATGCGCGAGCATGAAATCGACATGCTCACCCTCGGCCAGTACTTGCAGCCATCGCGTAGCCACCTGCCGGTGCAACGTTTCGTTCACCCGGACACCTTCGCCTGGTTCGCCGAGGAAGGTTACAAGATGGGCTTCAAGAACGTCGCCTCTGGCCCGTTGGTGCGTTCTTCGTACCATGCTGACCAGCAAGCTCACGAAGCCAAGATCAAGCTCTGAACCAAAGAGCAGAGCCACGTATGCCGATGCACGCCGACAGGCGGCGTCGGCATTTTTATTTGCGCCCCACGCGCTGCTAGGAGCTGCGATGAATTGCGCCGAAACCCTCCAACCCAGCCTGCCAGCTGCGCTGCCGGCTAACGCCTGCTTTGCCATTGTCGCGCCGGCGGGCGCGGCGCGTCTGGATACGCACAAGGTCAGCCAGTGGTTTGCTGACCGCGGTTACCGTTGCCGTATCTACCCGGGTGCCCTGCAGGCGCAGGGCTATTTGGCGGGACCGGATCAACAGCGCCTGCAGGACCTGCATGACGCGTTTGCCGACCCGGCCATCGACGCCATCCTCTGCATGCGCGGCGGCTACGGCAGCATGCGCTTGCTCGGCCAGCTCGACTTCGAGCTGATTCGGCGCAACCCCAAGCCGTTGATCGGCTACAGCGACATTACCGCGCTGCACACGGCGATCTACCGGCATAGCGGGCTGGTTACCTTCCATGGGGGGATGCTCAATGCCGACCTGCTGGGCGCCAAGTTGCCGCCGACCGAGTCATCGTTGCTGGCGCAGCTGGGCGGGCACGTACGGGCAGGCGAGCAGCTTGTGCACCCGGCGGGCTATGCCTTGAGCAGTGTGTTGCCGGGTGTGGCCAGCGGCCCGCTGCTGGGCGGCAACCTGTCGATGCTGGGTGCGACCATGGGGACGCTTGCCGAGCTGGAGACCCAGGGCTGCATCCTGTTCATCGAGGACGTCAACGAGCCGTTGTACCGGGTCGACCGGCTGCTGACCCAGTTGCGCCTGGCGGGCAAGCTGGAGGGGGTGAAAGGCGTGCTGGTGGGGGACTTTGCCGGGATTACCACGGCGGCGTTGGCGCCGTTGCTGGAGGAGACCTTCGCGCCGCTGGGTGTGCCGGTGCTGGCGGGGTGGCGCAGTGGGCATTGCGACCCGAATGTGTGCTTGCCGCTGGGGGCTCGGGTCAGGCTGGACAGTGATCGGCAGAGCCTGGTGCTGGAGCAGGACCTGTTCAAGGTTTGAGGTTGTCGGGGCTGCTTTGCGGCCCATCGCGGCACAAGGCCGCTCCTACAGGGGATTGCGATACCTTGCAGTTACGCGGTTGGCTATAGGAGCGCCCCCAGCATTCTCATTGCTGACGCAGGCTCTCAAGCAGCTTGTGGGTCGGGTAGCCATCTGCTGGCCACCCCAGCCCCTGCTGGGCAGTGCGAATGGCCTTGCGGGTATTGGCGCCGATGATGCCATCGGCATTCCCGGCCTCATGGCCACGGCTGTTCAACAAGTTCTGCAACTCCATGCGCTCGCTGCGACTCAACGGCAGGTCTTCTTTCGGCCAACTGCCGGCAATGAAGCCCCAGCCGCTGAAGCGGTCCCCCAGCAGGCTTACCGCCAGTGCGTAGGACGAAGAGTTGTTGTACTTCAGAATGGCGCGGAAGTTGTCCAGTACCAAAAACGCCGGCCCGCGGGCGCCAGCCGGCAGCAGCAGGGCGGCTGACAGCTGGTTGCTGTTGGCGGGCAACTGCGTGCCTGCAGGCAGTTTCACGCCCATTGCCAGCCACTCGCTCACCGGTTTGCGCAGCGCGCCATCGGCTTGCCAGAAATCGAAACCAGCCGGCACTTGTACCTCGAAGCCCCATGGCTGACCACGCTTCCAGCCCGAGCTTTGCAGGTAATGCGCCGTCGAGGCCAGGGCATCCGGTGTGCTGTTCCAGATGTCGCGGCGGCCATCACCGTCGAAGTCCACAGCATGGGTGTTGTAGGTAGTGGGGATGAACTGGGTCTGGCCCATGGCGCCGGCCCACGAGCCACGCATGGCCTCGGGCTGGATGTCGCCATGCTGGATGATCTGCAGCGCGGCGATGAGCTGGTCCTGGGCGAACTGCGGGCGACGGCCCTCATAGGCCAGCGTGGCCAGCGAGCGAATCACCGACTTGTTGCCCTGGAACTGGCCAAAGTTGCTTTCCATGCCCCACACCGCGACCAGCACCTGGCGATCCACGCCATAGCGTTGTTCGAGGCGGGTCAGCAGCTCGGCGTTCTGCTCCAGCAGCTTCTTGCCGTTGCGTACCCGCAGAGGCGACAGGGCGCCGTCGAGGTATTCCCACACCGGGCGGGTGAACTCAGGCTGGCTGCGGTCGGCCTTGATCACGTCCATGTCGGGGGTGACGCCTAGGAAGGCACTGTCGAACGTGCTCGGCGAGATGCCGGCTTGCAGGGCTTGCTGGCGGAAGCCTGCCTGCCACTGGGCGAAGGTTTGCAGAGGCTGGATTTCAGTGCTGACGTCGGGCGTTGTGCCGGGCACAGTCACCACTGGAGCGGGTTGGGCAGGGGCCAGCGGCAGTGCGTCGGCAGCGGTGGGCTTTTCCGCGCAGGCCACAAGCAGGATGAAGCTGGAGGCCGCGATCAGCTGGCGGGTTTCCCAACGGGGGATAAGACGGAAGAGCATGCACAGATCCAGAATTGCAGGTCAGGTGACGACCATACCATGCCTGCGCTTGCGATGCTTTCATGCTGCCAAAAAGTAGGAAGCCTCCCAATCTCTTGATTGGAAGGCTTCGCGGCGGTAGCTGCCTTTGCCCTTGTCCGGTCGTTCCTGGCGGCAGCGGAACAGGGGTTGGGCAACGATGGACTTGGCCTTGTTGGGGCCGTGCTTTTTCGGCTTTTTGCTCATGGCCGGCTTCCCGGTTTGGGTGGGGTTTCGGGGCGCACTGTAGGGCTTGGGCTGCGGGGGAGCCAATTGATTGTGTTTATGGCTGGGATCTTAGGGCCGCTTCGCGGCCCCGGCTATTCCGGAGGTAGCGCAAGGCGCTGGCCTGCCATCAACAGCGACAAGCGCGCAAGACCCGTCCAGGGCGAGCCCTCGGCCTGGCCCTTGATCTGCGCATCGATACGCTGGGCATCCTGCAGCAACTGTGCCCAGCGTCGCGCCGACAAGCGTTGCAGGGCTTTGCTGACCAGCGGTCGGCGTTTGTCCCAGATCGGCGGGCGGGCCTGGCTGAAGGCCTTGTCCAGCGGCACCCCCTGGCTGAACTGTTGGGCCAGCCCGGCCAGTTGGCGCAACTCGCGAGCCAGGGCCCAGAGGATCACTGGCGGTTCCACGCCTTCACCACGCAAGCCCTCGAGGATGCGCAGGGCATGTGCTGCTTCGCCATTGAGAATGGCGTCGACCAGGCCGAAGACATCGAAGCGGGCGCTGTCGGCGACGGCGGCCTGCACGGTTTCCACGGTGATCGGGTTGCCATCGGCGAGCAGCTTGAGCTTTTCGATTTCCTGCGCGGCGGCCAGCAGGTTGCCTTCCACGCGCGCAGCGATCAGGTCGACAGCGTCACGTTGAGCCGACAGGCCGGCTTGCTGCAGCCGCTGGTTGATCCACTGCGGCAGCTGGTGCACATCCACCGGCCAGATCTGGATGAACTGGCAGTGCGCACCCTCGATCAAGGCCTTGCCCCACTTGGTCTTCTGCGCACTGCCGTCCAGCTTGGGCAAGCTGACCAGCAGCAAGGTGTCTTCGGCAGGGTTGGCGCAGTATTCGATGAGCGCAGCGGCGCCTTTGTCACCGGGCTTGCCCGAGGGCAGGCGCAGTTCCAGCAGGCGGCGCTGGGCGAACAGCGACAGGCTGGCGCCAGCCTGGAGCAGGGTGCCCCAGTCGAAGTTGGCGTCGGCACTGAATACCTGGCGTTCGTCGAAGCCTTGCTGGCGTGCCGCGTTACGGATGGCGTCAGCGGCTTCCTGGCACAGCAGCGGGTCGTCGCCGCTGACCACGTAGACCGGTGCCAGGGCGCCTTGCAGGTGCTTGTTGAGTTGGGCGGGGGCGAGTTTCATGGGAAACAGGTGAGGCACCCGAGGGTGCCCCACGCGGGCTTAGTTGCCCGGCAATTCCAGCGGCGACTGCTGAGGCGTTTCGGCCTGCTGTCGGCGAGCGGCCTCCAGTGCGTCGGCTTCGGCCTTGGCACGCTCGTCGGCCTTGCGCTGCAGCTCGTCCAGCTGGGACGGGCTCAGCATCTGCAGGCGGACAACCATGGCGTTGACCAGGTCGCGGCGCATTTCTTCACGGGCGCGGTTGGCTTCCTGCTCGGAACCGGTGACGTTCGAGCCGTCACGCACGTAGATCTTGCGTACCTGCAGCTTGTCGCTCAGCAGCTCCAGGTTGTTCAGGCCCTGGATGCTGTAGCTCAGATCGGTGGTCAGCTCGTACTCGGCGGTACGGTTGCCGCTGTTGTAGGTTGCCGAGCGCTCGCGCTCCTGCTCGTTGGTCAGCACCAAGCGGTAAGGCGCGCCAGCATGCACGTTGACACCGCTACGCTCCAGTACCTTGCGCAGCTCGACCACGGTCGGGCCGTAGGCATTGCGTGCACTGACATCCATTTCCTTCACACTCAGCTCGGTAGAGCCGGTGCCGCGCAGCTGGAAACCGCAGGCGCTGAGCATGACCGCCAGGCCGATTACCAGCAAATTGCGTTTGATCATGTTGTTGCTCCCTTGTGGGCCTGTTCCGCCCACCCGCAGCCACTGCGGGTGGGCGTTTTCATCAGTTGGCGACGATGTTGACCAGCTTGCCCGGTACCACGATGACCTTGCGGATGGTGAGGCCATCGATGAAGCGCAGGACATTCTCGTTGCTGCGGGCGGCGGCTTCGACTTCTTCGCGGCTGGCCGCGGCAGGCATCTCGACCTGGCCGCGCAGTTTACCGTTGACCTGAACCACCAGGGTAACGGTGTCCTGCACCAGTGCCTGTTCGTCGACGCTCGGCCAGGCGGCATCGATCACCGACCCTGCATGGCCGAGGTGCTGCCACAGCGCGTGAGAAATGTGCGGGGTGATCGGTGCCAGCAGCAGGGTGACGGCTTCCAGGCCTTCCTGCAGCAGGGCGCGGTCCTGTTCGCTGGCCTGAGGGGCCTTTTCCAGCACGTTCATCACGGTCATCACCTGGGCGATGGCAGTGTTGAACTTGTGGAACTGGCCTACATCGGTGCTGGCCTGCTTGATGGCTGCGTGGATGGCGCGGCGGATGACCTTCTGTGCGTCGTCCAGGGCAGCGATATCCAGCTTGCCCGGCAGGCCTTGGCTGACGTGAGCCTGGGCCAGGCGCCAGACACGGCGCAGGAAGCGGCTGGCACCCTCGACGCCGGAGTCGGACCACTCCAGGCTCATGTCGGGCGGCGAGGCGAACATCATGAACAGGCGGCAGGTGTCGGCGCCGTAGGCTTCGATCATCGATTGCGGATCGACGCCGTTGTTCTTCGACTTCGACATCTTCTCGGTGCCGCCGATTTCCACCGGCAGGCCGTCGGTCTTCAGGCGGGCGCCGATGATCTTGGCCTTGGCATCGCGCTCGATCTCGACATCGGCCGGGTTGAACCAGTCCTTGCCGCCATTGCTGGCCACGCGGTAGTAGGTTTCGGCGACCACCATGCCCTGGGTCAGCAGGTTCTTGAACGGCTCGTTCGATGTGACCAGGCCTTCGTCGCGCATCAGCTTATGGAAGAAGCGCGCATACAGCAGGTGCAGGATCGCGTGTTCGATACCGCCGATGTACTGGTCTACCGGCAGCCAGTGGTTGGCGGCTTTCGGATCGACCAGGCCCTTGTCGTAGTTCGGCGAGGCGTAACGGGCGAAGTACCAGGACGATTCGACGAAGGTGTCCATGGTGTCGGTTTCGCGCTTGGCTGCAGTACCGCATTTCGGGCAGCTGCATTCATAGAACTCAGGCATGCGCGCCAGTGGCGAACCGGCGCCGTCCGGCACCACGTTCTCGGGCAGGGTGACCGGCAGTTGGTCTTCCGGCACCGGCACGTCGCCGCAGGACGGGCAGTGGATGATCGGGATCGGGCAGCCCCAGTAGCGCTGGCGGCTGATGCCCCAGTCGCGCAGGCGGAACTGGGTACGCGACTTGCCCAGTTCCTTGCGGATCAAGGCGGCTTCGATGGCGTCGAATGCACCGGCGAAGTCCAGGCCGTCGAACTCACCGGAGTTGATCAGCTGGCCGTGCTCGCCATAGGCGGCCTGCCATTCGTTGCCGACTTCATCACCAGCGCTGGTGCGCACCACGGCCTTGACCGGCAGCTTGTACTTGTGGGCGAACTCGAAGTCGCGCTCGTCGTGGGCCGGCACGGCCATTACCGCGCCATCGCCGTAGTGCATCAGCACGTAGTTGGCGACCCATACCGGCAGCTTCTCGCCGGTCAGCGGGTGCTCGACCAGCAGGGAAGTGGCCATGCCCTTCTTCTCCTGGGTGGCCATGTCGGCTTCGGCAACGCTGCCGCTCTTGCACTCGTCGATGAACGCCTGCAGCGCCGGGTTGCCCTGGGCAGCCTGGGTGGCCAGCGGGTGCTCGGCGGCAACGGCGACGTAAGTCGCGCCCATCAGTGTGTCCGGGCGGGTGGTGAAGACCTTCAAGGTGCCTTCGTGGCCGATGCTGGCCTGGTCGTACGGGAACTGTACTTCCATGCCGCGCGACTTGCCGATCCAGTTGCGCTGCATGGTCTTGACCTGCTCAGGCCAGCCCGGCAGCTCGTCGAGGCTTTCCAGCAGCTCGTCGGCGTAGTCGGTGATGCGGAAGTAGTACATCGGGATTTCGCGCTTCTCGATCAGCGCGCCCGAACGCCAGCCACGGCCGTCGATGACCTGCTCGTTGGCCAGTACGGTCTGGTCCGCCGGGTCCCAGTTCACGGTACCGTTCTTGCGGTAGATGATGCCTTTCTCGAACAGGCGGGTGAACAGCCACTGCTCCCAACGGTAGTAGTCGGGCTTGCAGGTGGTCACTTCACGTGCCCAGTCGATGGCCAGGCCCAGGCTCTTGAGCTGGGTCTTCATGTAATCAATGTTTTCGTAGGTCCACTTGGCCGGGGCGACGTTGTTTTTCATCGCCGCGTTTTCCGCGGGCATGCCGAAAGCGTCCCAGCCCATCGGCTGCAGGACGTTCTTGCCCAGCATGCGCTGGTAGCGGGCAATCACGTCGCCGATGGTGTAGTTGCGCACGTGGCCCATGTGTAGCTTGCCGCTCGGGTACGGGAACATCGATAGGCAATAGTAGGTGTCTTTGCCTGGCTGTTCGGTAACAGCGAACGATTGTTGCTCGTCCCAGAAGTTCTGGGCGGCGGCTTCGATATCACGGGGCGTGTATTGTTCGTGCATGGCTACTTTTGGCTGAGAGAGAAGAGACCTTGTTCCAGGCAGCGGAACCTCGCTGCAACCGGTACTCCGGTGTCGTTTAGAGTGAACGCCGTAGCATACAGCAGCGTTGCGTATCGTGGGAAACCTTCGTTGCGAATGCCCGCTGGTCGCGGCAGGCGGCTGCTTTTCATTGCGCCGCTAAGCTCAGGTGTGGGGGGAGATATTCTTTATCTTCAATGAGGTGAACGGATGGGAGAGACGCAGCTACCCGCAATCAAGCCGGAGCTTTACGAGCGCCTGATCGACCGGCTTGGCCTGGCACTGGAAGCGGCCAGGACCTCGGTGCGATTGCGTGACGAGATGCCAGCCGAGCTGGAATTGCGCGGCCTGAGCCACGCCGAGTTCGAAGTGATCAAGGCCTACCTGGATGCAATCCCGGAGCGCCCAAGTGCCTGTGCCGGCAGTTACCCACAAGCGGAGCCGACATCGGCCAAGATCATCTGGCTCAAGGACAAGAAACGCCCCGCCAATGCGGCGAGATCCAGGACGCTGCCACATCGCTAGCCGTTCAGGATGCCAGCCGCAGGCCATCGCGCGCCGGTTCTGCAATATCACACAACCACACAGCTCACGATTGGCGCCGGTCGCACCCTTGTTGACCGGCGTCGATCCTTTTAGGCTGCACCCCTGCCAAGGAGGTGTGGCCGATGCCGATCCGATTCTTCATCAAACAATGGCTGATGCCGCCCGGCATCCTGTTCCTGCTGCTGCTTGCGGCCTGGTGGCTGCGTGCGCGGCGGCCACGATTGGCGGCGCTGTGCTTTGCCGTGGGGCTTGGTGGGCTGTGGCTGATGAGCCTGCCGCTGGTGGTACAGGAAACCGCCCGTATGCTGGAAAGCGAGCCGCCGTTGGGCGTGGGCGACTGGGGCGCCCTGGCGAGCCGGGCGGATGCCATTGTAGTGCTAGGTGCGGGGCGTGAGCGCGGTGACCCGGCCTGGGGCGGTAGCGACCAGCCCACGGCCACGGCGCTGGAGCGTCTGCGCTTTGCCGCGCAGCTGGCCAAAGCATCGGGGTTGCCGGTGCTGACCAGCGGTGGGCTGCACTATGGCACGCCGCCGAGCGAGGCGCGGTTGATGGCTGATCGCCTGCGTGAAGACTTTGCGGTTGCGGTGAAGTGGCGCGAGGAGGCAAGCCGCACGACCTGGGAAAATGCCCAGCTCACGGCCAAGGTGCTGCAACCGTTGGGCATTCGTCGCGTAGTGGTGGTGACCCAAGCCTGGCACATGCAGCGCTCGCGCTGGAGCTTTGAGCAAGCGGGATTCGAGGTGGTGCCGGCGCCGGTGGGGTTCCTGGGACGCGATCATGCGCGGCCGTTTGCCGGGCTGCTGCCGGAGAGCCGGGCGATGTGGCAGAGCGGGCAGTTGCTCAATGAAGTGGTGGGGTTGGTGGGGTATCGGGTCTTCTATTGAACCTTGTGCTGCCTGTGACGGCCTCTTCGCGGGCTTGCCCGCTCCCACAGAATTAGCGCAGCCTTCGAGGCGTGTGCAGTCCCTGTGGGAGCGGGCAGGCCCGCGAAGAGGCCGTTACAGGCAGCATCATCAGACGGTTTTGGCTATGCGCCCTGCCAGCAACGCCCAGCCCAGCAGCAGCACACAGACGATCGCCAGCGGCCACGAGCGCCATTTCAGGTATGGCGTCAATTGCTGCATTGGCACCACTTCGCCATACAGCACCGCCTGCTGGAATTGCGGCACTTGCGTGGTAATGCGGCCAAACGGGTCGATCAGCGCAGTCACGCCGTTGTTGGTGGCGCGGATCATCCAGCGGCCGGCTTCCAGTGCGCGCATCTGTGCCATCTGCAAGTGCTGCAAGGGGCCTATCGATTTGCCGAACCAGGTGTCGTTGCTGATGGTCAGCAGCAGGTCGCTGCGTGCGGCCAGGCCTGCGGCAAACTCGGGGTAGACCACTTCGTAGCAGATGTACGGCGCAACCTGATAGCCCTTGGCCTGCAACAGCGGCTGGTCTTCAGGCCCGCGAGCGAAGTCGGACATGGGCAGGTTGAAGAACTCGATCATGCCCCGCAGCATGTCCTGCAGCGGCACGTATTCGCCAAACGGCACCAGCTTCTGCTTGAGGTAGGTGCCATCGCCTTCACCGGTGACGGTAATGCCGTTGTAGTAGCGGCGCTGGTGATGCACCACTTCACGCACCGGCACGCCTGTGATCAGCGCCGAATGACGCTCGGCGGCGAAGCGGCCCATCACGTCGATGTAACCCTGGGCCTGGTCCTTGAGCACCGGCACCGCGGTTTCAGGCCAGACCAGCAGGTCCACAGGTTTGGAGCTGAAGCTCAGGTCACGGTACAGCGCCAGTTGCGCGTCGATGTGTGCCGGGTCCCATTTCAGGTCCTGCTCGACGTTACCCTGAATGGCTGCCACTTTCAGCGGGTCGCCTGCCGGTTTGGTCCAGGCATGGCCCTTGAGTGCCAGGCCCAGTGCCCACGGGGCCAGTAACAGCAGGCAGGCGACGGCCAGGAACGAGGGGCGGGTGCGCAGGCGGTGCAGGTTGCACAGCAGGGCTGCTGTAAGCGCCAGGGCGAAAGAAACCAGCCATACGCCGCCCAGCGGTGCCAGGCCGGCCAGCGGGCCGTCCAGCTGGCTGTAGCCGGCGTAGAGCCAGGGGAAGCCGGTCAGGAACCAGCCGCGGAAGGCCTCTTGCAGCAGCCACAGGGCAGCGAAGCACAGCGCGTCGGCCAGTGGCGCTTCATTGCGCCTCAGCCAGCGCGCCCACAGCCAGGTGGGCAGGGCAAAGAACCAGGCCAACGCAGCGAAGAACGCCAACAGCAGCAGGATCGCCAACAGCGGCGAGGCGCCGCCGTAGGTGTTCATGCTGACGTAGATCCACCAGGTACCGGCGCCATACAGGCCGAAACCGAACCACCAGCCCCGCCACATGGCCTGGCGCGGGCTGAGCTCGCGCAGGCCGAGGTAGAGCACGGCGATGGACAATATGGCCAGCGGCCAGATGTCGAACGGCGCCAGGGCCAGAAGGGTGGAAGCACCGGCCGCCAGGGCCAGCAGGTTACCGGGCCAGCCGGGGCGGGTGATCCAACGCATGTTTGTCCTTAACGGGTGATCGGGGTCAGGCGCAGCAAGTGTATCCGCCGGCTGTCGGCGTTGAGAATACGGAACTTGTAAGACCCGATCTCGGTGGTTTCGTTGCGCTTGGGCAGGTGGCCAAAGGCGCTCATCACCAGGCCGCCGACCGTGTCGAACTCGTCATCGGAGAACTCGCTGTCGAAGAACTCGTTGAAGTTTTCGATCGGGGTAAGCGCCTTGACCAGGAAGTCACCGCTGGGCAGCGGCTTGATGTAGCTGTCTTCCTCGACGTCGTGCTCGTCCTCGATATCGCCGACAATCTGCTCCAGCACGTCCTCGATGGTCACCAGGCCTGCCACACCGCCATATTCGTCGATGACGATGGCCATGTGGTTATGGTTGGCGCGGAATTCGCGCAGCAACACGTTCAGGCGTTTGGACTCGGGCACGAAAGTGGCCGGGCGCAACAGGTCCTTGATGTTGAAACTGTCGCCGTTCTCCTTGAGGATCAGCGGCAGCAGGTCTTTGGCGAGCAGGATCCCGAGCACATCGTCGTGGCTTTCGCCGATCACCGGGTAGCGCGAGTGCGCGGCGTCGATCACCGCTGGCAGAAACTCGCGAGGCGACTGGCCTGCCTTGATGCTGTTCATCTGCGAGCGCGGCACCATGATGTCGCGCACCTGCAGGTCGGCGACCTGGATGGCGCCTTCGACGATGGTCAGCGCTTCGCTGTCCAGCAGTTTGTTCTGATGGGCTTCGCGCAGCAACTCAAGGAGCTCCTGGCGGTTTTTCGGCTCATGGGCAAAAGCCTGGGTCAGTTTGCCCAGCCAGGACTTTTGCCCGTTGCTCGATCGATCTTCGCTCATGGCGGTTCTCGTGATCCTTCGTGTTTCAGTGTGTGATTGAGTCGGTTTCATCGTCGGCATACGGGTCGGGGTGACCCAGTTCTGCCAGCAATTCCCGTTCCAGGCCTTCCATTTCTTCGGCTTCCTCATCATCGATGTGGTCATAGCCGAGCAGATGCAGGCAACCGTGAATGACCAGGTGCGCCCAGTGGGCCTCCAGCGACTTGCCTTGTTCGGCCGCTTCGCGCTCGACCACTGCTACACAGATCACCAGGTCGCCCAGCAACGGGATATCGAGCAGGTCGTCGGGTACATCGGCCGGGAACGACAGCACATTGGTCGCGTAATCTTTATGCCGGTAGGTGTGGTTCAGCTCACGGCCTTCGGCTTCCTCGACCAGGCGAATGGTCATTTCCGAGTCGGCGCTGCGCTGGCGCAGGGCCAGTTCGCACCAGCGGCGGAAGGCGGCGTCATCCGGGGCGGCAGCGTCCGTGGCCCGTTGGATATCAAGTTCAAGCATTTTTGCCGGGCGCCTCGGGCTTGGCCTGGTGGGCTTCGAAGCGGTCGTAGGCTTCGACAATACGCTGCACCAGTGGGTGACGAACCACATCTTTGGGCTGGAAGTGGGTAAAGCTGATGCCTGGAACGTCCTTCAGCACCTCGATGACGTGCGCCAGGCCGGACTTGGTGCCACGTGGCAGGTCGACCTGGGTGATGTCACCGGTGATCACCGCCGTGGAGCCGAAACCGATGCGGGTGAGGAACATTTTCATCTGTTCCAGCGTGGTGTTCTGGCTTTCGTCGAGGATGATGAAGCTGTTGTTCAGGGTGCGGCCACGCATGTAGGCCAGCGGGGCGATCTCGATCACCTGGCGCTCTATCAGCTTGGCCACGTGCTCGAAACCGAGCATTTCGTACAGGGCGTCGTACAGCGGGCGCAGGTACGGGTCGATCTTCTGCGCCAGGTCACCGGGCAGGAAGCCAAGCTTTTCGCCTGCCTCGACCGCCGGGCGCACCAGCAGGATGCGGCGCACCTGTTCGCGTTCCAGCGCATCCACCGCGCAGGCGACGGCAAGGTAGGTCTTGCCGGTACCGGCCGGGCCGATACCGAAGTTGATGTCGTTGGCCAGGATTTCCTTCACGTAGCGCTGCTGGTTGAGCCCGCGTGGGCGGATGTTGCCCTTGCGCGTACGCAGCGACACGCTGACTTCGTTCACGGCCGGGTTGTCGATGTTCTCGACAGCCGACTCCTGAAGGTACAGGTGCACGGTTTCCGGCGACAGGTCGGTTGCCTTGGTCTCGCGGTAGAGACGGCGCAGCAACTGTTCGGCCGCAGAGGTGGTCTTGGGTTCGCCGATCAGTTCGAACTGATTGCCGCGGTTGCGGATTTCGATGGCCAAGCGCTGTTCGATCAGGCGCAAGTGCTCGTCGAACTGCCCGCACAGGTTGGCGAAACGGTGGGCCTCGAAGGGCTCGAGGATGAAACGATGGGGTTCTATGGGTGCGTTCAAGGTCGTTTTTAGCCGCTCGACGGCAATGGGTGTGAACTCAAGAATAACCCTTGAATGCCAGTGGCGAAAGCACTGAAACGTTCAACGGTATGTACTGCCTGTTCTGGCCTCTTCGCGGGTGAACCCGCTCCCACAGGTTGGGTGCATGACCTGTGGGAGCGGGTTCACCCGCGAAGAGGCCGGAGCAGGTATCATGCCTGCCTTTTCTTACGCATGTGTTATCCCTCCCATCATGAGCAAACGCGAACCTGCCATCTATAAAGTGATCTTCCTCAACCAGGGGCAGGTCTTCGAGATGTATGCCAAGCAGATCTACCAGAGCGACCTGTGGGGCTTCCTGGAAATCGAGGAGTTCGTGTTCGGCGAGCGCTCGCAGCTGGTGGTAGACCCGAGCGAGGAGAAGCTCAAGAGCCAGTTCGAGGGGGTGATCCGCAGTTTCGTGCCGATGCACTCGATCGTGCGAATCGACGAAGTCGAGCGCCTGGGCACGGCAAAGATCAGCGAAGCCAAGGGCGGCGGCAATGTGATGCCGTTCCCGATGCCAATGCCGGAAAAGTAACCTTCAGGGGAGCGGCGAGAACGGCGTGCGCCCTTCGGCGTTCTGCAGTTCCAGCAGGTATTTGCGGAAAATCTGGCCGAGCACCTGGGTGGCATGCTCCAGCTCGTCGCGGGGCATTTGCTCGGTCACTTCGTCGGCCATGTCCAATGCATCTTCGGCACCGTTGACCGCGGCCATCTTCAGCAGGATGTAGGCCTGCACATTGTTGGCCTTGACCCCTTCGCCATGGAAGAACATGGCACCCAGACGGTACTGGGCGTCGGCCTGGCCTTGCAGCGAAGCCTTCTGGAACCAGTCCAGGGCTTTGTCGAGGTTTTTCGGCGTTTGCGTGTAGTAGTACTCGCCCAGTTCGAATTGCGCCTGGGCATCCCCCGCGGTAGCCGTCTGCTCGCAGGCCTTGAGGGCGTTTGCCAGGTCTTCAGGCTGAACATTCAAGGTGCAGCGGCCCGTCGCCGGAATCAGCAACGAGTTACCGCCCTCCGCCAAGGCCAGCAGGGGCTGAAGAAGCAACAGGCAGCCCAGGGTCAGGGCGCGGCCGGTGCGGTTCATGGGGATCGACTTACCTCTGCAAAGCTGCGGCCAATGTCTCTGGTGGCACATTATGGGATAAGCAGCGCCAACCTTACAAAGTTTTACTCGAATTTCTGCTTGGTTGGGGAAGTCAGCTGATTGTGCATGCGTAATTATTACCTGTACCGGCCTCTTCGCGGGGCAAGCCCGCTCCCACAGAGGCCGGTGCAGGCTGGCAATTACTTCAATGCAGCAAAGGCCTTTTCAGCTGCATCCAGGGTGATCTGCAGCTCCTTGTCGCCGTGGGCGATGGAGGTGAAGCCCGCCTCGAACGCGCTCGGTGCCAGGTACACGCCGCCTTCCAGCATCAGGTGGAAGAAGCGCTTGAAGCGTTCGGCATCGCTGCTCATCACGTCTTCGAACGTGACGATGTCGTCGGCGCCGCTGAAGTACAGGCCGAACATGGCGCCGGCCTGGGTGGTGACGAACGGTACGCCAGCGGCATCGGCACGTTGTTGCAGGCCATCAAGCATGCGGCTGGTGTAGTCGGTCAGCTCGGCGTGGAAGCCCGGGCGGCTGATCAGCTTCAGGGTGGTCAGGCCGGCGGCCATGGCCAGCGGGTTGCCCGACAGGGTGCCGGCCTGGTAGACCGGGCCGAGCGGGGCGATGCAGCCCATGATTTCGCGTTTGCCGCCGAAGCAGCCGACCGGCATGCCGCCACCGACGATCTTGCCGAAGGTGGACAGGTCCGGCTTGATGCCATAGTGGCCTTGGGCGCCGCCCAGGGAGACGCGGAAGCCTGTCATCACTTCGTCGAAGATCAGTACCACGCCGTGTTTGTCGCACTGCTCGCGCAGGCCTTCAAGGAAGCCCGGCGCTGGGGGGACGCAGTTCATGTTGCCGGCCACGGGCTCGACAATGATGCAGGCCACGGTCTGGCCGACCTCGGCCAGGGTTTTTTCGACCGCGGCAATGTCGTTGAACGGCAAGGTGAGGGTGTGCTTTGCAAAGTCTGCCGGCACGCCGGCCGAGCTTGGCACGCCTTGGGTCAGCAGGCCGGAACCGGCTTTTACCAGCAGGCTGTCGGAATGGCCGTGGTAGCAGCCTTCGAACTTGATGATGGCGTCACGGCCGGTGTAGCCACGGGCCAGGCGGATGGCGCTCATGGTGGCTTCGGTGCCCGAGCTCACCATGCGGACCATTTCCATGGATGGTACCAGCGAGCAGACCAGGTCGGCCATGTCGGTTTCCATGGCGGTGGGTGCGCCATAGGACAGGCCGTGTTCCAGTTGCTTGCGTACCGAGTCCAGCACGTCCGGGTGGCCGTGGCCAAGGATCATCGGGCCCCAGGAGCCGACGTAGTCGACGTAGCGCTTGTCGTCCTCGTCAACGACGTAGGCGCCTTCGGCATGCTTGAAGAACAGTGGCGTGCCGCCAACGCTCTTGAAGGCGCGGACCGGCGAGTTGACCCCGCCTGGGATGTGCTTCTGGGCTTTGGCGAACAGGTCTTCGGAACGGGACATGAAAGGTTCTCTCGAAATCAGGATGCGAACAAGGCGTTGAAGGCGCGGGCGCGGCGGGTGACTTCTTGCGCGCTGTCGGCACCGAACAGGCCATGGATCACCGCCAGCAGGTCGGCACCGTGGGCGACCAGCGGGGCGGCGTTGTCGAGGGTGATGCCGCCGATCACGGCAATCGGCAGTTTCACCTGGGCACGCGCCTGCTCCAGCAGTTCAACGTTGGCGGCGGGCGCGCCCGGCTTGGTAACGGAATTGAAGAAGCGGCCAAAGGCGACGTAGCTGGCGCCTTCACTGGCGGCCTGGGCGGCCAGGTCGAGGCTGGCGTGGCAGGTGGAGCCGATGATCGCCCGGCGGCCGAGCAGGGCGCGGGCCGGGGTCAGCGGGCCGTCAGTCTGGCCCAGGTGTACGCCAACGCCCAGGCGCGCGGCCAGTTCGGCGTCATCGTTGATGAGCAGCTGGGTGCCGTAGCGCTCGCAGAGCTTCATCAGCCCTTCGGCTTCACGCAGGCGGCGCGCCGCGTCGTCACTTTTGTCGCGGTACTGCAGCAGGCACACGCCGCCTTCCAGGGCCGCTTCGACATGGGACAGGAAACGGCCAGCGAGCAGCTGGCTGTCGGTGATTGCGTACAGACCGCGTAGCTTCATCGAAGGCCTCGTATCAGGAGCAGAAGTCCAGGGGCAGGCGGCGCGGCACGAACTGGCCCCTGCCCAGCTGTTCGGCGTCACGCAGGGTGCGCCAGGTGTAGTCCAGGGCGCTGCGCACGGCGCTTTCCAGCTGCTCGCCGAGCGCCAGGCGGCCAGCCAGGGCGCTGGCCAGGGTGCAGCCCGAACCGTGGTAGCTGCCCGGCAGGCGCTGGCAGGTCCAGGTGTGGTGCTGACCGTCCTGGGTGTACAGGCGGTTGTGAATTTCGTCTTCGTCGCCGTGACCGCCGGTAATCAGCAGGTGTCTACAGAACGGCAGCAGCTTTTCGGCACATTCGTCGGCGGTGCCTTCAGGCAGTTCGGCGAGGATGCGGGCTTCGGGCAGGTTCGGCGTGGCGATGGTCGCCAGCGGCAGCAGGCGTTCGCGCACGGCGTAGCCGACTTCGTCCTTGCCCAGGCGGCCACCGCCGCCGGCACGCAGCACCGGGTCGCAGACCAGCGGCAGGTGCGGGTGGGCGGCCAGCAGTTCGGCGACGGTGTCGACCATTTCGATCGAACCGAGCATGCCCAGTTTGACTGCGGCCACCGTGGAGTCGGCCAGTACGGCATTGGCCTGGGCCAGTACCCACTCGCGGTCGAGCACGCGGAAGTCGGAAACGTTGACGGTATCCTGCACGGTCAGGGCGGTCACTGCGGGTGCAGCGTGACAGCCTTGCGCGATCAGGGCTTCGATATCTGCCTGCAGGCCGGCGCCGCCACTAGGGTCGTGGCCGGAGAGACAGAGGACAACGGGGCGGGAGCTGTAGGTATTCATGGTCGGCGAGCTTACCACCAAACCTGTTTGGGCGGATCGTCCGACAAACGCGTTTTACTGATCGATTGGTCAGATTTTTGTTTGGTGTTCTTCTGAAAGTATTGATTTAGAGCCTTTTCTTTGGTTTTTGAGATGGCCGATTGCCAGGTTGCGAAGCTATGCTAGAGTGCTCGGATAACTCGACAAACGGGTGCTGCCGGATCACGTCGTCTCAAACGGATGGGAGGCTAACGCGACGCGACTGGACAGGCCATGCTGGGGCTGTATGCGCTATTTGCTGATTGTGCTTTTGGGCTTGCTGCCCGTGCTGGCCGGAGCGGTCGATTTCGACGACGCTACCCGGCATCTTCCATTGGGCAAAGCCATGCAGGTTTACGAAGACCTCGATGGCAGTGCCAGCATCGCCCAGGTGAGTGCCCCCGGGTTCGCCAAATACTTCAAACCTCACCACGAAGACGTGCTGAATGCCGGTTACTCCACCTCGGTGTTCTGGCTCAAGGTCGAGCTGCGCCCGGTTGGCGCGCCCAGCGCTGCCCCACGGCAATGGCTGCTTGAGCTGGCCTATCCGCCGCTGGACCACCTCGAACTGTACCTGTCCGACGGCAGGGGTGGCTTTCACCTGGCCCAGCGCACCGGCGATGCCTTGCCCTACGACAGCCGCCAGATCCGGCAGAACAACTACCTGTTCGAATTGCAGCTGCCGCCTGGGCAGGTAACCACCGCCTATCTGCGCCTGCACAGCCAGGGCTCGGTGCAGGCGCCGCTGGCGCTTTGGTCCCCCGAGGCCTACATGGAGGAGCAGCCCACCCGCTTGTATGTGCTGGGAATGATCTACGGCGTGTTGCTGGTGATGCTGGTGTACAACCTGTTCATCTACCTCAGCGTGCGTGACGTCAGCTACCTCTACTACATCCTCTATATTGCCTCGTTCGGTTTGTACCAGGTGTCGGTGAACGGTGCGGGCGTGGCCTACTTCTGGCCCGACAGCCCTTGGTGGGCGAACGCCTCGACGCCGCTGTTCATTGGTGCAGCAGGCCTGTTCGGCTGCCAGTTCGCCCGGCATTTCCTGCAACTGGGCAACATCAGTCGTGGCTTCGACCGGCTGCTGCAGCTACTGATGCTGGGCGGTGCGCTGGTCATGGTGCTGGCGGTGAGCATGCCCTACGGCATTGCCCTGCGCATGGCCACGCTGCTGGCATTACTGTTCACCGTCAGCATCTTCAGCGCTGGCTTGTACGCCTGGTGGCGGGGCTTGCGCGTGGCGCGCTGGTTCATCATCGCCTGGACGGCGTTCCTGCTTGGCGGCCTGGTCAACACCTTGATGGTGCTGGGCTATCTGCCAAATGTATTCATCACCATGTATGCCAGCCAGTTGGGTTCAGCGCTGGAGGTGGCATTGCTGTCGCTGGCGCTGGCGGACCGCATCAACAGCCTGCGTGAGCAGCAGGCGCAGACCTTGCGCGAGACCGGGCGCACGCTGGAGCAACTCAACCTGCAGTTGGCCAGGAGCAACCGCCTGAAAGACGAGTTCCTGGCCAGCGTGACCCATGAGCTGCGCACCCCGATGAATGGCGTGATCGGCTCGCTGGAGCTGATGCACACCCTGCCGATGGACGCCGAAATGGCCCAATACCACCGCACGGCGGTGGGGTCGGCGCAAGGCATGATGGACATGGTCGACGCCATTCTCACCCTGTCCGAACTGCAGGCCGGCCGCCTGCGTGCGCAGCCGACGCCGTTCAGTCTGCGTGCGCTGCTGCAGGGCTTGCGCGCTGGTTATGCAGGGCAGGCCCTGCGCAAAGGCTTGTACCTGAGCCTGGACATACCGGCCGACCTGCCGGACGGGCTGCTGGGTGACGGGCAGAAACTGGCCCAGTGCCTGGGCTGCCTGGTGGACAACGGTTTGAAGTTCACCCATCAGGGCGGGGTGATGATCCAGGTGCGCGGCCGCCGGTTGGGGCCGGGCGACCTGGCCTTGACCTTTACCGTCAGTGATAGCGGGATCGGCTTCGATGACCTGGAGCAGTCGACCCTCTATCAGAGGTTCTTCCAGGTCGACGGTTCGATGACCCGGCGGTATGGCGGTTTGGGGATTGGTTTGTCGATCTGCCGGCAGATGGGGGAGTTGCTGGGGGCGCGGTTGGCGCATGAGTCAACGCGCGGGTTGGGGAGCCGGTTTGAGTTGAGTTTGAACATGGCGATTTCGCAGGTGCAGATGAGCCCTAACATGCTGCAGACGCGGCGCTCGCTTTGAAGGCATGGCATTAGGTTAAGGCTGAAAGGTGCTCGCCGTGGCAGGTGCAGCGCCTATGAGATCAAGCGCCGCGCGGGCGGCGCTCGATCTCCCAGGCGCTGAACCTGCCATGGCGAACCCCTGCCAGCCCATGCCCTATTTCTACCAAGGGGAAGGCCAAACCCATCCGCTGTTCCGCATAGCCGAAGGCATCCCCTGCCGCAGCGCCCGCGAGCAGGCCTCCGAGTTGATGGGCTATGCACGGGACTTGTCGCTGACCGGTTTGATGGATGGCGACCAGCAAATGATGTGGGCATCGCATTATTTCGCTGCCATGGCCAAGGCGCTGCTGGATGATGCCGAGCTGGGCTTGATGCGCTGACTTTTGTATTGGCTGTACCGGCCCCTTCGCGGGTAAACCCGCTCCCACAGGAGTTGTGCATAGATTGAAAGATGCGCTATCACTGTGGGAATCGGTGCCCCGCGATGAGTCCTCAAGCAAGGCTAGGTAGCGCGGGTTAAGGCATCAATGCTCCGTAAGCCGACAAAAAGCCAAAAAGAGCGGTGATGGGCAGCCAGCAGATAATCAGCCATAGAACATTTGTCCAAGTTATTTTTGAGTTTTCAAACCCGCATGCATCACCCTCGCAACTATTGATTGCTTGTTGTATCTGCACCATTGCTACCGAGAAAAAGGTGGTGTAGAGGAGTGTGAGCATAATCGGGATTATGGTGAAAAAGGAGAGTGGCAGCTTGCTCAGTACTTTTTCGGATATATAAAATTCCCAGCCTACTATCAGTAGGATGGGTGCGTATACCATCAGAGTGACACCGACCGCACTACCTTCTATAGACCGATTCGCTTGAGTACAGCGAGCGACGATTTTTTTCATCAAGAAGAATATTGTAAAGGCGCCGAATATTGTACAAAGCAGCGGGATGAGTCTGAGGCCATGCTGACCTCTAATGAGCAACCAGTGTCGATAGTACCAATAATAAAGGTACAGGCCCATTGATAAGGATGCCATAATTATGAGTTTTGAAATGGACGTGACATGGAGTTGCGTTTTTTGGCAGTGTGAGGTGGTTGGCGATTCGGGGCGGTGGTTCTGGTCTGAGGTCATAAGGGGGGGGCTCTCAGGTCGGCTATTAGATGAAGAAGTTTACGGCTATCCAGATGATGCCGATGTTGTTCAGTGATGATGAAATAAGTATTTTGCTTTTTAGCTTCTTAGGGAATTGTCGGTAGTCTCGCTCATCCATAAGCCCTCTGCGAATGCTTGAAGTTGGTGATCCGATGGCGCCAGCGATTACAGAAATGACTAGCACCCTGGAGCCAATTTTTTTCTCCCCCCACATGGCAGTCGCAAATGGAAGGCACGCACTCCGTTGGAGTGCCGAGGTCATCTCTTTATATTGGCGAGAGCAGGCGATATGAACATCAGAAGCAAGCCCGATTAAAATTAGGCATACAGGTGTTGCTAGCAACAATAGTCTTAGCTTTAAGTCAAGATGCTCAATCATCTGCAAAGATCTCAAAGACTAATTCGCCGAGCTTTTCACCATATTTCATGCCGCCGACGCTACCAGCCAAGGTACCTGTGCCAGTGATTACTATTCCACATGCGACAGTCCCGGGTCCAAATCTCCAGCAAACCTTTGCAGAGACTCTAGCTGATACTTTGCCGGCCGCCCAGCCGCCGGCTAAGCCGCCAGAGAAATTACTTGTTTCAGTAACTTTGACTTTTTCGCAGGCTCTGGAGTTTCCCTCTTTGCAGACTTCAGAGACTTTGATTGCCGAGCCGATTCCACCAATAGTAATCCCTATACGCCCGCCGGTTTTCAAATATTTGGTCATCTTGGCCAGTTTATCCAAATGTGTCGCGTAGCCAGGGATGTGTGTCGGTCCTCCCGCCTTGCTCCAATGATGGACTAAACTTTTCGATGAGATTCCCAGGTCCCGCCGCAGACTCTCATAATTTCCGAGATTGAGCCGCTTGTTCAGAACGGTTGCGTTCAAATTTTTACTTAATTGCGTAAATAGTTTTTGACGTTCCGCAAAGAACTCAGGGTGCCTAAGGTGCCCATGCTTGATGAATTGATCTTTATGCAGGTCTTCAATTTTTCGCAGTATGTCGCTGAGTTCATCCAGCGACTTGCCAACCATCGCCTCACTTACCCCCATCGCCAGGCTCACATCGCTGAGCAACCCGGCAATCTCGGCCTGATGGCGCATCATGAACTCGGCCTCTTCTGGCGTCAGGCTCGCCAACGCTTCCCGCGCCTGTTTCGCCGCACTCATTGCAGT